>CAZZGG010000084.1:0-11988 GCA_964654125.1 uncultured Oscillospiraceae bacterium
TCTTCGAACCTTCTGGCAGCTGTTGTATAGATATCGAGGTAATCGTCAAGGCCCATCTGCTTAATCTTAGCCTGGATATTGTCCCACTCCTCGAATGAGTATTCGCCAGTTATGAGCTTAGCCTCAACTTCATCGACATAAGACTCAATATCTGCCTGGTATGTCGCCATTTTCTCAGCTTCTTCCTTGGTGTAAGTGAAAGCACCCCAGACTGATTCCGGACGTGTTTCAAAAAGAGCATCCAGTGCTCTGCCATATGGCGTATCCGGTGTCGGATGGCCGCCGTTGATGATATCCACTGAGCTGAGCGTTACAGGGTAGCTGGATGTCCAACCATATTGTTTGCCTGTATCTTCTGTCTTGTAGCCCACGCGCAAGCCTGTCTCAGGATCAATATCAAAGCTGACACCTTCAACCCCGGCTGAAATAAAGAGCGATCCCTCTGCACCATCGAGCATATAATCAACCCACCTGATGGTGGCTTCCGGATATTGGTTGACACTGGTGATGATGAACTGGCCTGGCATGAAGCTTTGTGGCATGTAGGTGCTCATGATTTTGTCTCCATAGGGCCCTTCCATTATCACACCACAGTACCAGCTGTTTTCTTCGCCTTCTGTATTCCATTCTGCTTCTGTGAAGCCAAACACACCTGGTGTATTACCATGGATGAAGGCGTATTTATCTTCTTTGCCATTGGCCACATAGGATGCCATCTCCTGGGTGAAGATCATAGGATCGAGCAGGCCATCCTCATAGAGCCGGTTCATGTATTTGAGCATTTCTTTGTATCTGTCAGTTGTCAGGTCCAGGCTGACAGCATTGTTTTCATAGTCCCAGGATACATGCTCATGGGTGTAGGCACTTCTGTTACCAAGGCCAAAAGAGCCTTTGAAGTGACGCCTGATCCAGCTGAACCTGTGACAAGACAGGGGATTCATATCAGGATACTTGCCTTTTACCCTCATGAGGAATTCATAGAGTTCTTCAGTAGTGGTGGGGATATGGCCTTCATTGACTTCATCAACATAGGACATCTTGATCCACCATTTTTGCGGCATCCTGCCCACTTTGTTATCAGGGGCAACCAGTCCGGAAACTGAGTAAATGTTACCATCTGGCATAGTCCACATCTTGCGGACATCATCATAATCCTTGTCTTGCAAAATCTTCCTTATGTTGGGTGCGTATTCATTAATTAGGTCATTTAAGGGCACGAACATACCATTGGCCCCATAATTCATCTGATCAATAACCGGCATCCTAGCCTGGAAGAACAGATCGGGCATATCGCCGCTGGCCAGCTTGATATTACGCACCTGGGCAATAGTTTCAACATCCGCCAGTTCCCATTCGATTTTGATATTTGTCATCTCTTCATACAGCTGGTACAAAACAGTTTCTTCCCAAGGCAGGCTGTCCGGGCCTCTGCCGCCGTACCCTTTAAGATGGATGGTTTCTTTGACGATGGGAAAACCAGTCAGATTGAGATTGTCATCGGCTGATTCAGTCGAGACTGTCTCACTTTTGTCAGGTGCTTTTGTTGTTGTCCCGCTCACGGCAGGGTCTGTGCTTTTAGAAGCTTCCGTTCCAGTTCCAGCACAAGCTGTCAGAGCAGTCAGCAACATCAGCAGAGCTAGAAGCAGAGCTAATTTTCTCTTCATTTTCTTTCCTCCTGTTTTTTCTAACGGTTGATTCTGTTTCCTGTCTTCTCACCTATCCCTTGATTGAACCAATCATTATTCCTCTGACGAAATACCTTTGGATGAAGGGATAAACTATTAATAGTGGCACACTGGCTACCACTATTGAGGTGTATTTTAGTGCCTCTTTGGCCATAATCTGCTCCAGGCTGACTAGCCCCACCTCCATCATCTCCGTGGTGGTACTTTGGATAACAATCTCTCTTACAACAAGTTGCAGTGGCCAGAGATTTTTCTGGCTGCTCAGGTAGAGCATGGCAGAAAAGTAGGAGTTCCAGCGGGCCACGCCATAAAAGAGAGCTATAACTGCCAGTACTGGTGTGGAAAGAGGCAGGATAATTTTTGTTAACAGGCCCATGGGAGAGCACCCATCGATGACAGAAGCCTCTTCCAGGCTATAAGGGATGCTGTTCATGAAATACGAGCGCATAATCAGCATATTGTAGGCCGACATGGCTGAGGGCAGGATGATTGACCAGAAACTGCCGATCAGGCCCAGATCTTTGACAACAAGGTATAAGGGTACCAGACCGCCGCTGAAAAACATGGTCAAAGTGATCAGAACTGTCAAAAACTTCCGGCCGACCAGATTCCGGCGTGACAGCCCAAAGGCCGCAAAGATGGTCAGGACCATGCTGATGGAAACACCCAGGATAGTATAAAAAATAGAGTTGCGATAACCTATCCCTATTGTTGCATTACTAAGTACACTTTTGTAGGCATCCAGATTAAAACCGCGCGGCAGGAGATAGACACGGCCAGTGACCACTTCAATTGGATCACTCAAGGTTGCACTCAAAACAAAGATCAGGGGATAAACAGTTACTATAGACAATAACAATAAGAGGCTGATATTGATAATATCAAATACTTTATCGCCCAGGTTTAATTGCGTAAGTTTGCCAGCACCTGATGTTTTGTTTTTTTGTTCAGACATGGTTAGGCTCCCTTCACCACAAGCTGGTCTCTGAGACCTTCTTTGAGAACTTATTGAATGAGATCAAGAGGATACAGTTGATCACCGAATTAAATAAGGTTACTGCTGAGGCAAAGCTCATCTGGTTGTTAAGGATACCTATTCTATATGTATAAGTAGAGATGATTTCGGATGTATCCAGGTTCAAGGCATTTTGCATTAGGAAAGTTTTTTCATGGCCTATGGTCATGATACCTCCCACGCGCAGTATCAGCATTGTGATGACTGTTGGCATTATACCTGGAATATTAATGTGCCAGATTTTTCTCATGCGGCTGGCACCATCTATCGAGGCTGCTTCGATGATCTCCTGATCAATCCCTGCCAAAGCTGCTATGTATATGATGGCACCGTAACCCAGCTCCTGCCAAAGCCCTGATATGATGTAAAGCGGCCTGAACCAGTTTGGTCTTTCCATAAAACGGATTGTTTCGCCGCCCAAGGCCCTGATGGCAAAGTTGATGATGCCGCGTTCCGGGTGAGTGAATAAGATCATCATGCTGATTACAACAACCACAGATATAAAATGAGGAGCATACGTTATGGTCTGGACTGTCTTCTTAAATTTTTGCGACTTGACTTCATTCAGCATTAAAGCCAGCACAATCGTTAAAGGAAAGGAGACAACCAGGGATAAAAAGCTGAGAATAAGGGTGTTTTTTATTGTCCTGCTGGCGTTAAAACCAGAGAAGAAGCGTTTGAAATGATCAAGCCCCCGCCAGGCGCTCTTCCAAAAGCCTAACACCGGATTATAATCCTTGAAGGCAATTTGCAGGCCATACATGGGGCCGTAATGGAATATTACATAATAGGCAATTACTGGCACCAGCATGAGATAGACCTGCCAGTTCCGTAATATGGAATGCAGTTGATTTGGATGTGACAATCCTGTTTTGGCAAGCTTCCTTGTAGGCATGGATATCATCCTTTTTTGTCTTGTTTTCCTAAAATCCAGCAGATTTTAAAAAAGCCAACTGTTCATTTTTCTTTGGGTCAATTGCTTTTGTCTGTCGACGAAATGTTATTAATCAGCGTAAAGCCTAGGATAAGAATAATTCCAATTATAATGGCTTGCTGCATGAGGCATCTTATTATAAGAACACCTTGCTTTTCAATAGCAAATATTATTGCATCATATGCAAATCATGTTTCACGCTAGGATTTTCCTGCAGCAAAACCAAGCTAAAAAGGGCTAATAGCAAGGCTTTTACCGGTTTAAAAGCAATATAAGACAAACTTGTAGATCATCCTTAAAATCAAGTAGGTTTTTGTCATTTTTTGTCACAAAGTCACTAGGTCTAGTTGGAAACAAGCCTCTATAATCATAATTAATGCCTACATTCAAGCAAAAGAATAGAACCAAAAATGATTTATTTATCCTTAGGCAAGCAAGGAAAGTGGTATTAGGTATGGACGTACTTCTAATTGAGCCAGGCAGGCACCCGCTGCTGGTGGATATCAAAAATGACCTGAAAACTCTGCAGGAAAAAGTTGGCGGCCTGATCGAAGTCATCTATCCCTTTACTGATTTGGTCGGCCTTATTTGTAACGAAGAGGGTAAGCTCCTGGGACTGCCCCTTAACCGGGCCCTGGCAGACTACGATATTATTGCAGGCACCTTCCTGATTGTCGGTTTAAATGAAGACAGCTTTTGCTCCTTAACACCAGCTTTGATCGAAAAGTACCGGCGCAAGTTCTATACACCCGAACAATTTTTACGCCTAGGCCAGCAAATTGTCACCCTTCCTATGCTCTGAAGGCAAGGCTGCTCTTGGCTAAGGCTAATATAAGCTGTTTTCAGATCAGGCCACTTTGCATATATTCTTCAATCTTCATCTGCAAAGTGCCCCGTGGCGCTTTTACCAGATTGGCAGCCAAATAATCTTTTAAGGCTGTTTTTGTAATGGATTTTGGCTTGGCTCCTGTCCTGACTAAAAAGTTCGCGCTGCTGATCTTTTCAACAACCGCTGCTGGTAAGGCCAGGCCTTGCAGGCCTGTTTGCCCGGCCAGCTCCAGCTCATCATCTGTCATTAAAAATCGCCACACAAAATCCAACTGTCTTTTTTGTCTTTCTGGTTCGTAGCCCGAACAGTTATCAGTACCCAGGATTAAGCGGTCAGCATAAGTCTGGAAAAAATCCTGCCACATCTGACGCTCTTTGCTAAAGGCAACATACATGCGCCAATGCGGGGTCAAGTCAAAACAAAGGCCTGGATGGTCATCCAGAAGTTTAGCTGCCAACTCCGGCTCATCTTCCAAGAATAAAAAATGAGCGAAAGTCACCTTAAGCTTGGGAAACCTGGTTAGGACCTGCCAGAGTTCCTCATACAAGGCATTTCTAGTGATAAAGCCTCCATCTCCGCCATAAAACCAGCCCGCTGCCAGCATCTGCTCGTTCACCTCAGCCGGATCCCAGAACTGGGCCGGATCTGCCACATGCCAAATTAGATGGACCTCTTTACTCTCCAGTAAACTATAATATTCATCATAAGCAGGCGAACACAAAGGAAGTCCGATCTGGCGTCTGGCTGTAGGCTTACCCTCCAGCATTTTGACACCATCAAAACCAGCCGCAAGCAACTCTTTTAGCTGCTGTTCCGGCTTAATCTCATCTGGGAAAGGCAGTTGCATCGGCTGGGTGGGATAGACCAGGCCGCCAAAGCTGTATATATGAGGATCCTGATCTTTTAAAATGGCGGCGAGCAGATTTTCCGTGATATTGCGTTTCTGATCAGGTCCTAAAAAGGGTACACAAACAACACCGATTGCAGCAAGCTTATTTTGCATGCGATAGCGGCGCAGAGCTTCAATATAATTTATGTCGTTATTTTGCCAGCCAGATATATGCACATGGGCATCAATCAGGCCAGCTGGCGGGGTGGATTTACTCGCCATACCTGGCTCCTCCTCTGATTTATGGCATGGGTTGCTATTCACTTCTAAGGAGCACATATTTCTGCTACCGGGCCGGTATGCTTAGGATCAAACCAAGTTAGCAAGTGTTCCTCAGCCTTCCACAATTCTTCAAACATTGCGCGAATTTTGGGTAAAGAACAAGCAGCAGCAACATTCGGATCTAAAGCAACAGCATAAAAAGCAGCCTCGCGATCCCGATTGACAACTGCTTGTACAGCAAGCTCCTGGATGTTCATTTGTGAGCGATTTATTACTGCCAGCTGAGTAGGTAATGCCCCGACATGCACAGGACTGATTCCCTGGGAGTCCGCCATGCAGGGAACTTCCACACACAGGTCCTGTGGTAGATTTGTAATTGAACCATTGTTGATCACATTTCCGTAAAATCTAAATGGCACATCTGTTAGTAAAGCTTCCATTATGCCTGTTGTGTACTCATCAGAGCGGATAATCTCGCCATATCCCTTGGTATTTTCTTCGTCTTTCATCCATTCTTGAGTAATCTTACGGCTGTCAGCCACCTTTTGCCGGGGTGACAAATGATAAAGGTCCATCAATTCAGGAGTACGCCTAAAGTATGGTAAATATTCCGAATCATGGCTGTTCGATTCTGTAGGGAAATAACCAAATTGCCTGTATAGCTCAAGCCGCACTGATTCTTTTATTTCAAATTCTAAAGTTTCTGGATTGTCAACATCAGCGAGCTTTTCATCTAGCATATCGTAGACATTTTTACCTTCATAAGTCCAATTTAAAAACCATGATAAATGATTGATTCCTGCCACACGATAGCGTGTTTTTTCTGCTGCTATGCCAAGATATCGGCATACGGTCTGGTTAGTATGAACAATACCATGGCAGAGTCCAACTGTCCGCAAATTAGTCTGGGTGCTATGCAGATAAGAAAGCATAGCCATTGGATTTGTGTGGTTTAAATGTACTGCATGCGGTGCAAGCCTTTCTACATCACGCAGGATTTGCATGTGAACAGGTGCTGTTCGAAAAAAGCGAAATGTTGCACCCACACTCATTGAGTCTGCTACTGACTGTTCAATACCATATTTTTGCGGGATCTCTATTTCATCCCTGTACGGATTGCCATAATAAGCACCACCACCTACTGATACGGAAGTTATCACAAAGTCTGCATCTGGCAACACTTCAAGCCGATTAGTGGTTGCTTTTACACTAGCAGGAAAACCGTAATGATCTATTGTAGCTTTTACATAACGATAAACCTGGTTCAGTCGCCTTTCATTTATATCACATAAACATATCTCTGAAGCTTGCAGGGCTTCCCGGGACAATACATCAAGGCTTAAGCGACCACCAAAACCAGATCCTGCGCCAATGATAACTATTTTTGCCATAAAATCACCCCTCGTTTACTTATTTATGCCGCGTGGCCAGGCTGGCCCTCTTGTTAGAGAGCAATTAGTAGATGCCTAGATAAGCTTATTATATTCATTTTACTATACCCTCTTCACTTGTCACACATTTTCTTGCAGGTTATTGAGCTTTCTATTAGATTCCTAAAATGTTAATATGTTACAGACCAATCCGGCCCGGGCTGCACCTATCCAGCAAGCTTCATTGTTTAGAAGGAGACTTCGCAAATGTTTGGCAAATCCTGCAAGTCTATCAGCCTGGTCTGGCACTATGCACCCGGCTTGACACTTTTGAAGCTGGTCCAAATTGCTCTGGCTGCTTTTTTGGCGCCCCTGTCGATCTATTTTACCCAGCGTATCATTGATACAGCAGCAAATATCTTCCAGGATGCTGCCAGCTGGCAGGACCTGGTCATCTGGCTGGTCTTGCTTATGTTGGCCCTGTTTTTTAGTTCAGTGGGCGGAGGCTTTTTCAACGGCATCCTTTATATAGCGATCAAGCGGCAGCTAAATATTGCCATGACACCTGATATCCTGGACAAGTATAAAAAACTGGACTACGCCTGCTTTGAAGATAAGGCTATCCAGGACACCTTACACCGCATGTCCTCTGATCCGCAAGACCAGGTTTTCATGCTCTTTTTGACGGTCCTGGGTGTACTAGAAGCCATGATCAGTGTTACTGGTGCAGCCTTGATATTTGCCCAGGCCAGTTGGTGGTTTTTGGCTGGCTTTGCAGCCTTGCTCCTGCCCATGATTTGGTTGGATTTTAAAGCTGCTGACATGATGAACACCATGTTTTCTAGCCAGTCCAGCGAGGAAAGGACTATGAACTACCTCGGCGGACTTTTGTCTGACAAGGCTGCTTTGTTTGAACTGAAGATCTTCCGGGCCACAGATTACATCGCCCGCAAGTGGCGCCAGACTGCCCGGGAAGTGCTGAACACCCGTGTAAAAACAACCTTTCAGTCACAGAAATACTTTTTGCTCAGTACCATCCTTTTCAAGATCTGGTCTTTTTTCATTATCATCAGTCTTGTCTTAAGTATCACGCACGGCACTATCACAATCGGGCTATTCACAGCCCTGATCATCGCCATCGGCACAGTGTTGGCCACAGCCGATGGTTTATCCCACTCGGTGCAAAACCTGCGCCGGCGCCAGCTCCTGTTGGAGCACTATCACAGGTTTTTAGGCCTACCGGAGATAAACGGGCACGGGCTTGAGCTCAGAGCTGGCCCGCCTCAGATAAGCTTTGAAAATGTTGTCCTCAGCTATCCCAAAACAAACCAGCCAGTGCTAAAGGGCGTCAGCTTTACTATCAGGCCAGGTGAAAGAATTGCATTGGTTGGCGAGAATGGAGCTGGCAAATCAACCATTATCAAGCTTCTTTGCCGGCTTTACCGACCGGACAGCGGCCGTATCCTGATCAACGATCAGGATATTCAATCTCTGAATGCTGCTGCTCTGCGCCAGGTCTTCAGCCTGGTCTTTCAAGACTTCGGCAAATACTCCTTGACCTTGCGCGAGAATGTCGCTTTGAGCGATCTGGCTAAAATCGACAACGATACTGCCCTTGCGGCTGCCTTAAAAATGGGACTAGCCGATAACATCGCAGCACTTGATACTCCTCTGGGCAAACTGGAAGAAGATGGCATTGACCTGTCCGGCGGTCAGTGGCAGCGCCTGGCTCTGGCCCGGGCCTGCCTGCCTGACAGTGCCTTTATCATCCTTGACGAACCAACTGCCTCCCTCGATCCTGTTGCCGAAAGCAATATGTATCACAGCTTCGCCAGGGTCCTGCAAGGCAGAGGTGCTATCATGATCTCGCACCGGTTAGCCAGTGCCAGGTTGGCTGATAAAATCCTGGTCCTGGTTGATGGCCAGATCAGCGAGACAGGCAGCCACGCAGAATTAATGGCAGCAGCTGGTCTTTACGCAAAAATGTATAACAGCCAGAGCTCCTGGTATGCCGCTGCCCCGCTAGGTGATAGCATATGAAATATATCCTCAGGATCCAAAAAAGCATCTTCCAGCTGATGCCCTTTTCTGCGAGCATTACAGTATTAGACTACCTCTACGGTGCCTTTGTCCCAGCCCTAGCTACCTTGGTGTCTGTCCGATTATTTGACAGCGCTGCCCAGGTCCTTACTTACAAGACAGCAGTAAACAGCCTCATTCTTTATGCCGGTTTATATCTTGGCATTTATCTGCTCAATGACTTTTTACTTTTTTTCAGAAGTATCACCCTCAATGCCGGCATTTATGAAAAAGGAAGCACCTTTTTCCGGATTCATCTTTACGAGAAGCTGGCCCGGCTGCCCCTGATCACCTTCGAGGATGCAGCTATGCTCAACAAAAAAGCCAGAGCGGAAAAAGCCATTCAAGACGAGACACTTTCTGGTCTTTGCAACTATTCCTTTAGATTGATCCGGGCTGGCATCCGGATAGCCAGTCTGGCAGCCCTCCTGGCTACCTATAATATCTGGCTGCTGCCCCTGGCTTTCCTGTCAGCCCTGCCCTATCTTTTCGCCCGTCTTATCAGAGGCAAAGAATTCTACCATGTAAAAAAACATCAGGCCAGGAAAAATCGCCTGCTGGCTTATCTCTGGAGTCTTTTCAGCAGCCAGCAGGCTGCCAAAGAGATGCGAGTGATGGGTTTTGCCAGCTATCTGACAGACAAGTGGCAGGCAACCAGGGATGAAGTAAACGAAGAATTATGGGCTGTTCAGAAAAAGGATGCACTTTCCCTCTTATTATGTGATGGTCTGCGCATCCTAGGCTACTGTGCCTCCATCCTGCTCGTTTTGCTCCTGACCTTGCACGGGCAGGTGACAATCGGAGTCTTTGCAGCTGCAATAGCCGCTTTTCTTAGCCTGCAAGACGGCACCCAGGACTTTTTACAAAGCATTGCCTGGCTGACTGACGGTATCCCCTATGCCGAAGACTACTATAGCTTTCTTGATCAGCCTGAAGAAGCAAGCGGCAAATCAAGCTACCCCGGCCTGCAGCAGACTATAGAACTAGAAAACATCAGTTTTAGTTATCCAAATAGCCAAAGCCAGGCCTTAAAGCAGCTTAATCTGACAATCCATCAGGGAGAAAAGATCGCCATCGTTGGCGAAAACGGCAGCGGCAAGACAACCCTGGTTAAAATTCTACTCGGCTTATACCCGCCTGAGCAAGCCCAGGTGCTTTACGATGGCCGGCCTGTGACAGATTTTTGTAAAGACAGCCTTTATGCCGGCATATCTGCCCTAGCGCAAGATTTTTTAGCTTACAAGCTGACCCTGCGGGAAAACCTGGCTATTTCTGATAGCTCCCGCCTGACAGACGACCCGGGCCTGGCAGTCGCCCTGGAGCAGGCAGGACTGGCCGGGCTAATGGAACTGGATGACGTGCTGGGCCGCGAATTTGGCGGCAAAGAGTTATCTGGCGGCCAATGGCAAAAGGTCGCCTTAGCTCGCAGCCTTTTTAAGGACAGCCAATTACTGATCCTGGATGAACCAACCAGTGCACTTGACCCTTTGATCGAAGCGGAGATCCTGGCCAACTTCATCACAGCAGCCCAGGGCAAAACCGCCTTGATTATTTCGCACCGTTTCGGCCTCTGTCAGTTAGTCGACAGAGTGATCGTCATGCAGGCCGGGCAGATTGTCCAGGACGGCAGTCATGCTAAGCTCCTGGCAACCGGCGGCGAATATGCCCGCCTCTACCAAGCCCAGGCCCAATGGTACCAATGAACTGGAGTCTTTTACTTTATGCTAATATTGGAAGAAATGGTGAGCAAACCATGCAGTGTAAAATTGCACACC
Organism: uncultured Oscillospiraceae bacterium; assembly: GCA_964654125.1. Classification (GTDB taxonomy): domain Bacteria; phylum Bacillota; class Clostridia; order Saccharofermentanales; family UBA5734; genus JAAYBY01. Next base: position 10,799 of record CAZZGG010000084.1, read on the forward strand.
TGCCTGAAGAAAAAGGCAAGACTACAAAATCCCCATGCAATATGAAGCACATTATTGCTCTGGGTCGCCGGGCCATCCTGCTGGAAAACCAATCAGAAAATGAGCAAGTATCGCCTTCTACCTGGCTCAGGGCTGGCATTTTCAGTTTCGCTTGCTCAGCCTCCAGCAACCAGAATCTGGCCAGACAAGAAGTAAGGCTGGAGCTGGGCCTTTTCTTGTAAACTGGTCGGCCTGACAAAAACAGAGAGGGTAAAACAAATGAAAAAACCTTTTAACATTGCCATCTTTGGCACTAACGCTGACAAAATCAAGCAAGTGCTGGACCTTTTATGCAGGCGGCTGGAAAATAGCCGTATAGTCGATCCCGCCCAGCAGGAAACGTTGGCTGACTTATCAACTACTAGTTATGCTTATATTTTCTTCCAACCTCTACGGCCTGGGCAGCTAGCCAGCCTGGATATTGACCTGGCAGTTTTTTTGGACACTGCATATAAAACAGCAACTGGCGATTTTAGCCAAGCCAGCTTGATCCTGGATGGGGATAAAGACACTGAACAACTAGCTGATCAAATAATAGACTTTCTTGGCAAGGCCACAAAGCCAGGCTTGAACCAGAATTCACCTTACAGGCAACACCTGGCCACTTTGGCCGACCTGGCCGCTGTCACAGAACTACTTTTTGAGCTCTATGGCCGGCACAGTTATGAGGACCTGCTGGCAGAAAACCGCAGTCTTTTGGCCAGCCGGCGCCAGTTTTTCTACTTGGCCTTTAGCGGAGAGCTGCCCCTAGCTGTCTGCCAGGCCTCCTTGCGCGACGAGTATGTCAATGGCAAAAGATTCAGCGGCACGGTTGGCTATCTGGAAGCCATCTATGTCAGACCAGCCTACCGCTATCAGGGACTGGCCAGGGCTTTAGTTGCTCAGTGCGAGGACTGGGCCAGAGAAAAGGGCTGCTGCGAATTCTTAAGTGACTGTGCGCTGGATAATCTGGCCAGCTACAAATTTCATCTGAAAGTCGGTTTTTTTGAAACTGAACGCACTATATTTTTCAGAAAAGATCTTTCTTAAAGAACAAGCTAGGCTTTCATCTTGCAACAATTGTCCTGATGCAATAAACTATGTTTGTAGTAATGCTAGAGGAGGAATCCGCCTTGTCTAAAAACCCGATCAGCGAATCAGAATTAACTATC
>CAZZGG010000085.1:0-7735 GCA_964654125.1 uncultured Oscillospiraceae bacterium
TGCTTTTGACCTTTTATTCGGCCTTTATTTTGCGGGAACGGCTCAGTCGCAGCGGTGCTTTAGGAATCGCTTTCAGTGTGGCTGCCATCCTGGCTATGAATCTTTAATCTTTTGCTTTTTTGTGGAAAAACTAGCAGTATTTTTCTGAAAATTTTTAAAAAATAACGAATTAAAACAGGATCGCTTGTCGAGGGGAATAAGCGGGTGTATGATAAAAAGATCAAATACCTGAGCTAGCTTTGCGGCCTGTTCGCGTATGGATGGCACAAATTGATCTTGATTTTTGCCCGACCTCTGTTGTAAATGAAAGCAGCAGTTCTCAGACAGATCTCAAAACAGGTGATATAAATGTTTGGATTACCGGTAATGTTAAATTTCTGGAGTGATTTTTGGATCGCCCTGCGCCAGCAGATCAAAGCAGGCTGGCAGCATGGCGATATTGGTGATGAAATAGAAAAAGCCATCGCTCCCAGGATTCTGTTTAGCTTTAAACTCGCAGGCAACAGCTTTTTATTCAGTGATGCTGTCCTGGTCAGTTGGCTGGTACTGCCTTTTCTTTTACTGCTGGCCTGGTGGCTGGGCCGTAAAAGAGATCTGCTGCCGGTCAGCCCGCGCCAGCTGGTCAGTGAAAGCCTGGTCTCTATCCTGCTCGACCTCTGCCAAAATTCTGGCATGAGCCTGGTGCAAGCGGAGAAGGTGGTGCCCTTTGCCGGCAGCATCGGCATTTTTATCGCTGCCACCAATCTGGCTGCCTTATTCGGCCTGGCCCCGCCAGCCAAAAATCCGGCCTTCCCGCTGGCCCTGGCCCTGCTGACGATTGTCTATGTGATCTATATGTCGATCAGCTTTGTCGGCTTGAAGGGCTTTGGGGCGGCCCTCATCTATCCGCGGGCCTTACTGCTGCCTTTCAAGATCCTGGATTTTCTCATCAAACCGATTTCCTTGTCCCTGCGGCTGTTCGGCAATGTGTTTGGGGCCTACATCCTGATGGAATTTGTCTCTTTAATCATTCCTGTACTGGTGCCCGGGCTGCTTGGCCTTTGGTTTGATCTGGCTGACGGGATCTTGCAGGCAGTGATCTTTACTTATCTGACCGCATCCTATATCGGTGAAATAGTTGAAAATGCCCATGCTGCCCAGGCAGAAAAACAGACACAACTGGCAGTTGATTCACAATAAAAGGAGGAACACTTAAGTGGACAAAGGATTAATCGCCCTGGGCGCAGCCCTGGCTATTGCAGTTGCTGCAGGAGCGGCAGCTATCGGGATTGGTCTGGCTTCAGGCAAGGCTTTTGAAGCTTCAGCCCGCCAGCCGGAAATCGCCGGTAAGATTCAAGCTCTTTTGATGACGGCTATTGTCTTTATTGAAGCAACCGCCATCTATGCCCTGGTTGTCAGCTTACTGCTCATCTTCGCCTTTAAATGATCTAGGGCAGAGAGGAGAATTTATGTTTACAGCACAAGCCCTGGCCAGCTATCTGACGGCAGCCATTATGACTGTCCTTAACCTGCTCGTGGCCTATCTCATTTTAAAGCGCTTTTTGTTTAGCCCGATCCTGCGCCTTTTGCGGCAGCGGCGTGAGAAAATAGCAGGCGAGCTGGATCAGGCGGAAGCAAAACTGCAGGAGTCTGAATTGAAGCTGCAGCAGGCCCAGGCGGCTTTAACCGCGACGGGGCATCAGTCAGCCCAGCTGCTTGCTGAAAGCCGCCAGCAGGCCAGGCGGGAAGCGGCTGCCCTGCTGGCTGACGCTAAAACAGATGCGGATGGATTGCTGGCCCAGGCTGAACTCGAAGCCGGTCGGCTCCAGCTGGACATGCACAAAAAAATCCAGGCTGAGGCAGCTGATCTGGCAGTGGCTATTGCCGGCCGCCTGATCAGTCACAGCATGGATGACCGGCTCCAGCAGGAGCTGGTCGAGCGCTGTCTGGCAGAAGAGGTGGCCAGTCATGAGTGATAAGCCCGCTCTTTTAATCAGGATCATCAGCTTTTCTGAGCTGGACCAGGTCAAGGGACAGGCTATTGCTGACCGCTTTGCTAAAAGGGCCGCAGTTGACCAGTACAGCTTGAGCCTGGAAAAAGATCCTAGCCTTTTGGGCGGCCTGGTTATTTATGTCGGTGACACCCGCTATGACTACAGTATCAAAGGGCAGCTGGACCAATTGGCCAGCCGCTTCAAAGATGAAGGCCTGCCTGATCCGGCCAGTTTGGATCAGTTACCAGAACTAACACCTGCTGTAAGCGAGACTGGTCAGGTTATCAGCTACAGTGATGGGGTCGCTCTGGTCCGGGGTCTGGATAATTGCCAGAATAATGAGTTGATTGAGTTTGGCAGCCAGGCCCAGGGAATAGCCATGAACCTGGCCAGTGACCATGTCGGGGTGGTAGTCCTGCAGCAGGACGAAACCATCCGGGCCGGCATGAGCTGCCAAAGGACCAAAACCACAGTGCATGTGCCGGCAGGTCTAGAGCTGCTGGGCCGGGTCCTTGATCCGCTGGGCCAGCCCATCGATGGCAGAGGTAAACTCCAGGCCAGCTCTTACTGGCCGCTTGAATATCCGGCAGCCGGGATCATTGAACGAGAACCGGTCAATCGGCCCCTGCAGACAGGCATCACAGCGCTGGATGCCTTAACGCCAATCGGACGCGGCCAGCGTGAACTGATCATTGGGGATCGCCAGACCGGTAAAACAGCTTTAGTGATTGACACGATCCTCAACCAGAAAAACCAGGATGTGCTCTGCATCTATGTGGCGATCGGCCAGAAAATGTCCACAGTGGCAGCTGTGGTCAAATTGCTGGAAGAAAAAGGAGCCATGGCCTATACAACAGTGGTGGTGGCCTCAGCCTCCGATACTCCAGCTATGCAATATGTAGCGGCCTATGCAGGCTGTGCTATGGCAGAAGCCCTGATGTACCAGGACAAAAAAGATGTCCTGGTTGTTTATGACGATCTGACCAAACACGCCCAGGCCTACCGGGCCATCTCTTTGCTCCTGCGCCGGCCGCCTGGCCGGGAAGCTTATCCGGGCGATATCTTCTACCTGCATGCCCGGCTGCTGGAGCGCAGCACTCATTTATCCGCCAGTCTGGGCGGGGGGTCCATGACCGCCCTGCCAGTGGTGGAAACCCAAAGTGGTGATATATCGGCCTATATCCCGACCAATGTCATCTCCATCACAGATGGCCAGATCTATCTGGAAAGTGAGCTCTTCTTCTCCGGTCAGCGTCCGGCGGTAAATGCCGGACTGTCGGTATCGCGGGTGGGCGGGGCTGCCCAGATCCCGGCTATGAAAAAAGTAGCCGGCCCGCTCAGGATCAATCTGGCCCAATACCGCTCTCTGGCAGCTTTTGCCCGCTTCAGTTCTGAACTGGATGCCCAGACGCAAAAGCAGCTGCAGATTGGAGAACGCCTGCTTGAGGTCTTAAAGCAGCCCCAGTATGCACCCTTGCCTGTGGCAGAACAAGTGATCATGCTTTATCTGGCCAATCGTGGTGCCATGTCTGATTTGAGTAAAGAGAAAATCCAGCCCTTCCTGCATGATTTTTTATTCTCTTTGCGTGAGACTAAAGCTGATCTTTTGCAACAACTGGCTGCTGGAGCTGAGCTGGATGAAAATATCAGCCGGCAGCTGGACAAGTATGTGGCAGCATACCTGCCCCGCTGGCAGGTGGAGCATGAGGATTATGACTGAACAGGCGGAAATAAGAAAAAGAATCAAAAGCGTCAATGATATCCAGCAGATGACCCGGGCCATGCAGCTGATCAGTGCAGTCAAGATGCGCCGGGCCCGCAGCCAGCTGGCCAGGACTTTGCCCTTTTTTGCCTTGTGCGCCCGCTCCATTGTTGAGCTGCGCGATGCCGGCATTATAATTGATAACCATTTTTTCCAGCTGCCGGACAAGAAAAAAGGTGAGACCTGGAAGATCGGCTATTTTGTCATGACCGGTGACCAGGGTCTGGCCGGGGCCTATAATGCCAATATCCTGGCCAAGGCAGAAAATTATATCCGGGCCAAGCAGCTTGATAATCAAAATAAGGGCCTTACCACAGCCAGTAAAATTTACCTGTGCGGCAGTATTGGCAAAGAACGTTTGCAAAGGCAGGGTTTCACTGTGGCTGAAAAATTCCATTATCCCATCAGTGAACCGACTTATTACAGGGCCCGTGATATCTCTGATTATATTTATGATCTTTATGCAGGCGGAGAACTGGACCTGATCTACTTCATTTATACGAAAATTGAAACAGCAGTCCTGATGGACCTGATGGTGACCAGGATCCTCCCGGTCAACCCGGCCGGCCTGGTTGAACTGGTGCCGGCCCAGTTCGATATCCAGCATGGTTTCATTGATGGAGCGGCGGTCGAGTTTGCCCCGGACCTGGATCATGTGGTTGCTGCCCTGATCAGCACTTATTTAAACGGCATGGTTTATGGCGTCCTGACTGAGGCCTATGCCAGTGAACAGACAGCCCGGATGACAGCCATGGACCAGGCCACGGAAAATGCCGGAAAAATGGAGGCAGAATTGACCCTGGCCAATAATCGGGCCCGGCAAAGCCGTATCACAGCTGAACTGGCTGAGATTGTAGGCGGTGCCCAGACCCTGGCTGGGGCAGAGGATGCTCTTTAAAAAAGGAGGCCAGAAAAAATGGCAACAGGTTATGTCAGCCAGATAATAGGTCCGGTGCTTGATATCCGTTTTGCGGAAGATGAGATGCCGGCTTTACATGAGGCTGTTGAAGTAAAACTAACCGAAAGCAATTTAGTGGCTGAAGTGATGCAGCAGCGAGCTGACGGGATTGCCCGTTGTGTTTCTTTCCAGCCGACCGATGGCCTGGTGCGCGGCCTGGCGGCCAGCTCCACCGGAGCACCGGTCAAGGTACCGGTTGGCGGTGGTGCCATGGGCCGGATCTTTAATGTGCTGGGTGAAACCATCGATGGGGGCGGGCCTGTCCAGGCAGCTGACTACTGGCCGATCCACCGGCCGGCCCCGCCTTTCACCAGCCAGTTCCCCAAGGAGATGATCCTGGAAACCGGTATCAAGGTGGTTGACCTGCTGGTACCCTTTGCCAAAGGGGGCAAGATCGGCCTTTTTGGTGGTGCTGGTGTGGGCAAGACCTTCCTCATCCTGGAGCTGATCCGCAATATTGCCCACAATCATGGCGGTTATTCAGTTTTCACCGGGGTTGGTGAGCGTTCCCGCGAAGGTAATGATCTCTGGAATGAAATGAAGCAGTCAGGCGTCCTGGATAAGACGGTCCTGGTCTTTGGCCAGATGAACGAAACTGCCGGCACCCGCATGAGGGTGCCTTTGACCGGCTTGACCATGGCAGAATATTACCGCGATGTTGAGCATAAGGATGTCTTACTTTTTATTGATAATATCTACCGTTTCATTCAGGCTGGCGCAGAAATATCTGCCCTTTTGGGCAGGATTCCTTCCGCTGTTGGCTACCAGCCAACCCTGGCCAATGAAGTCGGTACTTTACAAGAGCGGATCACCTCAACCAGGCAAGGTGCCATTACTTCAGTCCAGGCTGTCTATGTACCGGCGGATGACCTGACTGATCCGGCTCCGGCCACCACCTTTGCCCATCTGGATGCCATTACGGTTTTGTCCCGCTCTGTTGTCGAGCTGGGCATCTATCCGGCAGTGGATCCTTTGGAGTCATCTTCACGCATCCTGACTGAAGCAGTGGTTGGAAAAGAGCACTACCGGGTGGCCCGCCGGGTTCAGGAGATGCTGCAGCGCTACAAAGAGTTGCAGGATATTATAGCTATTTTAGGTATGGAGGAACTGAGCGAACAGGATCGCCAGATTGTTGGCCGGGCCCGCCGCATCCAGCGTTTTTTGTCCCAACCTTTTTTTGTGGCCCAGGACGCAACCGGTTACAGCGGGCGTTATGTACCGGTCAAGCAGACAGTCCAGGACTTTGCTGAAATTATCGCCGGGAACTGTGACCAGATACCAGAAAACTTTTTCTTCATGAAGGGTAGTCTGGACGATGTGCTGGCTGAATATGAAAAAAGCACAGCAGGGAGGCAAAAGGATGGCAGATAAGGGTATCCAGCTGGATATTGTCACGCCCTATGGCATCTTTTTCCAAGGCCAGGTCCAGCAAGTTGTTTTGCCGGCTGCAGATGGGGAAATCGGTATTCTGCCTGGTCATACACCGATGATTGCCGCCCTGGTGCCGGGCCAGATCCGCCTCAGCACAGCCAGGGGGGAACTCAGCCTTTATGCCGGTAATGGCTATGCTGAAATTGGGGCCAGCTTGATTATTCTAGTGATCAGCGCAGCAGAATGGGACCAGGAGATTGACGAGGCCAGAGCTGAGGCTGCCCTGGCCAGGGCCCAGGAAAGGCTGGCGGATGCCCGGACATCAAGCCAGGAAAAAGCCCAAGCCGAGCGGGCCAGGCAAAGAGCCCAGGCCCGCTTGAAAGTCAAGCACAAGCAGATCAATCAGCCGTAAAATAAAACTCCTGGCCGGCAAAGGACAGCAGACAGTTATCCGGTAGAAGCTGGTCCTCATGGCGGGCCAACCTTTGTCCATCCAGCTCAGTGCCATTGCCTGAACCGAGATCACGGATGAAAAATGAACCGGCCCGGCGCTGGATGCGGGCATGCAGGCGGCCGACTGCCGGCTGGTTAAGGCAGAGGTCAGCCTTTTGCGCATCCCGACCGATGATAAACTCATCGACCAGGATAAAAGCCCTGATCCCCTCATGCTCTGCAGCTGAGCCCGGCTGGCCCTGGCTCAGCATGGCCATGCGGAAGTCGTTACTCCTGGCTAATAGCACAGTCTGATCAGATGCAGCAACTGTTTCTTTTTTGACCAGGCGGATAGAGAGTTTTTGCCAGACAGGCAGCCAGGATTTTTCCCTAACAGTGGTTGCCTCCGGTTTGGCATCACCGGCTGATCCTGTTTCCTTTTTGCGACTGGCCAGCCAGAAGTAAAGATCCAATCCAGCCAGGCAGCAGAGGGCTGGCAACAGGAGGGGACGGCTTTTTTGACCAAATCTGGCCAGAATGACCAGACCGGTCCAGGCGGCAAAAGCCAGATGCAAAATAAGCCCGCCGCTGCGGAGCAAGCCCGGCCACTTGAGGAAGGGCTTTTTAGCTTGTGGCGGCACTTTTTTATGCTTGGCATCAGTTTCAGCCTGCTCCTTTTGCCTGGGCCGCTCCAACCAGGCCAGCAGCTGATCTGGACCCTTACTGGCAGCCGCTCTCATTGGCTGGATTTCTCCCTCTGGCCAGGCAAAAGCGCTGCCAACACTGCTGCAAAATTCGGCTAGTTCATCTGCGGCAGGCTCTTTTAGCTGGCAGGGCCAAAAAGCTAGCTGGATCTGGCCTTTTTGATCTAGATAGATAAGCGAGGGGTGGAGGGAAAACTGCTCTAGGGGTAAAAGCAGATCCTGGGCCAGGCAAAGCAGACGGCTAATCTCAGCTAATAGCTTATAGCCACTAGCCGGATCCCGGCCCAGATCCGCATAGGCTTCGTCAAGTGGTTTTTTGCCGCTTATGTCTAAACAGATCTGGGCTGATCCCTGCCGGTAGCGCACATAGCAGGCCAGAAGCCAGGCTGGTTTATGGCGCATGAGCAGCTCTAACTGGTAGTCGATCAGCCGGCTGCCATCAGGACAAAAACCAACCAGGAGCGAACCATAAGGGCCTTTTTCACGGTGGAGCTGTTGCGGTATCAAAAAGCATTTCCTTTCTTTTAGTCGATCG
>CAZZGG010000085.1:7745-11952 GCA_964654125.1 uncultured Oscillospiraceae bacterium
CCAGTTCGCCGATGACGCTCTGGTTGCCTAAAACGGTTTGGATCAGGTTCTTGGCATAATCAGTCAGTGCTGCCCGGAAGATGAGGGCAACTGATAATAAGACAGCAATAATGATTACAACCTCAAGGGTGCCAAAGGCACGCTTTTGCAGGATTTTTCTGAGTGGCTTGATCATTTTTTCGCCAGGCGGCTTCTGCCGCCTGCCTCCTTTCCAGTGGGGCTTATAATATGTTAAGACTGAGCAGGGCAGGTAACAGGGCCGTGATCATCACTGCGACCAGGTCCAGGGCCATGGGTAATAATAGGGCGAGGCTTTGCTGTTCCAGCTGCTTGCGGCTGGAGCTGCGGTAAAGCGACCAGCAGGCATTGGCCTGCAAGGTTAAGAGCTGGATAGTGTCTGCTCCGCCGGCCTGCTCATAGCGCAAGAGCAGCAAGAGGGCAGCCTGGGCTTCCGGCAAAGGGCAAGCGGCTATGAGCATTTCCAGGACCTGGCCGACAGGCTGGCCGGTTTGCAGCTGTCTTTGGACCAGGGCCAGATCTCGGTCCAGGCTTGGCCAGGCAGTGATGATCTTGCGGCTGTTTTGATAAAGGCAGGAAGAGGAGATAGCCAGGGAACGGTGTACGGAAAGACCCGCTTGTAAAAGAGCTGCCAGCAAGTTCAAAAAGACCGGGTAGGAGAGGCGGTAGTCATCCAGGACTTGGCGACGCAGACCAAAAACCTGGCGGTCCTGCAATATTACCAGAAGCAAGGCTAAACAAAAGGGCAGATAAAGATAGGTTGGGCTTAGAAAAAGTAAGATAAAGCCAGGTGGCAGAGCTAGCAAAATGAACTGAGTTTTTCGTAAAAAATAAGCATCTAGCAGGTTTTTGCCAAGTCCGGCCTGATCACCAGCCAGATCAGCCAGGGCCTGGATCAGGCGGGCACCGTAGGCCGGCGGCAGGATGTCGCGATAGAGCTGGTAGAGGGGGCGTGACAGCTTGAGCAGCCAGGGGCTGGGTCTGGCCTGGGCAGACGGAAGCGCCAGTGACTTACGTGAATTGGTGGGCTGACCAGCCATGAGGCTGAAAGTCAAGCCGGCAGCGGTCAAGGCAATGATACAGGCCAGGCTGGAACCGATCACTCCGGCTGGCCCGGCCATTACGCTGGCACTGTCATCGGCCAGGCCGGGCCGGAGCAGGAGGGCCACTAAAAAAGGCATCACAGCCAAAAGCCCGGCTTCTGTGCGGCGCTGGGTTGATTCCGCCTTAATCTCCTGCTGCAGGATCATCTGTTCGGCAACCATATGCAGATGCTGGCGCACAAAGGGGGCGATCTGGCTGCCGGAGCTTTGCAGTTCGGGCAGGAGGCGGAAAAAATAGTCTGCTTCCGGACAGCTGATCTGGCTGGCCAGGTAAGGCAAGAGGTCGGCCAGAGGGCGGCGGGCCTCTAACTGCTGGTCCAGGGCCTTGAGTGCCCTGATCAGGGGTTGTTTACTGCCCAGCATCTGCTGCATGCCAGGCAGGGTGCTGCTGATGGCATGTTCCAGTGTTTCACCTGAGGCCAAATGGCTGAGCAGCAATTCTAAAAACCATTTGAACTGTTCGCGTGAGAGCAGGATCAGCCGTCCTTTTTGCCGGCGCAGGGCAGCCAAAAGAAAAAAGCTGGCTGCCGGCAGGCTAATCAGAAAACGCAGCAGCCGGATCTGGATAAAGATGCTAGAACCGAGCCAGGCCAGGCCAAAACAAAGGCCCAAGGAGATGATATTTTTAGCTAAGGCTGGTCTGGCTTTTTCAGCTGGCATGGATCAGCTCCCCCTTCTCATTGCGGTGAAAGAGCGGCACCAGAGGATTTTGGCCCTGGTCTGGCCGCCTTATGGCACAGATCTCATTCACTTCACGTTTGCCATCCAGCCTGCGCTGCAGATGGACGACATAATCCAGGGCTGAACAGATCAGGGCTGTGATCACATCCCAGGGCAGGCTGACTGCCAGCAGGACCATCAAGGTCAGCCGGTCCAGCATATCGCGGCAAGAATTGGCATGACCGGTGCATAATGAGCCGGGGTGGCCGGTGTTCATGGCCTGGAGCATATCAAAGGCCTCCTGGCCCCGCACTTCGCCGACAATGATGCGGTCCGGCCGCATGCGCAAAGAAGAGCGGATCAGGTCACCCAGGCTGATTTCACCACTGCCATCAGGTCCCGGCAGGCGGGCTTCGAGCCGGACCAGGTTAGGCAGGTCCTGCAGGTTTAGCTCTGCTGCGTCTTCAATGGTGATTACTCTTTCGACTGGTGGAATAAAGCTGGATAGAATATTCAGGAAAGTTGTTTTGCCGCTGCCGGTTCCACCACATAAGAAGATGCTCTTACGCTCCTGGACGGCCCTGATCAGCAGGTCTGCAGCCGTCTGGCTGATGAAGTCCTGTTCAATCAGGGTGTTCATCTCCGGGCGCAGGCCGGTGAACTTGCGGATAGTCAGGACAGGACCGTCCGGCGCAGCCGGCGGCAAGGCGGCATGGACCCGGGAGCCATCGGGCAGACGCATGTTGGCCAGGGGCTGCTTTTCATGGATGAGCCGGTTGGCCCGCCCGAAAAAATTAGCGATTACCCCGGTCAAGTGGCGGACACTGTTAAACTGGATACCCGCCTGGAAAAGCCGACCATTTTGTTCATAAAAGATCCTGCCCGGCCCGTTAACCATGATTTCTGTGATGCTGGGCTCATCAACTAGAGGCTGGAGCAGGTCAAAACCGCGCATAGCATTAAAAAGGCTGTCGGCGATTGCTTTGCGTTCCAAAAAGCCCAGCTGGGTGCCACTGTAAGTGCGGGCGACAGTCTGTAAGATGAGCCGCTTCAGCTCAGTATCTGACAGATCCTCCTGCCTGTTGATCTGGCCCAGGACCTGGCTGGTCAGCAGCTGGCGGTCTGCTTCGTTTAGATGGGGCTGCTGGATCACAAAATCAGGCATGGTCTGGTGCCTCTTTATAATAATGCCGCTGCACCTGGCAGCTGGCCGGCAACAAAGCCAGTAAACGGCCTGCTTCAGCCTGGGCGGCGGCGGCTGAAAAGCTCTTGCCCTGGGGCAGTTCCAGGTCAAGGCTGTCGCATAGGACAGCCACAGCAGCCACCCAGGCCAGGGGCAACCCGCTGCAGCTGATGAAAACAAGCAGTCGGCCGGCCGGATCTGCCAGCAGTTTTTCTTTTACTGTCAAAATAAGTTTTCTGAGAATGTCCGGACCGCAGGTGATCAGATCATCTGATCTTTGCGGGGGGCGAAATTGCAAATAGCCATCTGGATGCGGTTGCCAGTAGCCGCCCAGGTCCTGGCAAGCTAGATTGTCGCCCAGCAGATCTAAAAGCAGATCTGACAGGTTGGGCCCACTAGTGGCTGCCTGAACCCGCTCCATCTGGTAGCTGGGCATCAAGGGCAGGTAGACTAGCTGGCAGCCGGTCATGAGCAGGTCAGTCAGCCGCTGGCGATAAAAGCTCATACCGCTGTCAGGGCTGAAAGAAAAAGCCAGCTGAATACAGCTATTGTCATTTCCAACAGCTGCTGGCTGGGTCTGGAGCTCTGCCGCCAGTGCCTTGATCTGCTCAATCAGCTGGCTGACAGGCTTAAAGCGGCTATACTCACCTGCTAGCTGGCTGGTGTTGGCAATCGGCAAAGTCTGCCAACTTTCCGGCCAGACCTTTGATCTGCTCAGATGGACCAGTTCAGCAAATACACTGCTGTTATAAAGGAAAAAGGTGGGCTGGATATTTTCTTTGCGCTGGGCGATCAGGCTGTGCAGTTGCTGGCTGTGATGACAGCAGTCAATCTTGCTGCTGTCCTGCCATTTCTGCAGCCTGGCTGCTAAGGCGGCAGTATAGTCTTGGTCTGGATCGGCGATGATCAGGTCCATAAAAAAGCTCCTTTCCTGGCTGCTTGCTTGTTAGTTTACAGGCCAGGCCAGGAGCGGAGCTTTTAAGTAAACGACAAAAACCGTCAAATCAGCTCGGTTGGGCCAGCTCCTTGAGCACAGACAAGAACCGGTTCAGGTCAGTCTGGTCCAGCCAGTAGTGGGTCGCCAGGCGGAAGATGCCATTTTCCGGCCCATTGATGAGGATGTTTTGTTCGGCTAGACGGGCGACCAGATCAGCTGCCTCTAGTGGATAACCGCTTAAACGGAAAAAAACCAGATTGATGGCAGGTTTACGCAGCAGGCTGAACCACTCTGGCTGCTGGTCCA
>CAZZGG010000086.1:0-11925 GCA_964654125.1 uncultured Oscillospiraceae bacterium
TTAGCTTGCAAAGAACTAGCAGCAGTTAGAAAAGCTGCTCCAATCCTAAAACCACAAGTCCTAGGACCAGGGCCAGGCCAAAAGAGATCAGGTGCAGGTATTTTTGCGTCCTTTTCAGCTGAATCCGCCCCAAGAGCTGCATATCACCGATCAGGGCAATTGAGCAGGCCACCAGGGAGGCGAAGGGCAGGGCACTGCTGGTGCCAGCCAGGTTGAAGTAGAGGCTGGTAAAAGCCAAGGAAGCACCAGTTCCTGGGATGAGTCCCAAAAGAGCAGCCAGGCCGACAGCCAGGATACCCCGGCCGGCAAATACAAGTGCGATCTGGTCAATGCCAATGCTGGCGACCAGGATCTGGACAAGAAAGGTCAGGACAAAGATCAAGAGGATAATACTGGCACAAACTTCAGCCAGATCACCGATGGCATCACCAGTGTCTTCAAATTCATCAGGAAATATTTTGCCGAACTCCCGGGTTGTGAAGCGGACCACAATAAAATAAAAAACCACAATGATGAGGGCCAGCATGGATAACCAGGCTGTAAAGGGGATGCCCAGTGCCTCCAGTCTGGCTTCATCATACCAGCCCAGGCGGGTAAACAGAGCCAGGGCCATCTGTAAGGTAAAGGCTAGGGCAAAAAAGACCCAAAATGCCATTCCCAGGGTATGGTAGCGGAAATGGTGCAGCTTATGGCGAAAACGATCAGGCAGGGCATGGAAATTCTTGTCTGCATCAAGCGCAGCCTGGTCAGCGTCAGCTGCCAGATCTTCTTCCAGCCAGCAGGCTGCTTTTTTTTGCCAGGCAGGCAACTTATTAAAGATAGTTCCAGCGGTCAAAGCCGTCAGTAGCTTGATCAAGGCCAGGGCCAGCCAGGCCAGGGGTTGGTAGGAGAGAATGATATAACTTGCTTCTTCACCGATGCCGATCATGCCGCCTAACAGCGAGCCCGGCCGGATGCTCCTTTGCCGGTAGAGATTATATTGAAATAAAAGTGTGCCGTCGATCGGGATAAGGGCTAAAAGGGCCATCAGGACAGGCCTGTCCAGTTTATGGCGCTCAATCAATCGACGTAGATCATCACCTTTTTTAAAAGAGATAATGCCAAAGACCAGCATCAAAACAGCCATGACTGAACCGATCTCAAAAATAGCTGTATATGCACTGGCAAAAGCGATGGAAAATATTTCATCAGCCATTTTTATATTACCCCCCATCTTTGTCGCTCGTATGACTCTTCTGATTGGGTATATTTTAACAGCCTGCTTGCCTAATTGATAGTTTTGACAATTATCATGAATGGATTTTGCTTTTAGCGGTAATATTTGGTGAAAATGGATTCTTGGCAAAATTGGTAACATTTGATACACTATATATCGATATAGGTAGTATCGATATAAACTGTAACGATTAAAGGAGGTTATCAAATGTCAGCATATTCACCAATGTCCATTTTATTGTACAACAGGTTGCTCAGTTATCTGCGCTTTATGAAACGGCTGCCTGCAACCAGCCCGGATAATATATCATCATCAGTTATTTCAGCTGCACTGGGCATCCATGAAGTGCAGGTGCGTAAGGATCTGGCTCTGGCCAGTGATGGCGGCAAACCAAAGGTCGGCTATATAACCAAGGACCTGATCGCTGATCTGGAATCTTACCTGGGTCATGACAACTTCACTGATGCTGTTTTGGTGGGTGTCGGCAATTTAGGTAAAGCCTTCTTATCCTATGACAATTTCAAAAGTTATGGCCTGAAAATAGTTGCCGCCTTTGACAAAAATCCGGTTCTGATCGGCCGTGAATTTGACGGAGTGCAGGTACTGGATGCCAGCAAAATCAGCAATATCTGTCAACGCCTCAATATCCATATCGGCATTATCACTGTGCCGGTGTCTTTGGCCCAGGGTGTGTGTGATCAGCTGATCGAAGGTGGTGTCCGGGCTATCTGGAACTTTGCCCCAGTCACACTGACTGTACCTGAACATATCATTATAAAGAATGAAGATATGGCTGCTTCGCTGGCTGTTTTAACAAGGCAACTGGCAGACAGCATTGCTGAAGAAAAGAAAAGGGGATAAGCATCTATGAAAAAGGAACAAAACATTGCCCTTACACCTGCTGAACAAGTTGATGTTCTAGTATGCAAGGCACAAAAGGCACTGGCTGAATATATGGAGATGAGCCAGGAGCGGGTCGATGAAGTCGTCCATGCCATGACCCTGGCCGGGCTCGATAAGCATATGGCCTTGGCTAAATTGGCAGTGGAAGAGACAGGTCGCGGTATTGTTGAAGATAAGGTAATCAAAAATATTTTTGCCACAGAGTATATCTGGCATAACATAAAAGAACTGAAATCTGTTGGAGTTGTTGAAGAAAATGAGATGGAAGGCTATGTCGAAGTGGCTGAGCCAGTTGGTGTAGTGGCCGGGGTGACCCCTGTGACTAATCCTACCTCAACCACCCTGTTCAAAGCACTGATTTGTGCCAAGACCCGCAATCCTGTTGTCTTCGCTTTTCATCCATCTGCGCAAAACTGCTCTGTTGCAGCAGCCCGTATTGTTCGGGATGCCGCAGTAGCCCATGGCGCACCCAGGGACTGTATCCAATGGATCGAAGCGCCATCCATGGCAGCGACAAATGCCCTGATGAACCATCCGGGCATATCTTTAATCCTGGCCACTGGCGGAGCCGGCATGGTTAAGTCTGCTTATAGCGCCGGTAAACCTGCCCTCGGTGTGGGACCAGGTAATGTACCCTGTTATATCAATCAGAATGTCAATGTTGCCAGAGCCTGTACAGATCTGATGATTTCGAAAACGTTTGATAATGGTATGATTTGTGCATCTGAGCAGGCAGCCATAGTGGATGCTGCCATAGCAGATGAATTTGAACGGATTCTGACCGAAAACAACTGCTACTTCTTAAATGAAAGTGAAACTGAAAAAGTTACCAATTTCGTCATCAATCAGGAAAAACTCAGTGTCAACCCTGTTGCTGTGGGCCAAAGCGCCAGCTGGGTGGCAGAACAAGCTGGTATTAAGGTGCCGGCCAAAACAAAAATATTGCTGGCTAGGCTGCCTGAGCCCTCCTTTGATTATCCACTTTCTATGGAAACTTTATTACCGGTCCTGGCCTATTTTGTTGTTGAGGATGAAAACCAAGGCTTTGACTATGCCAAAAGAATGCTGGAAATAGGCGGACTGGGACATTCTGCCGTTATTCACAGTGATGACGAAAAACTCTGCCTGCGCTATGGCGAGGAAATGAAGGTGGGACGGGTCATCATCAATTCACCCTCATCACAAGGTGCCATCGGCGATATCTATAACACTAATATTCCTTCCTTGACTCTGGGCTGCGGTTCATTCGGACGTAACTCGACCACCTCCAATGTCTCCAGTGTCAATCTGATCAACAAAAAACGCATTGCCGAAAGGAGGAATAATATGCAGTGGTTTAAAATCCCGCCCCG
The DNA here is from genome assembly GCA_964654125.1 of uncultured Oscillospiraceae bacterium. Classification (GTDB taxonomy): domain Bacteria; phylum Bacillota; class Clostridia; order Saccharofermentanales; family UBA5734; genus JAAYBY01. The sequence goes on from CAZZGG010000086.1 coordinate 3,472, forward strand.
CATCTACTTTGAAAAAGGTTCTATCCAATATCTGGAAAAAATGCCTCATATCAAGCGGGCTATCATTGTGACAGATCCCGTGATGGTCGAGCTGGGCTATGTCGACAAGGCGCTTTATTACTTGAACAAGCGCAAAGACCATGTGCATGTGGAAATATTTGCCAGTGTTGAGCCGGATCCTTCTGTGGAGACCATCCGCAAAGGTGTCGATATGATGAATGTCTTCGAACCCGATGTCATTATTGCCTTGGGAGGCGGTTCAGCCATGGACGCGGCCAAGGGTATGTGGCTCTTTTATGAGTACCCGGACACTGATTTTGGTGGTCTGCGCCTCAAGTTTCTTGATATCCGCAAGCGGGCCTTCCAGTTCCCCAACCTGGGTAAGAAAGCTCAATTGGTTGCCATTCCCACCACCTCCGGGACAGGCAGCGAAGTAACCTCCTTTTCTGTCATCACTGACAAGGAGAAAGGAAATATCAAATATCCGCTGGCTGATTATGAGCTGACTCCTGATGTGGCCATTATTGATCCGCAATTTGTCACCACCATGCCCAAGTCGATCGTGGCTGATACCGGGATTGATGTGCTGACCCATGCGATTGAAGCTTATGTCTCAGTGCTGGCCTCCGATTATACCAACGGGCTGGCGATCAAGGCGATCGAACTGATCTTCAAATATCTGCCCCGCAGTTATGCTGATGCCAATGATAGTGTGGCCAGAGAAAAGATCCATAATGCTTCCTGTATTGCCGGTATGGCCTTCACCAATGCCTTTTTAGGTATTAACCACTCCCTGGCCCACAAACTGGGTGGTGAGTTTAATATTCCCCACGGACGGGCTAATGGTGTGCTGCTACCACATGTGATCGCCTACAATGCCCAAAAGCCGGAAAAGTTTACAGTTTTCCCAAAATACAGCGAGTTTGTGGCTGATTACCGCTATGCCCAGATTGCCCATGTCCTGCGCTTGGGCGGCAAGACCCAGGCAGAAGAGATAGCAGCCTTGATAGAGGCTGTCTGGCAGCTGATGGAAACACTGAATCTGCCAACCAGTATCAAGGCTTGCGGTGTGGCTGAAAAAGAATTCCTGGCCAAGCTGCCGGCTCTGGCTGAACGGGCCTTTGAAGACCAGTGCACAACAGCCAACCCGCGTTATCCCCTGATTAGTGATTTAGAAGAGATTTATCGCAAAGCATATTACGGAGAAAGGAAGTGACAGGCATGAATCTTGCATTTGGCGCAAAATTTGAACAAGTCTGTGATATTTTAGATCGTTACGAACGTAAACCTAGTAATCTGATTGCCATTTTACAGGAGGTCCAGGCAGAATATTCCTACTTGCCGGAAGACATTATGACCTATGTGGCAACAGCTTTGGCAATATCACCAGGGACAGTTTTTGGAGTGGCAACATTTTATTCCCACTTTACTCTAGAGCCTAAGGGCAAGTATGTCGTCAAGGTCTGCGATGGTACAGCCTGCCATGTGAAAAAATCAGGCGACATTATCAAAACCCTGCAAACAGAACTGGGCCTGAATGAGGATAAGAAAACCTCAGATGATCTGCTCTTCACCTTGGAAATAGTGGCTTGTCTGGGTGCCTGCGGCCTGGCACCGGTAGTTGTTGTCAACGAGGATGTCTACGGTTCCATGAATGTCGCAAAAACTACCGATCTGATCAATAAAATCCGCCAGGAGGAAGCCGCGCATGAATAATACTAAAACTCTAGAACAAAGAAAAGAGCGCTTTGCCCAATCAGTGGCAAACCAGAAGCCCCGCATCATTATCTGTGCCGGCACCGGCTGTATCGCAGGCGGTTCCATGAAAATCTACGAACGCTTCCGCCAGTTACTGGCCCAGCGCGGCCTGGAGGTGGCAGTATCCTTGGAGGCTGATGCAGACTCCTGTGATTGTGAAGATTACGCTCTAGTGGAAAGCGGCTGTCAAGGTTTTTGCCAGATGGGCCCGCTGGTTACCCTGCAACCCCAGGGCATCCTTTATGTCAAAGTCAAAGTGGATGATGTTGAAGAGATTATTGACAAGACCCTGCTCCAGGGCGAACACATAGAGCGCTTATTATATGCCTGTCCCGACAGCGGTGCGGTTGTGCATGAGATGGATAAAATCCCTTTCTATGCCAAGCAGCAGCGCATAATGCTGGGGCTGTGCGGCCACATCGACGTCCATGATCTGGATGAATATATTTTCCATGGTGGTTATTTTATGGCCCGTAAGGCTGTTAAGGAGATGACAGACCAGGAAATCTGTGCAGAAATCCTCGCTTCCGGCCTGAAGGGCAGGGGTGGTGGCGGCTTTCCGACCGGCCGCAAATGGGATTTGACCCGCATCAATCAAAGTGATGTTAAGTATGTCATTTGTAACGGTGATGAAGGGGACCCGGGTGCCTTTATGGATCGCTGTGTCATGGAAGGCAACCCTCATGTCGTACTCGAAGGCATGATGATCGCCGCTTTGGCTGTCGGTGCCACATACGGCTATATCTATGTGCGGATGGAATATCCCCTGGCTGTGACACGGCTTAAGGAAGCTATCCGCCAGGCGCGTGATGCCGGTATCTTGGGTAAAAATATTTTTGGCAGCGGTAAATCATTTGATATAGCCATCAAAGAAGGCGCTGGCGCCTTTGTCTGTGGTGAAGAATCCGCCCTGATCGCATCTATTGAAGGCCAGCGCGGTATGCCGACCATCAAGCCGCCTTTCCCGGCTGAGAAAGGTCTTTTTGGTAAACCGACCGCTGTCAACAATGTTGAAACCCTGGCTACCATACCACTTATTTTGAGCATGGGAGCAAAAGAGTACAACAAGCTGGGCACCGCGACAGCCAAGGGTACTAAAACCTTTGCCCTGACCGGCCATGTCGCCAATATCGGCTTAATCGAGGTACCTTTCGGGGCTACCTTGCGCGAAATCGTCGGTGATATCGGCGGTGGTGTCACCAATGACGATGGCAGCCTGTGCGGCTGTGATTTCAAGGCCGTGCAGATTGGCGGACCGTCCGGTGGCTGCCTGACCCAGGAGCACCTGGATCTGCCCCTGGATTATGATAATTTGCAAAAAGTTGGGGCCATGGTTGGCTCAGGCGGCCTGGTCGTGATGAACCAAAGCACCTGCATGGTGCAGATCGCCCGCTTCTTTATGCAGTTCACCCAAAATGAATCCTGTGGTAAATGTGTGGTCTGCCGGGAGGGCACCCGCCAGATGCTGGCCCTGCTCGATGATATTATCGCAGGCACTGCCACAGAAGCAACCCTGGCCTTGCTGGAAGAACTGGCTGAGATGGTCAAGGTGGGCTCCTTGTGTGCCCTGGGTAAGACAGCACCCAATCCGGTCCTGTCCACCTTGAAATACTTCCGTGACGAATATCTGGCTCATGTAATAGATAAACGTTGCCCGACCGGCAACTGCGAAGCCCTGGCCAGCTACAGGATAATCGCTGAAAAATGCCGCGGCTGTACCTTGTGCGCCAAGGTTTGCCCGGTGGAGGCAATCAGCGGTGTCGTGCGCAAGCCGTTTGTGATAGATGAAGAAAAGTGCATTAAGTGTGGCGTTTGCGTGGAAACGTGCAAATTTGCTGCCATTGTGAAGGGATAGGTGTCTTATGAAGAATCAAACAGTTATAATTGACCGCTCAGTGGTGGCTCTGGAAGGAGAACCTAATTTACTGGAGCTTTGCCGCAAAGCCGGTATAGATCTGCCCACTTTCTGCTACCATTCCGATATCAGTGTTTATGGCGCCTGCCGCATGTGTATGGTGGACGTGGATGGCCGTGGCATAGTGCCAGCCTGTTCAACTACGCCGGAAGATGGCATGCTGATCCAGACCAACACCAAGCAAATCCGCAATATGCGCAAGATGATCATCGAACTGATGCTGGCCAGCCATGATCAAAGCTGCACCACCTGCACCAAAAGCGGGGATTGCCGGCTCCAGTCGATCGCTACCCAGCTGGGTGTGAATGAAGTGCGATTTAAGCAGATGAACCGGGTCGTGCCCAAGGATATTTCCTCAGATGCGATTGTACGGGATCCCAGTAAGTGTATCCTTTGTGGTGACTGTGTCCGTGTCTGTGATGAGATTCAATCAGTTGGAGCCTTAGGTTTTGCCTATCGCGGCGCTAAAGCCCAGGTGGGCACATCCTTTAACAAGGGTATCGGTGATATCGAATGTGTCGGCTGTGGCCAGTGTGTCAAGGTCTGTCCGGTTGGTGCCCTGACTCCCAAATACCAGATTAGTGAAGTCTGGAACGCCATCTATGATCCAAGAAAGACAGTTGTTGTCCAGATCGCACCGGCTGTACGGGTGGCTTTGGGTGAATACTTCGGCAAGGCGCCCGGCGAGCTTACCATTGGCCGGATCATTACAGCCTTGCGCCGCATGGGCTTTGACCAGGTCTATGATACCTGCTTTGGGGCAGACCTGACTGTCATTGAAGAAGGCAATGAGTTCTTAGAGCGGCACAAAAAAGGCGAAAACCTGCCCCTTTTCACTTCCTGCTGCCCGGCCTGGGTGAAATTTGCTGAGCAATATTACCCTGATTTCCTCAGCAATCTATCCAGCTGCCGTTCGCCGCACCAGATGTTTGGTTCCCTCTGCAAGGAACAACTGACCAAAGAACTGGGTATTAGCCGGGAAGATCTGGTCGTGGTATCCATCATGCCCTGTACAGCGAAAAAGTTTGAAGCTAACCGTGACGAGTTTAAAACTGACGGTAATCCTGATGTTGATTATGTCATCACCAGCCAGGAACTGGCCCTGATGATTCAGGAAAGCGGGATTGATTTTAGCAAAATTGAACTGGGCTCTTTTGACATGCCCTTTGGTTTTTCCACTGGCGCAGCTGTTATTTTCGGTTCAGCTGGCGGAGTCAGTGAAGCAGTGCTGCGCTATGCTGCAGATACTCTGGAAAAAGGTTCTGCCCAGGAATTCAAGCAATTGCGCAGTGAAGATGATGTTAAGATATCAGAGATCACACTAGGCAACAAAACCTTGCGTTTGGCTGCTGTCAGTGGCTTGGCCAATGCCAGAAAGCTGCTCGATCGTATCCGCAGTGGTGAAGCCCATTATGATCTGGTCGAGGTCATGGCCTGCCGCGGGGGCTGTGTCAATGGCGGCGGGCAACCAGTCGGCAAAGAAGATGGCGCAGTGCAAAAACGCGCCAAGGGCCTTTATGATAATGATAAGATGCTGCAATTCCATGTTTCCTCGGAAAATCCCTATCTGCAGCAGCTTTATGCAGAAGGCCTGGATCGGGAAAAGGCGCATGAGCTTTTGCATACCAGTTATGAAAACCGCCGCCGCATCACACAGGAGGATTTTGTCCTGGGTGAGGCTCTGGGTGAAACAAAACTTGTCCTGGATATCTGCTTTGGCACCAGCTGCTACTTAAGGGGTGCCCAGGAACTTTATAAAAACCTGATGGATTATATCCGGGAAAGCAAGCTTACAGAAATAACAGAATTTAAGGCTAATTTTTGCGGTAAGCAATGTAAAAAAGGTCCGGTCTTGAAAATTAATGGCAAGAGTCTGGAACATTGTACCTTTGAGATGGCCAAGGCCGAAATCCAGCAGGTGCTGCAAAGGTAGGTGGATCAAATGTCGCTGCAAACAATTTATACTGTCACGGCTAATTGCCAGGATTGTTATCGCTGTGTGCGGGAATGCCCTGTTAAGGCGATCCGGATCAGTGGTGGACAAGCCCAGGTTGACGATGAGCTGTGTATAAAATGCGGAACCTGTGTGCGGGAGTGTCCCCAGCATGCCAAGCAGGTCCGTTCGGATTTGGATGCAGCTAAGCATTTGTTAGCGGAAAGGGAGTTTGTTGCCGCCAGTGTGGCACCTTCCTTTGCCGCCCTCTACCCGGATGCCTTAAGTTTACGCCTGCCTTCTGCTCTGCGCCAGCTGGGCTTTCATTTAGTCAGCGAAACTGCAGAAGGCGCCAAATATGTAACTGACCACTCTTTTAGCAAGGACCAGGCGGGTAGTATCTGTACTGCCTGTCCTGCCGTGGTCAACTATGTGGAGAAGTATCGCCCGGAATACCTGGCTAGCCTGATACCTGTGGTTTCACCCATGATTGCCCATGGCAGGCTGCTCAAAAATAAAAAGCCTGGAGCTGCTGTTATTTTCTTTGGCCCCTGTGCTGCCAAAAAGCAGGAGATCCTGCGGCCGGAAAACCAGGATGCTGTGGATCTGGCTTTGACCTTTACTGAGCTTAGCCAATGGCTGGCTTCAGAAAATATCCAGCTGGAAAACTGCTCGGAAAGCAGTTTTGACCAGAGTTATGCGATCGGCGAGGCCCGTTTATTTCCAATCCAGGGTGGCATGCTGAAAACTGCCGGCATCCTCAGTGACGGTACCCAAGCTGATGTGATCCACTTAAGTGGTGAAGAAGATGTGCTGGAGCTTTTTTCCGGTAAGCCAGACTTTAGCGGTAAGCTGATTGAGCCTTTGTTCTGCAAGGGCGGTTGTATTGCCGGTCCTTGTTTTGAAGATACCGAAGATCATAAAAAACAGAGCCTTTTTGCCAGGCGCTCCAGTGTGATCCGTTATGCTGAGGCGACAAAAAAGACGGATCAAGCAAAGCCAGCCCATGCTGTTTATCATAAAGCTGATTTTGCCCCGACAAGCGAGAATCCGCCTGAGATCACAGAAAACCAGATCCAGAAGATTCTAGAAGCTACCGGCAAGATCGATCCGGTTCATCAACTAAATTGTGGTGCCTGTGGTTATAAAAGCTGCCTGGATAATGCCAGAGCAGTGGCTAGGGGTATGGCAGAGCCGGAGATGTGTATCCCTTACATGCGGCGGCTGGCTCAGCAAAGGACCGACCAAATTATTGAAACCACCCCGAATGGGATTGTTATTTTAGACAGTGAGTTGTGCATGATCAAGATGAACCCGGCTTTTCAAAAAATGTTCACATGTAATAATGGTATTTTAGGCCGGCGCATATCCTATTTGGTTAATGCCGATGGCTTTGAGCGTATCCAGTCTGGTGCTATCGAACAGTACGAATCGATCCAAAGTAAATATGGCATCAAGTATCATGAAATTCTTTATGCCTTGCGCGAGGAAAAGCAATATGTTGGTATTTATGCCGATATATCCCGCATCAAGTATGATTCAGGTCAACTGGATACGATCAAGGCGCAGACCTTGCTGCATGCCCGGGAGTTTTTGGATCATCAGGTGCGCTTCGCGCAGGAAATGGCCCATTACCTGGGTACTAGCACAGCCAGAAGTGAAGAGATAGCCAGGCGCCTAATTGATCTTTATGAAGAAGGCGGTGGCGATCCGCAGTGAAGTTCTTTGATGATTTCCTCTGTCAGGTCAATAAGCAGGGCCATACTGTCTGTGGCGATTATTGTGTTAGTGAAAGAACAGCTGCCGGTATGATCTATGTGGTCTGCGATGGCATCGGCTCTGGTATTTATGCCAATATTTCCGCGATCAATTGCGCCAGCCGTATTTTGGAGCTTTTCCGCAGTGGTATGTCGATCAGGCTAACCAGTGAGATGGTAGCGGCATCTATGCATCGGGCCCGCAAAGAAGAGATTCCTTTTGCGGCTTTTACTGCTGTGGTGATATTGCCGGATGGTCAGTTCACTGCCTATACCTATGAGGCGCCCAGTCCTATAATTATAAAAAATAAGCATGCCACTGTACTCAGTTCACGCTACTACACTGCAGGTTTTGAGGTGATCGGGGAGTCTTCCGACACCTTGCAGACAGGGGAGTCCCTGCTGCTTTTTTCTGACGGGGTCAGCCAGGCTGGCCTAGGCCAGGGCTTTGGCTTTGGCATTGGTTCTGACGGAGTGGCAGATTATATCAACCGCAACCACAAACCGCTGACAGAGCCGGCCTTGCTGCCGGAGCGGATCATTGCCATGTGCCAAAGAATATCGGCTGGCCGGCATGAAGATGACACCACCCTGGCTATGATTCACTGTCGCGCAGCCAAAGAGCTGACTTTGCTGAGCGGACCTCCATCCAAACAGGCGCTGGATCAGGCTTATGCCGAAGATTTTATGAAAAACCCGGGCGAGAAAATTATTTGCGGCTCGACAACCACTGATCTTATCGCTAGAGAACTAGGGTTGGAAGTGATCACCCTGTCTGTCGGTAATTCCTTCAATCAATTGCCAGAATACTGGATAGAAGGAATTGATCTAGTCACCGAAGGTGCCATCACCTTAAACCAGGTCTCCAACATCCTAGACGAACCACTAGAGCGATTATCTGGCAATTCAGTGGCAGAGCGGCTCTGCCTCATGCTGCGCGCAGCGGATGTGATCCATTTCATGATCGGCAATGCAGCCAACACAGCTCATGAGGATTTGATCTTCAAACAAATCGGCGTTCACGTGCGTAAGGCAACCATTCAGCAGATCATTGCAAAGCTAAAAGACATGGGTAAGCTGGTTATAGAACG
>CAZZGG010000087.1:0-11636 GCA_964654125.1 uncultured Oscillospiraceae bacterium
TCAAGGCCAGGGAGGAATCCATCTGCTTTCACCAGCGATCGCTGGCCAGGGTCTGGGGACGCACCGCATCAAGGGCGGTTATGGCAACTTCCAGCATGCTGTCATCAGGCTCGGCTGTGGTCAGGCGTTGCATCCACAAGCCGGGTGCGGCAATGGCTCTGGTCAATTTGTTGTCATAGCGGCCGGTCAGCCTGATAATTTCATAAGCAATACCCGCGACAATAGGCACCAGGGCAAACCTGATCAATAGATTAATCCAGCGGCCCCACCAGCCACTGAGGGAAAAAACAATGATGCTGATCATGATGACCAAAAACAAAAAGGCAGTGCCGCAACGGGCGTGAAAGCGGGAAAATTTACGTACATTTTCCACTGTCAAGGGCAGCCTGGCTTCATAACAGGCAATCGCCTTGTGCTCAGCCCCATGATACATCCAGACCCGGCGCATTTCCGCCATCCGGTTAGCCAGGGCTAAATATGCTAAAAACAAGCTTATTCTGACCAGACCTTCGAGCAGGTTGGAAAGAATATTGCCCAGGCCCAGCCACTGGCGCACAAATGAGGTCAAAAAATTGGGCAGCAGGATAAAAAGACCAACACTGAAAAGCAGGCCCACTACAACAGATCCATACAAGATGAGCTCTTCATGTTTTTGCCAAAACTCCTGCCACTTGCCTGCGAATTTACTTTTTTTTGCTGCGGGCTCTGCTGGCTCTTTGGCTGCAGGTTCGTCTTCTGCAAGCTCGGCTGACCTGAGCAGGGCTTTGGTACCGCTGACCAACTGGCGAAAAAGCCGCACACAACCGCGGATAAAAGGCCAGCTGGCCGGCCCGTCTGTTTTGTCCAGGCGGGATTTTTCCACAGTTATACTGCCATCAGGCCGGCGCACTGCCAGGGCTTTTGTTTTTGGTCCGATCATCATCAGGCCCTCTATCAAAGCCTGTCCACCGATTGTTGTTTTATGCTGGCAGGCAGATTGCTCATCCGCCTCATGCTTGGCTGATTTTTTCATCTTTACCTCTATATGTGAAAAAGGAGGTCTGTTCAAACCTCCTCCTGCAGTCCTATTTCTGTTTCATGCGTCTGTTGAACTTATCAACACGTCCTCCGGAATCGACCAGCTTTTGCCGGCCGGTGAAAAACGGATGGCATTTTGAACAGATATCCACGTTTGGTTGAACGGGTTACAAAACTCTCGCCGCAAGCACATTTGACTGTGGCTTCGCTGTATTGTGGATGGATACCTTCCTTCATTGCTCTCACCTCGCTTAAGCACAATATATCTTGGTATATATTGCGCAGTTGATTTTATTACAATTCAGCTGGCTTGTCAATAATCGTAGCCAGGCAATTTCTGGGTGCAATTTCTGGGTCGTTCAGACTGGATTCGGAGGCTGCCAGGAATGTGCCAGACCGTCAAGTAATCCTTACATGCTGGCCTCTTTGTGCCTGGGCTGCCACAGCCTAGGTCATATTGCCGCTGCCATAGCTACCATTGGTACCTGTGCTGGCCTGGGCCGGTGTTCTGGTCCCCCGCATTGCTTCAAAGACCTTCTTATCATTAAAAGATACATTGACAGATGAAATAAAGTGATCATTGTTTCTGGTTTTTAAAAGCAGATTGATGATCGCCTCTGTCACAGCAGCGGTGTCTAACTGGCTGAAAGCCTTGCGGATGGTCCAGACTGCATCCAGTTCCCGGCTGCTCATCAGTAGTTCTTCCCGTCTGGTGCCTGACTTATTCAGATCAATGGCCGGGAAAATCCTCTTTTCAGAAAGCTTGCGGTCCAGATAGACCTCCATATTGCCGGTGCCTTTGAATTCTTCAAAAATAACCTCATCCATCCGTGAACCTGTCTCAATCAGGGAAGTAGCTATAATTGTCAGGCTGCCGCCATCTTCTATATTACGGGCTGCTCCGAAAAAGCGCTTAGGTCCATAAAGGGCACCCGGATCAAGTCCGCCTGATAAGGTTCTGCCGGTTGGGTTTATCGTCAGGTTGTAGGCCCTGGCCAAACGGGTCATGCTGTCGAGTAAAATCATGACATCCTGCTTCAGCTCAACCAGGCGCATGGCTCTTTCCAGGACCAGCTCGACCACCTTGGTGTGGTTTTCCGGCGTCTTGTCAAAGGTTGAATAAACAACCTCGCCATTGATTGAGCGCTGCATGTCGGTGACTTCTTCCGGTCTTTCATCAATCAGGAGCACAATCAGTTTTGTTTCCGGATTATTGATGCTGACCGCATTGGCAATCTTTTGTAAAAGGATCGTCTTACCTGCTTTGGGCGGTGAGACAATCATCCCGCGCTGGCCTTTGCCGATCGGTGCCACCAGGTCAATAATCCTGGTTGACAGCTCATTGCGGGTTGTTTCCAAAACAAAGCGTTCATTGGGATAGATCGGGGTCAGGCGATCAAAGTGTGGCCTGCGCACCATCTTGTCAGGTGGCAGGTCATTGACTTCCTTGATATAGTGCAAGGCCTGGTAGCGTTCATTCTCGCGCTGCTGCCGGACCGGTCCTGTGACATAATCGCCTGAACGCAAACCAAAACGCCGGATGTACTGGGGCGGCACATAGATGTCTTTATTACCTTGCAGGTAATTGTTTTTGCGCAAAAAGCCATAGCCATCGGCCATGATCTCCAAAACACCGCCCTGGATATCATCGACTTCCACAATTGGTGTTTTGTCTGCTTCCGGCTCAGCAGGTAACTCGGTGATCTCCTGCACTGCCGGTTCTTTTTCAGTCTCTTCCGGCGGTGGTGGGCTGCTATCTATTTTTTCTGGAATCTCCACAGTGCGCGTAACCTTAGCCTTGGCCTGATTGCGCGGCTGTCTGGTCTTTTTGGCAGGCGGGGCAGCTTCTTCAGGCTCAGCAGCCTTTACTTCTTCTTCTGCTGCTTCAGCAGCTGCAGCCACAGGCTTCTTGCGCCGGGCAGCTGGCTTTTTAGCTGGCTTTTCAGCTTCTTCCTCGGATTTTTTTGTTGTTTTACGGGTTCTTTTAGCAGGACTTGCTTTGACTGGTTTTTCTTCGTCTTCTGTTGCTGCCGGCTGTTTTGTTGCCACCGGCTCAGCTTGTTCTGACTTTGCTTTTGCAGCTGCTTCTTCCGTCTTGCCCTGGTCAGTCTCCTGGGCTTTGGCATTAGCTTCTTCCAGGAAGGCAACAAGCTGGGCTTTTGTCATTTTTCGTGCCTCTGTTGCGGTTAACAGACCGGCAATCTGGGCAATGATAACCAAATCAGCTTTGGTTTTTCCGGCGATCTCAATCGAAGGCATCATACCACCTCATATTTACCGCCCACAGGCGGTTTGCTTCATTGGATTGACAGACTATCCTGAGGCACACAAACAATTTGATCTAAATGTTCGCAAAAAAAATCAGATAAAAGGCGTGTGATAGACAGAAATTGTCATCAAGGGATTAATTTGATTATAAAACCTGGCTAAATTTACGTCAAGCTACAAAGATGTAATTGGCAATATCTTGGCAAATAGCAAGAGAAAGAGCCTGGCAGGCTGCTTTTTTGGTCATATAGACAGTGCCGGCTGCAGAATGCCGGCACTGTCTGAAGTTTGTTTACAAAGATCAAGGGTTCAGCTATCACTAAGGGCAGCGAATTTATCCATCATGCCCAGGGCCTTGCCTGTGCCGATAGCCACACAGGAGATGGCATCATCTGCTGCGATCACATCAATGCCGACCTTGGCGGATAACATCCTGTCCAGGCCGTAGAGCAGGGCCCCACCTCCGGTCAGGACAATACCACGCTGGCTGATATCAGCCATCAGCTCAGGTGGAGTGCGTTCCAAAACTGAGTGGACAGCTTCGAAAATCTGGGAAACAGGTTCTTCCAGGGCTTCAAGCATCTCAGTCGATGTAACAGTTATGGTTGCCGGCAGACCGGTGATCAGGTTACGCCCACGCACCTCCATGGTCAGCTCCTCTTCCCGCGGATAGGCGCAGCCAATATTGATTTTGAGCTCTTCAGCTGTTCTTTCACCAATCAGGATATTGTGCTTGCGCCGGACATGCTTGATGATCGCCTCATCGAAACGGTCACCAGCCACTTTCAAGGAAAAATCAACCACGGGCTGACATAAGGAGATAACAGCAATGTCACAGGTACCACCACCAACATCAACTATCATGCTGCCACAGGCCTTGGTGATGTCTATGCCGGCACCAATAGCCGCAGCGATCGGTTCCCTGATCAAAAAGACATCCTTGGCACCAGCATGTTTACAGGCGTCTTCAACAGCCTTTTGCTCAACCGGAGTGATAACCGAGGGCACACAAACAACAATAGTTGGTTTGAAATATCTGGTCAGGATACCTTTGCAGACCCGGCCGATAAAGGCCTTGAGCATCACTTCAGTCACTTTGAAATCAGAGATGACACCGTCCCGCAAGGGCCGGATGGCATCAACAATGCCAGGAGTCCTGCCCAGCATCAGGCTGGCACTTTCACCTATGGCCAGCACCTTGCCTGTTTTCGAATTTATTGCCACTACTGACGGTTCACGCAGGACCACACCCCGCCCCCGCACATAGATCAAGACAGATGCTGTACCAAGGTCTATACCTATATCCATGCCTAAGCCCATTTTACAACCTCTTTCTACATATCAAACCAGCCGGCTTTACTGCCGCAGAATTAAGCTCTGTCTGACGCAGCTGGCCCGGCTGAAAACACTTTGAGAACACTGCTTTACAATGATACAATATGATAACTGGATAATCAACTGATCTTCTTGCCGAAAAGGGACCCAGCCCGGTCAAGATAACACTAAACAGGTAGCCTTATGCTGAAATATCTAGCTTGCCTATTAATGCTGATCGATCATGTCGGTCTTTTTTTCGCCCACCGCCTGCCGGAAGAGCTGGTTTTGCTGCTGCGCTCAACCGGCCGGCTGGCTTTTCCGATCTTCGCCTGGTTAGTAGCACGCGGTTATGCCCGCACCCGCAACCAAGCCAGATATTTCACCCGCATGGTTGTTTTTGCCCTGCTGGCAGAACTGGTTATCAAAAAAGCTTTCAGCCTGCAGGGCTGGCCGATGGACTGGTCGAATGTGCTTTTCACCTTTGCCCTGGCCCTGGCCCTGCTCTCAGGTTATCAGCTAGCCACCTGTTCTTTCCACGATATGATCGCCAGCTTGCGGCCGGTATCCCCCACTCCTGACACAGCACCAGCGCCAGCCCGCTATCATGTGCGGCTTAATCCACGTGGCATCACCCTGGATCCGCGCTTAGGTCTAGTCCTGGGCTGTATCACTATCGGCCTGGTCATAGTCACCACTATCCTGCTCAAGCCGGATTACGGTTTTTTCGGACTGGCAGCGGTGTTCTTGTTTTATATCGCCCAACAAAAATTCCCGGAAAAGGATCAGCCCAAAAGAGCCCTCCAGCTTTTCATCATGCTGCATGCTGTCTTTTTACCTCTGCGCATCTTCTGCTCAAATTGGTCTTTGGACTGGGCCATCTTGCAGCTTTTCTCCATCCTGGCCCTGCCTCTTTGTTTCAGATATGATAAGACAAGAAGGCCAGCCGCCTGGGAAAAGTACTTCTTTTATCTCTTTTATCCCTTGCACATTTATCTACTCAGCTGGCTAGTCCTGTTACTTTGAGCAAAAATGTGAAAAGATAGCAATAATCTGCTAAAATAGACAAGTTAAATACCGGCAAAGTGAGGTTTGCATATGGCTTATTCAGTAGCTGTCGATAAAAAGTGGCAAAAAACATGGGATGAAACTGGTCTTAACCGTTTTAATCCCGCAAATATAGATAAAAAGCTTTATGTCCTGGAAATGTTTTCTTATCCTTCCGGTGCCAACCTGCACGTGGGACACTGGTACAATTATGCCTTGTCCGACACTTGGGCACGCATGAAGAAAATGCAGGGCTATGAAGTCTTCCAACCTATGGGTTTTGATGCTTTTGGTTTGCCGGCAGAAAACTATGCCATCAAAACCGGTATTCATCCCCAGGACAGCACCATGGCCAACATCGAGACCATGCGCAAGCAGTTCCACGAAATGGGCGGCCTTTATGACTGGGATTATGAACTGGCCACCTGCCTGCCTGAATATTACCGCTGGAACCAGTGGCTCTTTTTAGAGCTTTACAAGCACGGTCTGGCCTATCGCAAAAATGCACCTGTCAACTGGTGCCCTGACTGCAACACTGTCCTGGCCAACGAACAGGTGGTTGACGGTGCCTGTGAACGCTGCAATGCCCAGGTGGTGCGCAAGAACCTGACCCAGTGGTTTTTCAAGATCACCGACTATGCCCAGGAGCTGCTTGACTGCCTGCCCGGCCTGGATTGGCCGGACAAGACAAAGAAGATCCAGTATAACTGGATCGGCCGCTCCGAGGGTGCTGAACTTTCTTTTGCTGTGGAAAAAGATGGTCAGCCCCTGCTGGATGAAAAGAGCGGCAAGCCTTTACTCCTGACTGTCTTCACCACCAGAACAGATACCCTGATGGGAGCAACCTATGTGGTTGTCGCCCCGGAAAGTGAGCTGTGCCAAACCCTGACAACCACAGATTGCCAAAGTGATGTTGCTGCCTATGTAGCCAAAGCCAGCAAGGTTTCTGAAATAGACCGCCTGGCCACCAACCGGGAAAAAACCGGTGTTTTCACTGGATCATATGCGGTCCATCCACTGACAGGTGCGCTCTTGCCCATCTGGACAGCAGATTATGTCCTAGCTGGTTATGGCACAGGTGTGGTCATGGCTGTACCCGCCCATGACGAGCGTGATTTTGAATTTGCCAGTATCTTTGAACTGCCGATTACCAGGGTCATCAGTTCAAGTGACGGCTCAGCTGATGAGCTGCCCTTTATTGAAAAAGGCGTCCTGACCAACAGCGCTGAATTTTCCGGTCTCAGTTCCGAGGAGGCCGTCAGTGCCATCCTGGACCGGCTCAGGCCTTTAGGCATGGGCCAGGCCCGGGTCAACTACCGTCTGCGCGACTGGCTGGTTTCCCGCCAGCGTTACTGGGGCACCCCGATTCCGATCATCTACTGTGACAAGTGTGGTGTGGTGCCTGTACCGGAAGGCCAGCTGCCGGTTAAGCTGCCCTATGATGTTGCTTTCACACCAGATGGTGAATCACCTCTGCGCAAGAGCAAGGAGTTTATGCAGACCACTTGCCCCAGCTGTGGCGGGCCTGCCCAGCGCGACCCTGACACTCTGGACACGTTTGTCTGTTCCAGCTGGTACCAGTTCCGTTTTGTCGATAATAAAAATGACCAGCAAGCCTTCCGCAAGGACCTGGTTGATCGTATGTGTCCAGTTGACAAGTATATTGGCGGGGCTGAACATGCCGCCATGCATCTGCTATATGCCCGTTTTATCACCAAGGCCTTACGGGACATGGGCTATCTGGATTTTGCCGAACCTTTTGCCTCCCTGGTCCACCAAGGCACCATCCTGGGTGCTGACGGTCAGAAGATGTCCAAATCACGCGGCAACACCATCTCGCCGGATGACTATATCCTGCAGTATGGTTCTGATGTCTTCCGCATGTATCTTGGTTTTGGCTTTGCCTACACGGAGGGCGGACCCTGGAGTGATGAAGGTGTCAAGGCGATTGCCCGTTTTGTCTCCCGTCTGGAACGTTTGATTGAGGAAGTAGTTGCCCAGCCGGCACTAACTGGCTGGCAGGCTGATCCTGCTGCGCGAGAGTTGCAATATGCCCGCCACTATGCTATCAGGGGGGTCAGCCAAGATGCTGAACGTTTCCAGTTCAACACCTCTATTTCCCGCATGATGGAACTGCTTAACAGCCTGAGCCATTACTTGACCGGGAAAAACTGCCAAGCTGGCCTGCTGCGTGAAACAGCAGCCGACCTGGTCAGGCTTTTAGCGCCTTTTGCTCCCCATCTTAGTGAAGAACTCTGGCAAAAACTCGGCCATAGTCAGTCAGTTTTTCTGGAGAAATGGCCTGCCTATGACCTGGCAGCCTTGGAAAGGCCAATTGTTGAGATTGCTGTCCAGCTAAATGGCAGTATTAAGTACCGCCTGGAAATCCCCAGCGGGATAGACAAGGACAAGGCCGAAGAGCTGATCATGGCCGAAGCCAGAACAGTCCAGCTGCTGGAAGGTAAAAAGCTGCTTAAGTTCATTTTTGTACCGGACCGCCTGGCCAATCTGGTGGTGCGTTGACGATTAAGCGGATAATACATTGCCAGCTGCGGCTGATGTGCTAAAATACAAAAACAACAGACTAGAATTGTTAAATAAGGGAGATGCGTAATGAAGAGGGAAAAGTTTTTCAGCAGGTCAGATGGAACATATCTGAAAAAAATCGACCCTTTCATGCGCTTTTTTCCTTTTATCATGAAAGGCCGCAATGAATCAGCGGTCTACTTCAAGCAACAGATCGATGTAACGGACTTGAAGGCCTGGCTGACTGCCAGAAACCGCCAGGCAGCAGCAAGCGGGTCAGGACCTAAGGCAACTATATTTCATGCCATCCTGACTGCTTTGGCCCGCACCATGCACGAAAGACCCCACATCAACCGTTTTATCATTGGCCGGCGGGTTTACCAGCGTCATGAGCTGGTCGTGGCTTTTGTTTTCAAGCGGGAATTTTCCGATGATAGCAATGAAGAAATCGCTCTATTGCGCTTCACACCAGATGAGACAATGACCTCTATCTCAGAAAAGATTCAAAATGAGGTCAGACAGGTTCGGCAAAAAGCCAAGCAGGATGCAGAAAAAAGGCATGGTATTGTCAACTGGTTCAACTACCTGATGAGCACACCGAGAATTTTATTGCGGGCCACAGTTCGTTTTCTGGCCTGGCTTGATTATCATGGCTGGCTGCCCCGCTTTGTGATTGATCTGGACCCGATGCACAGCAGCATTTTTGTTTCCAACCTGGGCAGCCTGGGTATTGATGCCCCCTATCATCATTTATATGAATGGGGCACCACTTCAATTTTTATGACCATTGGTGTCAGTGAGAAAAAACCAGTCTTAGCTCCAGATGGTTCTGTCATAGGCCGTGATTTTTTAAACATAGCTTTTACAGCTGATGAAAGAATCTGTGATGGTTTTTACTTCGCCCGCTCCTTACAACGCTTCCGTCAATATCTGGAAAAACCGGCTGAGTTGGATAAACCAGCCAATCTACCAGCAAAAAAGTGATTTTTGCTGATTTTCGTAACTTTTGACATTGTTTGACCCGTTAATTCAGGATACAATGTCTGTGTTTAATAGTATTCAGGAGGAACGCAGATGATTACTAAAGATATGATTATCACAGATGTGCTTAACATGGACCGGGGAACTGTGCCGATTTTTTTCCGAAATGGCTTGCATTGCCTTGGCTGTGCCATGGCATCTGCTGAGACCATCGAAGAAGCTTGTGCTGTTCACGGTCTGGACTGCGATGAACTGATCAATGAGCTCAATGAGTTCTTTGCAGCTGCAGAACAAGCAAGCGTCTAAAAAACAAGGGTTTGACTCTTGAGAAACACGGCACAGCCACTTTAATGGTGACTGTGCCGTTTTTTTATGAGGAAAAAGCATGCATTTTGTCACTGCCAAGGGGATCCTGTCCGCCCGAAACAGTATGAATATATATCGTGGCTGCACACATGGCTGTATTTATTGCGACAGCCGTTCAAGCTGTTACCAGATGCAGCATGATTTTACTGATGTCGCTGTCAAGCAAAATGCTCCAGTCCTGCTGGAAGAAGCCCTGCGCCGCAAACGCAAAAAATGCATGATCAGCACAGGCTCCATGTGCGACCCCTATCTGCCCTGTGAAAAAGAACTTGGCCTGACCCGCCAGTGCCTGCAGCTGATCGACCAATATGGCTTCGGCCTGGCCTTGCTCACAAAATCGACACTTGTCCTGCGCGACCTGGACTTATTGCAAAGCATCAACAAAAAGGCCAAGGCTGTCGTCCAGATGACACTCACCACCTATGATGAAGACCTCTGCCAAATAATAGAACCCAATGTCGCCAGCAGCAGGGAGCGTTTTGCAGCACTCAAGACCTGCCAATCGCACGGTATTCCCACCATTGTCTGGCTCTGTCCCCTGCTGCCCTTGATCAATGATACTGAAGAAAACCTGCGAGGTATATTGCAGTATTGTTTTACTGCCAGAGTAAAGGGTATTATCTGCTTTGGCATCGGCCTCACCTTACGCCAGGGCGACCGCGAATACTATTACCAGAAACTGGATGAGCATTTCCCAGGTTTGCGCCAGCTCTACCAGCGCAAATATGGTTTAGCATATGAGATCAGAAGTGAGCAGAACCAGGTCTTAATGGACTTGTTTCACCAAGAATGCCAAGCCCATGGTGTAATGCACAACACAAGAGAGATATTTAGCTATCTTAATGAATTTCCCCAGACAGACCCCAGGCAGCTGAGCCTGTTTGACTAGTCAGATCTCCGCCAGCAACTGCAGCAGTGTGGCTGCGTCACTGAGCAGCTGCTGAGGCCTGTCGCCTTGGACAAATTCCAGCAAAGCGTATCTGTCTTCTGGCAGCTGGGCTATTTTGGCAAAATAACTTTGCCAGCGGGCATAACCCTGGGCCAGGCTCAGACGTTCTTTATTGACCCAGTGGAAGACGTGGATATGGCTGAGCCAGGGCATAATGGCCGTAAGACCGGCCCCTATCTCCTCTTCATTCAAGTCAGTTGGCGGCTGCCAATAGCTGTAGAGGTTCTCATGCCCTGCCTGCCTGAGCAGATCAACTGCTGAACTGCTCACATCTGTCAGGGTATTGGCATGGTATTCAAAAGCAACCCTGACACCTGCCTGGGCAGCCAGGTCTGCAATGCGCCGGCTGTCAGAAATAACTGCATTGCGGTAGGCCTGATCAGCATCTTGCGAAGGACGACGACCAGCCCAGACCCGGATTACAGGTGCACCCAGCTCTAGAGCACAGGCCAGTTCAGCTGCAAAATCTGTTTGTTCGCCCTCTTCACCAACCCGGTAGTATGAGCCCAGGCTGCTGACTGCCAGACCGGCATCCAGCGTCATCCGCCGCACCTGGGCCGCCCACTTGAGATTGCCTGCCTTAACATGGACATCACTGCCCCATTCTATCCCAGCCAACCCGGCTTTTTGCGTCAGTTCAATAATCTCAGGCACTGCAAGCTGACGAAATGATATGGATACTAGACCTGCTTTCAACATGGCTATTCCCCTTACTTTTTGCTTCATTATAGCAAAAAGCCCACTAATGTGGGCTTTTTAGTAATGGAGCCTGTGGACAGACTTGAACTCCCGACCTGCTGATTACAAATCAGCTGCTCTACCAACTGAGCTACACAGGCGCTTAATGCATTAGCTATACTAATTGATGCTTGGTCTTTTGTCAAGACGAGAAATTTTTTGGCTCAAAAGAGGTCAAAAGATGGTCAAAAGATGAGAAAGACTTTTCAGATGCTTTGCCTTTCATTCTACTAGAATTATTCGGTGTGAATTTCGCAACGAAGGTCATGATGCAATTTAAATTTAACCACCAGCCTGATTGTCTAATCCAGTTTCCTTTGACACACTCCCCATAGCTAAATCTAGGGGATTGTAGCCTCATCAAAGAACGCCTGTCAAGGCAGGTCTTACTTCTTCTCCGCTAAGAGCTGATGGGGCCAGCTCTTTTGAT
>CAZZGG010000088.1:0-11131 GCA_964654125.1 uncultured Oscillospiraceae bacterium
ATGTTGAAAGAAAAACAAAAAAATAACAAAAAACAGCAGGCGGTATTAAGCCAGAATCTGATGATGTTCATCATCATGCTTCTGCTTGGCTTTATTATGATCAATCACATCCAGCTGGTGCAGCGTCAGAACAAGGCCAACAACCTTAGTTCTGCCTATCTGGCCCGGGAGGAGCAGCTGCAGCTGCAACAGGAGAAAAACCGCAAACTACTGGCAGAAAACGAGCAACTCAATAACCAAAAAGCCCAGTTGATCGACAATCTGCTGATTGACCATGGTTATGGCGGTCTTTTTGCAGAACTGCAAAAGGTCAGGCTGTTGGCCGGATTTACCGAGGTAAGCGGGACGGGCGTTATTCTGACCCTGAGCGACAAGCCTGATTATGATATTTTAAAAGACACAGAATTGTCCATCGTGCACGATGCCGACATCCGTTATGCACTGGACCTGTTGCGCAGTGTTGGTACAGCGGCCCTTTCTGTCAACGATATCAGGATCACAGCATCGTCCTATATCCGCTGCATTGGCTCGACGATTCTGTGCAATAATGAAAGGATGCTGCCACCCTTTGTGATTAAGGCTATCGGAGATCCCCAGGCCCTGGCAGAAGCTATTGAACTGGATAATATCTTAACTGCCCGGCAAAGCCAGGAGATCGGCCTGATTGTCCAGGTTCAGCAGCAGGCTGAACTGATCATCCCGGCTTTTGCTGATGCTGATGACCTTGACCAGTACATATCTTTGTTGGAGGGTGAGCAATGAAAAATTATTTCAGGCGGACCATAGCTATAACCCTGGTATGCCTCATACTGGGTATTTTAATCTCCCTGCAGATGAAAAATGTAAATCTGAACAAGATCAGGGAAGACAATATCGCAGAACTGCAAAACAAGTTGATTGACTATATTAATAAAAACAATGAGCTGTCAGAAAGAAATGCTGATTTGTACGAATACATCCGTATTTTAGAAAATGACAAGGCTTCCGGCAATGCCCAGATCGAATCAATTGTGCGGGAAAAGGAAAGAGCTGCAATCTTTGCTGGTTTACGTGAGATTAAAAATTATGGAATCATTGTGAAAATAAGTTGTGCTGAAGATGCCCTGATTAAAGACAGTGTTTTACGTCAGTTCGTCAATGAGCTGCATAATCTGGGTGCCCAGGCAGTGGCTATCAATGATGAAAGGCTGGTGGCGACTTCTGAAATCAGAAGCAGTGGACCTGTGATCATTATCAATGGCAACAGCTACAGCCGCCAGGAACCTTTTGAGATTAAGGCTGTGACTAATCCGCAAAATGAAAAATCGATCTTTGACTATCTAGCTTCAGTGAAACGGGCTATTTTAGCTGACCCACAGATCCAAAATGACCAATACCAGATCGATTTTGATGCTCATCCACAGCTGGAAATCCCGGCTCTTAGTGAAGATAGCATAGCCTTTCGCATCGATTTACTCTTGCCGGCCAGTTAATAGGGAGGAAAACTTGATTAAAAAGATAAATATAGAAAACACTCAGTCTGCTCTGGCAGTCTTTGGCAGCTATAATGGTCACCTGGACCTGATTGGCCAGATCCTGTCTGTCAACCTGGAGCTGGTTGAAGGAGGCCTCTTGCTGGATGGGCCAGAAGCAAATGTCACTCAGGCTACAGCTGTGCTGGAACGTTTGCTGGCCATTGAAAAAAAAGGCCATGCGATTAACTTGCAGTTAGTCACTTATCTGGCAGATATGGCCAGTGAAGGCAACCTGGAGCAGGTCTATGGCTATTCACCGGACTGTGTAAGTGTCACAGCCAAAGGCAGGCCTGTTCACAGCAAGACCCTGGGCCAGAAAGCCTATGTGGATGCAATCAGGCAAAATGAGATTACCTTTGCGATCGGACCAGCTGGCACCGGCAAGACCTTTTTGGCTGTGGCTCTGGCAGTGGCAGCCTTCCGGGCCCGTGAAGTCAGCCGGATCATTTTGACTAGACCTGCTGTTGAAGCTGGTGAAAAGCTGGGCTTTTTACCTGGTGATCTGCAAAATAAGGTTGATCCTTACATGAGACCGCTTTATGATGCCCTGCACGAGCTGATGGGTTTTGAACAGTATTCACGCAATATGGAAAAAAACCTGATCGAAGTATCGCCATTGGCCTATATGCGTGGCCGCACCCTGGATGAGGCCTTTATCATCCTGGATGAGGCCCAGAACACCACGCCGGAACAGATGAAGATGTTCCTGACCCGGCTGGGTTTTAATTCCAAGGCAGTGGTTACAGGTGATATAACCCAGATTGATCTGCCTGCGCAGACAAGGTCCGGCCTGATTGAAGTGCGCCGGATCCTGCAAGGTGTGGCAGGATTGGCCTTTGTCGAGCTGACCCAACGTGATGTAGTGCGTAATGCCCTGGTCCAGCGTATTATCAGAGCTTATGAAAAGGCCGGCCAGAAGGGAGGCTGAACACTTGATGCGTTTTAAACTGTCAGCAAGGCTGCGTATCTTTTTGATTGTGCTGGTTGCTATCATACTGGCTGCCCTGGTCTGTGCTGCAGTGTACACGGGTTCGATGCCGGAAAAGTACCTGCTCAAGCCGGGCGATGTCAGCACCTATGATATTGTCACACCACGCAGTATCCGCGATGCAGCCGAAACTGAGCTGCGCGCTTTGCGGGCGGTGGCTGAAGTGGGGGACGTCACCTTGCGCTCAGAGCAAATTGTGACAGCTGTCCTTGTCAGGGTGGATGAATTTTTTGAAAGACTGGAACAGGAACGGCAAAACCCGCCTTACCAGACTATCACACCTGCGCCTGAGGTGACACCGGATCCCGGTGAAGCAGAGCCAGCCAGGCCTTATCAGCCGCAAAAGCCCACAGTTGATTTAACTGCCCTGGCTGATCGAATTGTCTGGGCTATTGAAAGGGAATTTGGTCTGATCATCAGCCAGTCTGATGCTATTGTCTTTGCCTCAGTCAGTGATGACCGCCTGGCCAGCCTGGCCGGCCATGTCAAGACAAGTGCCAGCCAGATCATGCAGGAAAGAGTTGACAAGACCGCCCTGCGCAACAAGATCGGTGAAAAGATGATCGGCCTTTCCGACCAGATAACCTATAATAAAGATGATATCAATATTATTGAACGCCTGCTGACCCAGATGCTGGAGCCGAATGTTGTTTATGATGCGGCAGCGACTGAAAACGCCCGCCAGGCTGCCTACAACAAGATCATGACTAATCCGGTCATGATTGAAAAAGGCACAAGAATAGTTTCAGTTGATGATGTGGTCACAGATGAGACCTACCAGCTGCTGCTGGAGTTGGAACTGATCGACAGCGGCACCTTTGACTATCTGCACCTGGCTGGTATCTTCCTGCTGCTTTTAATCCTGGCTGGTGTTGGCACATTTTATGTCCTCAATTATGAAAAGGACACTATCGCCAGCTTACGTGATACAGCCTCCTTGCTTTTGACGCTCTTGATCCCGCTTTTGCTCTCAGCCTATATCACCAGGCTGGCACCCCTGTCACCGCCAGTCTATTTTGCTGCAGTGCTGATTGCCGCCTACTTTGGCTTCAGGGTGGCCCTGATCATGTCCATCTGTCTGACTGCCCTGATTTTGCCCATGACCTCCTTCAATCCCATCTTTGCCGCTGTTGCCCTGACCGGCTGCCTGATCGCTGCTCTTTTTGCCAAGGGCATCAGCAGACGCGATAATTACGCTTTTATTATCCTGGCCACCGCTGGTGGCAATGCCCTGATCGCCCTGGCTTTCAGCCTTATCCAAAAGGACAGCTGGCCGGATGTCTTGCTCAATTCCAGTTCCACTGCTGCCAGCGGAGCTCTTTCCGTTATAGCGGCAATTGGTTTTATGCCACTTTTTGAGATGCTTTTTAATTCAGTGTCGCCTCTGCGCCTGATTGAACTGTCCCAACCCGGCCATCCGCTCCTGCAAAGGCTTTTTGTGGAAGCGCCGGGCACATCCCAGCACAGCATGATGGTGGCCAACCTGGCTGATTCAGCTGCTGTGGCTATTGGGGCCAACGCCCTGCTGGCCCGGGTTGGTGCCTATTATCATGATATTGGTAAACTGGAAGAACCGCGCATGTTCACAGAAAACCAGGAGGGCAACAACCCGCATGATCAGCTGGAACCACAAAAAAGTGCCGATATCATCACCAGTCACCCCGACGCAGGTGTCAGGATCGGACGGCGTTACCGCCTGCCCTTGCCAGTCATTAAAATAATCCATGAGCACCATGGCACCACATCACTGGCTTACTTTTTGCATAAGGCGCAAAAGCAGGCCGAAGCTAATGCTCAAAGTGCAATTGATGCCAGCCTTTACCATTATCATTGCCCAATCCCCAGCTCCAAAGAAAGTGCCATTGTCATGCTGGCTGACTCGGTCGAAGCAGCTATGAAGTCGACCGGGACCAGTAGTCTGGACAGCGCCCAAAAGCTGATCCGCCAGGTGATCAAGACAAAAAACGAGCAGGATCAGCTGGTAAAATCAGAGCTTTCCTTCCGGGATCTAGAGCTGATCATCAAGGCCTTTTTACAAGTCTATACAGGCCATTTCCATGAAAGGGTGAAGTACCCCGATGCTAATCGAGTTCAGCAACCGGCAAAGTAAATTCGCGGTCAAAGACTGGTATCCCTTGCTCAGGCAAGCCCTTGCTGCTGCAAAAACAATTGTGCAAAAAGACAGTGGCCTGGATCTGGCTGAAAGAGCCAGCGTCTTTATTATGCTGGCCGGTCCGCGTATCATGCGCCGCATTAACCGGGAGCAACGCCAGCTAGATCAACTGACTGATGTTTTATCCTTTCCCCAGCTCTCTTTTCAAGATGGCCGCTTGCTGACCCAGCTGGCAGCCCAGGATTTCGCTTTTGATAGCCGGGGTCAGAGAATCCTGCCCCTGGGTGACATCCTGATCTGCCCGGCTGTGGCAGCCAGCCAGGCAGCAGAGTATGGGCACAGCCTGGAAAGAGAATTGGCTTTTTTAGCTGTGCATGGCTTTTTTCACCTGCTGGGTTATGACCATACAGCGACAGACAGTCCTGATGCCATACTGCAGCTGCAAGAAGAGACCCTGCAGCTGCTGGGGTTGCCAAGGAGATAGATAAATGACAAATAATGCTTTTAAATCAGGTGTGATCAGCCTGGCCGGTCTGCCCAATGCCGGTAAATCAACCCTGCTTAACCAGTTGGCTGGCCTGGAGCTGGCCATCACATCGCCTAAGCCACAGACCACCCGTCAGCTGGTCAGGGCCATTATTGACGAGCCAGCCAGCCAGATGGTCTTTTTAGATACACCTGGTTACCATAAGGGCAAGACCCAGCTGGACAGATATATGCTGAGTAATATCACAGCAGCCCTGACTGATTGTGACATTGTCGTTTTAGTGACAGACTCGGCCAAGGCTGCCCGCTCCAGACAGATCCCTGAGCTGGAGAGAATCCTTCTGACCAGATTGAAAAAATTGGACAAGCCTGTGATTTTACTGCTTAATAAAATCGACCAAGTCAGGAAGGATCTACTTTTACCCTTGATAGCCCGTTATCATGCAGCTTTGGATTTTGCCGCAATCATTCCGGTTTCGGCCCGGACCGGAGAGGGCCTGGATGTATTGCTTTTAGAGATCAAGCGACTCCTCCAACCAGGCCCGCGTTATTTTCCACTTGACACATTGACTGACCAGACAGAAAAAGGACTGGCTGCAGAGCTGATCAGAGAGCAAGTTTTACTCTTGACCCATGAAGAGATCCCCCATGGTGTGGCTGTAGAAATAGAGTCTTTCCTGGAAAGAGGTGAGCCAGAGCGGGAGATGGTTGAGATTGCAGCTGTTATCTACTGTGACCGTGAATCACATAAGGGCATCCTGATCGGCCGGCAGGGGACCATGCTGAAACAGATCGGCAGCAGGGCCAGGCAAAAAATCGAGCAGATGACGGGAAGCCCCTGCTATCTGGAACTTTTTGTCAAAGTGCGGGAAGGCTGGCGCAACCGCCAGGATATTTTATATAATTTGGGCTTGACCAGTCAAAACTAGGACCATGCAGCATCTCAAGCTAAAAGCTTTTGTGATCCGGGTTGTTCCTGTCGGCGATACTGACCGGATTATCACTTTGCTGACCAGCCAGCACGGCCTGATCAGTGTTTCTTGCCGTGGTGCCAGGAGGACACGCAGTCCTCATCTACTGGCCACCCAGATATTTTCCTTCAGTGATTTTGAGTTGTTTCAGAACAAGGGCCGCTACAGTCTCAATAGTGCACAATTGATTACAGCCTTCACACAGCTGCAGGAGGATGTGGAAAAACTGATCCTGGCTTCACATCTGGCTGAAGTGGTGCTTGACTGCAGCAAGGAAGGCCTGGCCCAGCCGGCTGTTTACCAGCTCTGGGCCCATAGCATCCAGGCCTTAGCCACGCGGCCGGACGGCCTCTTAGTAGTTCATGTGGCCCAGCTGCGCCTTTTGATGGAGATTGGCTTTTCTCCCCGCTTGACTGAGTGTATCAGTTGCGGCCGTCCCTTGGCCGAGCTGGACAAGACTAGGCTCTTTTTCAGTTTAAGTGGCGGTGGGCTGGTCTGCCAGCAAAGTAGCTGCCATTCACGGCAGGTGGACAAGCGGCCACTGGAGCCAGGTGTCCTGGCCAGTCTCAGCTATATCCAAAAAGCCCAGCTAGGCAGATTGTTTTCTTTCAGCCTGGACAGTCACTTAGCAAAACAACTGATCCGCCTGTCGGCAGATTATGTCAACTACCAGCTGGATAAGAGCTATCAGCGGCTCAGTATGCTGCAAAATCTGACAGAACCGGATTTATTTCTGACCAGACCTGCCCCCAAAGAGCAGAAAGAGGATTAAGTTGTGCCCCAAAAATCCTGCAGCAGCTGGCTCGCTTCCAGGCTGTCGGCGATGTTTTTAGGCTGCCACTGGTCCGGAAAAAGGCTGCGATAGCCTAATGTGTCATAACGCTCGTCAATCAGCAGGATGAAACCGCGATCGTTTTCACTGCGGATGACCCGGCCGGCTGCCTGCAGCACTCTGTTGAAGCCCGGATAAAGGTAGGCATACTCATAACCACTGCCTAAAAGCTGGCCATAATACTGGCGCATGATCTCCCGCTCCGGGCTGAGCCCGGGCAGGCCGACTCCGACAATGATCACACCGGCTAGTTTTTCTCCGGCCAGATCAATACCTTCAGCAAAAAGGCCGCCCATCACGGCGAAGGCCAAAAGGGTCCTGCTGCCGAACTCTTCGAAACGGGCCAGGTATTTTCTTTTCACGGCCTCACTCATACCCCTGACCTGGAACATATAATCAAAATCATCGCGCTCTTTGTTCTGGCTGAGCAGATATCTGGTTTGCTGCAGGTAGGCGTAAGAGGGTAAAAACACCAGATAGTTGCCGGTCTTGGGGCGGGCAGCTGCCAGGACAAGATCCAGGATGGCTGGTGCACTGGCTTGCCTTTGCCCGTAGCGGGTCGAATAGGCGGAGCAGACCAGCAGCAGCAGGTTTTCAACAGGAAAAGGCGAACCGAGCTGGAGCGATTCACTATCAGACTGGCGCTGGCCCTGCAGCAGACGGCTATAGTAAGACAGCGGAGTCAAGGTGGCAGAAAAAAAGACAGCGGCATACTTGTCCAGGTAGCTGGCGGCCAGTTTTTCGGCTGCATCAAGGCAGAGCAGCTCAATCTGCAGTTGGCCGGCTGTTGAGCTGGCTGTAGTGACATAGGCATCGTCATAGAAATTTTCGGCAGCCCGGGCAAAAAAGAGGAGCTTAAAGTAGACCTGCAAGAATTCTTGCCGGCCCTTGAATTCTCTTTCGTCTTGCAAAAATATGTGGCAGGCGCTGTTAAAACGGCCGATCCTGGCTAGCAGCTCGGCGGGCAGAGCTCTGGTGGCGCGGAAGTTTTCTGCCTGCATGACATCTGCTGGCTTTATTTTGGCTTCAAGTTTACTAAAGCCCGGCCCGCCTTCAGCTAGATCACTGGCAAAGGCTGTAAACCAGGCCAGGATCTGTTCCAGCTCAGCTAGAAGTGGTGCCTTGAGAGTAAAAAGCAGGTTGACTTGATCGGCCAGCTCCGCTTGGCTAAGGCTGGCGCTATACATGTCCCGCGAGCGCTGGGGCAGGTTATGGGCCTCGTCGACTAAAAGGAGATGCTTTTGCGGCTCCTGGTTAAAGAAACGTTGCAAGCGGACTCTGGGGTCAAAAACATAGTTATAGTCACAAATGATCACTTCACAGTAAAGGGCCAGATCAAGCGAGAGCTCGAAAGGACAGACCTGGTGCTTTCGGGCGGCTAGCAATATTTCTTCGCGTCCAACAGCGGTGTGCAAAAAAAGCTGGCCTAGGGCAGCAGGCAAATTTTCATAATAGCTGCTGGCAAAAGGGCACTGGCGGGTGTCACAGTAAAGGTCCGGGGCCAGGCAAAGGCTTTCCTTGGCATAGATGGTCAGGCTTTTCATGAGCAGGCCATTTTGCTGCAAATCCTGCATGGCCTGGGCTGCCACTAGGCGGGCAGAACTCATGTTAGTCAGATAGAAGACATGCTCGACCAGATCATTGGCTAAGGCCTTGACAGCTGGATAAAGGGAGGCCATGGTTTTACCGATCCCGGTTGGAGCAACGATATTGACCACGCCTTTGTGGCGAGCTGCTCCGACCACTTCCTGCATGAAGCTTTTTTGGCCAGGCCGCAGGAGCGGGTAGGGAAAAGCCAGATTAAGCCCGCTGTTTTTGCGCAGGGCGGTGCCCCGCAAGATGTTGCTGGCAAAATCAAGGTAGCTTTGACAGGTCTTCTGGAAAAAGGCGGCAATATCAGAACGTGAGAACGTCTTGACATGTTGAACTAAAGCAGGACTGTCAGCTGCGATATAGACCAGAGCAAGCTCCATGGTGGCAACAGTTTTATGCTCAGCCAGGTAAAGCCAGGCATAAAGCAGGGCCTGGGCCCAGTGGTGGGGCTCGCCTTGTGGAGGTAGGCGGTCGGGCGGACCCGTGAAGGTCTTTATTTCATAAATGCGCATAAGATTGGGACTGGCCACCAGGCCATCACAGCGCCCGCTGACCAGGAGCTGGTAATCAGCCAGCTGGCAGTTGACCTGCAAGAAGACTTCTGTCTCTAAAACCGCCTGGCCCAGCTCCTTTTGCAAGATATTGATGCAACGCTGGTGCAGGCGGATGGCTTCCTGTGCCTGGACTCCACCATAGACAGGTCCGGCCAGACCGCCCTTGCGATGGACTGATTCGGCCAGGGCCCTGACAGGCAGGCGAATTTGCTGGGCCTTATTTTCCATGCAAGAGCCCACCAATCTTTGTCTGATTAGTTTTCATAATCATGTAGTCAATCAAGTTTATTCTCCGACTGCTAAAAGGGCTTATTGATCCAGGTAGACCCGTAATTCCCTGCGCCAGGCCGAATGGCGGGGATACAAGGCCTGATAGTGATCAATCAGCTTTTTTAGACCGCCTGGCCGGCCCCAGGACTGGCAGACCTCACCCAGTGCAGCTACCAGTAAAGCGCCACTGGCGTATTCGCGGGTGTACTTACCACTGACAATAGCGTCTGCTTTTTTGGCTATCAGAGAGTCAAGCCAGGCCAGATAGGACTCCTTGTCTGTTTCTGCCAGAGGATGGGCAGCCTTCCAGAGCAAAAAGCTGGGCCAGAAGGCGGCAGCCTCAGCTGGGTCTGCAAAATTCAGGGCAAGGGTGACACGCTGGGCCAGCTGCTGGCCGGCTTTACCTAACTGCCGATCGGCATAAAGCAGCAACAAAAATAAATCAAGGCCATGCTCAGTAAAATCCCTGCCCCAGCCCACGGCTTTCTTTTTCGTCATGGCGTTTTTGACTGAGGCAAAATCGCCAGCAAAAAAAGTAAGCTGCTTGTGCATAAAGCTGTTGGGCATATTTCTGGCTTGTTCGAGATTGTGCTGATTTTGCTGATCCTGGGCCAGATCAGTCACATCTAATTGCTGGATCCTTGCTTTAGCCTGGACATGAAAGGACCAGTCAACTGCCGGATCAGAAAACAGGCGCAAAAGATTAGCCGGTGTGGAATCAGAGCGGAAGGCTTCATACCAGCACTCTTGCAGCAGTGGCTGGCCCTTTAAACGGGCGGCGGCCTGGCTGGTTAAAAGAGCGATCCGGGAGCGGATTTTCAGATCAGGGTCCAGCAAAGCCAGTGCTGCCAGGCCCAGATCCAGCATTGCACTATAAGCCTGGTTTCTTTTTAATTCTTCCAATGCAGACAGAAAAAGAGAAGGGTGCTCCTGGAAGTTTTCTAGGGCTAGGTCGACCAGCCCAGTCTGGCCCTGATAAAAAAGACTGGCTTCTTGTAAAAGACGAGCTGCCAGATCGCCGCTTTGCTGCTTGAGATAAGTGATCCAGGCCTGGAAAAATTCAGCCTGATCCTCTAGTTCCTCGCGGCCGACTGTAAGGATGTCTTCAATCTTAATCTTGGCAAAGCTGGGATAGGCAAAATATTGATAAATCGCAGCAGCTCTTTGCCCAGCCGGCTGGGTTTGGTAGCAAGCATAAAGGGTTGCCAGAGCCATTTTCTGCAGGTTTAAACAAAGCAGATCCTCCTTAACCAGCTCAGCAAAGTCAAAAGAGAGGTTATCGCCGCCTTCATCTTGAGCAGTTATCTCGACCGCCCAGGCTAGATCAAAAATGCGTAGTGCTGCTTTATACCTGCAGTCATACAAAAGCTGATGGGCGAAGTTGATGGCATTTTCTAGCCGGCTGCCAATCTCTTTTTCATCGCTGTATTCATAAATCCAGTCACTATCCCAGCCGTGGGAGTAATCCTCATAACCCTGGGCTGTCAGATAGATCTCACCCTTGTTTAGTAATAAAAAGAACTCTTCTATTTCTGCCATGGTCTGTTCGACCTGATCTTCTGCCAGCAACTGCTGATAACGGGTCCGGGCAGGGCCTGCCTGAACAAAGCTGTCTTCCAGCAACTGTAAAAAGCCCTCTCGGGCCGGTTTGGGTGTTTTTCTAGCTAGGTTGTGTAAGGCTAATCTCAGCTCTGTTTCTTGCAAGTTGGCAATAATCTCAGTCGACCTTTGATAAAACGCTTTCAGTTCCATGCCTTCCGTTACTGAAAACTTATAAAAAGTTATAAACTTTTATGTTTCATTCCTTCTT
>CAZZGG010000089.1:0-11106 GCA_964654125.1 uncultured Oscillospiraceae bacterium
GGTGCACCAGCTTGAAGTCGCATTCCCACTGGTATTTATAGCCCTGGCCCCAGACAACCAGCAGGTAACTGGGTCGGGCCGGGTTGATCTCTATTTTTTCCCGCAGGTGGCGGATATGGACAGCCACAGTGCCGGCTGAACCAAAGCTTTCCTCCTGCCAGATCTTGTGATAGATGGTTTCCGGAGCAAACACCTGGTCTGGATTGCGCATCAGGAGCAGCAGGATTTCATATTCAGTCGGGGTCAAGCTGACTGGTTCGCCGTCCACAGTGACGTTTTTGGCCTTATCATCCAGGATGATGCCGCCGCTCCTGATCTGGCTGGCAGCAGCTGTGCTGCTGCCCAAAAGAGTAAAGCGCCGCAGCTGTGACTTAACCCGGGCCAGCAGTTCGACCGGGTTGAAGGGCTTGGTCACATAATCATCAGCCCCGCTATTGAGGCCCAGCACCTTGTCGACATCCTCACCTTTGGCAGTCAGCAAAATGATCGGTGTGTTGGAAAACTCCCGGATCTTCTGCATGGCTGTGACTCCGTCCAGCAGCGGCATCATGATATCTAAAAGGATCAGGTGCAGTTCCTGCTGGCGGGCCAGTTTGACTGCCTCCACTCCGTTGCTGGCACTAAAAAGCTGGTAATCAGGCTGGTCCAGATAAACCTGCAAGGCTGCCACTATATCCGGCTCATCATCACATAGCAAAATATTGTACATAAGCTTCCCTCCAAGAGCATTATGCTCCCAAATCATTTAAAAAGGGTGGCATATTTTATTAAGGATTTCTTAAGAATGCCAGATCAGTCAGGCAAAGGTCGCTAACTTCTGAGCTTGAATAAGGCCGGACGGGCCATAACTGGTTTGATACCACGCCTTTGCATGATGACACTGTTTAGTTCCACGCCGAATAAAAGGATAATAGAAATCAGCTGGAGCCAGATCAAAAAGGCGATCAAGGCGCCCAAAGTGCCGTAGAATCTGGAATACTGGGCATGATTATCAACATAATACTGGAAAACTACTGTAAAAAGGCCCCAGCCTAAGGTGGTGACCACAGCACCGGGCAAGGCGCTGAGGAAGCGGACCCGCCTGGCTGCCCCGAACATATAAAACATGGTCAGAATCAAAATGATCAGCAGCAGGGGCAAAATCCAGCTCAAAAGGCTGATCAGCCCGGTCATGGGAATGGTGACCCAATGTTCAAGCAGATCCAGGATATGGCGGCCAAAAACCCGCATAACAAGTAAAACAACCAAAGTCAGGGCAAAAAGCAGCACCCAGATGATAGACAGGATATAGCGCCAGATGATGTTACGCTGTTCAGTGATACCTAAAACCCGGTTACTGGCTTTCATGAAGGCCCGGAAGCCGCCGGAAGCGGAATAAACAGCCAGTCCAATCGCCAGTGAAAGCAAACCACCCCTTTGTTTATCCAGCACATCGATTATGATATCGGCAATGAAAGTGTAGGCAGCCGCCGGCAAAGCACCCTCAAGGCTAGTCAGCACTAGCTGGCTGTCGATATTAAAGTAAGCCAGCAGAGTGAATAAAAACATGACAAAGGGAAAAAAAGCCATGATCAGGCTGAGCGTCAGCTGATGGGCATAAGCGATCACATCATCATCTGCTAGGGCCTGGACCAGGTCCTTAATAAATAAAACTGCTCTTTTTGGCATCTGCTACCTCTAATCTGTTGGTGCTTATACCTTCAGTATAGCAAGAAATCTGTCATAACTAAAAAAAGCTGCACCCGATGGTGCAGCCTCCTCTTTATATACACAGGCAAAAAGTCAGACAAGATGGATCTCGTGACTCAGGTTTGCACTGTTGACTATTGTGTCCACTACCGGACAATGGGCATCAATAAAGTCAGCGAACTTTTCCAGCTCTGCGACAGTATTATCTGCCGTGAAGTAGTACTTGGTCTTGATATCAGAGTAGCCCACCCTGGCATTGGGATTTTTGCCCATCATGCCATCAAGATCAAAAGTCCCTTCAAATTCAAGCCGGAGATCTTTTAACTTGATGCCCTGCGCCTTGGCAAACATCTGGGCCAGGATAACCTTACAGCCACCAATTGCAGCCAGGAGGGCCTCCATGGGGTTCATACCCAGATCCGTGCCGCCCAGCTCCTTGGGCTCATCAACGATAAAACTAAGTCCTCTGGCTTCACATTTGACCTGCAGCCCTTCAACCAGGCTGGCTGTTGCCTTGATAATTTCTTTTGCCATCAAAAACACCTCATTTATTATTGTATACAATTTTATTTTAGCACCAAGCCCAGATCCGGCCTGTGTTTTTTGTTACAGTGCAAAGGCAGGAAACAAAAATGTTTCCTGCCTGCAGGCCTGCTTATTTCTAGTCCAATTTACTTGAACTTGCCCGGCTGGTAGGCTCCGGGCACACTCTTCATTGAAATAGCCAGCCGGTTCCAGTTGTTGATATTGTTGATCATGAAGACCAGGTCAACATATTGCTTTTCATCAAAATGCTGGCGCACTGCCTGATATACATCATCCGGCACACCCTGATGTGAGATCAGGGTAACTGCTTCGGTCAGGGCCAGGACAGCTCTTTCCTGTTCGCTGTAAAAGGGAGCCTCGCGCCAGGCGCTGAGCAGATAGATCCTTTGCTCCGTCTCACCATTATGGCGGGCGTCTTTTGTGTGCATGTCCAGGCAATAGGCACAGCCATTGATCTGGGATGCTCTTATCTTGACCAGTTCCACCAGCTTATGATCAAAGCCGGCAGTCCTGGCGTACTCTTCCAGTTTTCGTAATCCTGCATAAGCTGCCGGAGCAGTCTTATAGCCATTGATACGCTCTGTCATCATATCCACCTCCTCTTGTCTGGTCGGTAGA
This sequence comes from uncultured Oscillospiraceae bacterium, assembly GCA_964654125.1. GTDB lineage: Bacteria > Bacillota > Clostridia > Saccharofermentanales > UBA5734 > JAAYBY01. The sequence continues at coordinate 2,854 of CAZZGG010000089.1, forward strand.
TTGACACGGCCAGTTGTTCTATTTTTTCAAGCAGGCCTAGTTTGCTTATTTAAAGAATACGCCTAAGGCCTGCTAGAGAACAGGCAAAATGTTACGGGATTTGGATCAATCAGCCGGACTGGTGCTGATCGCTTCAGTCGGGCAGCGTTCCTCCACAGTCTTGGTGGCTAACAGCTCTTTTTCATCTAGAGGCATTTTTTTAACCACAGCCTTGCCCTCTTCCATGGCAAAGATCTCAGGCAGGAGCTCAGCACACAGTTCACAGCCAATACAGTAATCCTGCCGGATCCGGACTAGTTCTTTTTGTTTTTCAGGCTGCGGCAGGTCTTCTCGCTTGATTATCCTGCCGAGAGCATAAGCCATTATAAAAATGGCGGCGACCGTCAAAATCCAGCGCACCAGCATAAAAGTAGGACCGAGGAACTTGGCCTCATTGGCCAGCATGGGCAGCTTGATGACAGCCCAGGAGCTGAGTATGATCACAATATTGGTCAGGCTGGCACCCTTGCTCAAAAGGGATTTGCTGATCGGAAAAGCTGCATAGATCGGACCGGCAGAAACACTGCCCAGGACCAGGGCCAGCAGATTACCCTTAAAACCGGATTTTTCCCCAAAGCCCCGCATGATAGCCTTTTTAGGCACCAGGGCCTCAATCACAGCTGTCAGTAAAAAGACGATCGGCATGATCTGGAGCATCTCCAGCAAATAGTAGACACTATTTTTAACAGATTGGATTCCCTTGGCTGGCCAGAAAAGGAAAACAAGCAGATAGGCTAAAATAACAGCAAAGAGCAGTTTTTGTTTTTTGAGTAAGGCTAGGGCTTTCATAAAATCACCCCCATGAGCAGAGCAATCACCAGAGCAAAGCCAAAACTGAACAGATTTCTGGACAGGGCAAATTTGCTGCCGAATTCTTTTTTCTCCAGCGGAAAGGTGACTATACCGACCATGGTCAGGGTAGTCAGGAAAGCCACAGCTGGCACTATGCTGGCCCCGGCATCAACCAGTGAGCCGATTAAGGGGAAGGCGACAAAGGCGGGAATTAAAGTGATGCTGCCCACAGCCGCACCCAGCAGAGTTGACAAAAAGGTGTTGGCTGAGCCAAAGGCCTGCTTGATTGTTTCTGGTGGTATGAAAGTTAAAATCAGACCGATCAGAAAAATCACGGCTATGATCTCACCCAGCATATTGCCCATCATGTTTTTTGACTTTTTCATGGCGGCGAAAGTTTTTTGCCTGTCCTTAACCAGGGATATTATGGTCAGGACAAGAGCAATCAGGGCAAAAGCAATTGTAAAAATATCCATATGGATCCTCCCTTATTTCTTGATCTCATCTAATATAAGTGGTATTTTCAAGCCAGGCTAGTTACCGAGGTAACTAAAAAGGAGGTTCTCGTGCAAAATCATCTAGCTCTTCTGAAAAAAGTCAGCTTATTTAGCAGCTTTACCCCACAACAGCTTAGCCGCTTTTTGCAGGACGGCAGCTGGCGGCTCCTGCGCTTTGCCAGAGACAATATCATCCATCTGGCTGGTGAGACCTGCCAGGCTCTGGAGATCATCCTGGCTGGCCAGGTCCTAGTGGAAAGGATTGATGAAGATGGCGGTCTTCTAGTAATAGCTGATTTTACGAGTGGCGATATCCTGGGCGGAAACCTGATGTTTTCGCAAAAGCCCTTTTTCCCCATGACTGTGACAGCCAAGGAACCCGCCACTATCCTGGCTATAGCCAAGGCCGAACTGCTGCAGCTGCTTGGCCAAAACCAGATCTTCCTGGAAAGCTATCTGGCTTATGCTGCTGATAATACCGCCATCTTGGGTGACAGATTGAAGCATTACATTAAAAGAAGCATCCGGGAGAGTGTCAGCGTTTATTTTACCCACGAGAGCACTAAACAAAAATCTGACCTGATCATTTTACCAATCAATAAAAAGCAGCTGGCCGAAAAATTAGGTGTGCAAAGGACTTCATTGTCCCGCGAACTGGCCAAAATGCGCTCCGATGGCCTGATCACTTATAGTGACCGCCAGGTTTGGCTTCTGCCGGCTTTTTTCAAAAAGCCCGCTCGATCTCTTCCTTGACAATCCTGGTCCATTTGGCCACATTCGGGGCCTGGCCGGAAATGGTCTCCACATCCTTTAAGGTGATATCAAAATAATTACCCTGTTCTTTAAAGATAGCAAAACTGGAGCGCATAGTTTTTCTGACAAAATCTTCATCCAGGCCATAACTGATCATGGTGGCCGGGTCAGGCCGCCAGGATAAAATATAATCAGTTCCGATCTGGGCTGCACAGCTGGCCAGATCAGCAAAGGGTGAAACTGCGATCCGGCGCAGATGCTTGATCTTTCTTAAATGATCTATCTTGTCAGTTAAGTCCTCACAGCAGCCATAAGCAACCAGACCGAATTTCTCCAAAATAGGCAGCTGGTATTGTAAGAGAAAGTCATGAAACTGGTCCGGGCCAAAGGCTGTGTATTCCTGGGCCGCCATATACCACCACAACTCCTGTCTTGGCACAGCAAAGACATGGGGTGCCGGATCCTTTAGTTCCTGGGCATAGGGCATGGCTTGGTTTTGGTGATTGAGCAGCGAAAAATCTCCGGCGGCTTCAGCATCAGCATGGACCTGGAGGATACCGTCACGCATTTTTTCCAGCAGCCGGGCAAACCATTCCGGTCGATCGTAAACATCATACATGATCTGGGCCAGGCCGCGCATTTTAGCCAGATCAGTTGAAATATCACCGGTCCAAAATTGCAGCATGGGCCCCCTATCCAACTGGACATCCAGCAGATCGCCCACAGCTGAGGCGATCTTTTCCAGACGCAAGGCTGACTCTTGTTCATTGATCCGGTGCCGGGGCTGGGCCAGTTTAGCGATATCATCTTCGTGCAAGATAACAGGCAAGAAAGCAGCCGCTCCGCCTGCTTGGGGTTTTTCGCCCAGGCTGACAGGCAGACCCCATCTTTCCTCCACTGGCGGATCATAGACTGAACTTACCGTCAGCCAGGGCTCTATGATAAAATCATCCCCGATCGTATCGCGGAATTTCATCATCTGGAAAAAATATTCATAGTGGCGGTACAAGGGATCCTGGCACTGCAGCTCCCTGCTAGAAAAGATCTCGTTAAAAGCAAATGATCTGACATAGACCAAGGGCTGCTTGTTTTTGAAACTGTTTTGCCTGCGCCAGGCATCTTTACGCTCCTGCTGGACTGGCTTTGCGGCAATCTCACGATATTGTTTAGCCAGTTCCCGTAAAACAAAAAGATCCTTATTCATATTTTTTCCTCCATCAGCTGACCTTGCCAAGCTCAGTATAAACTCTCACAGCCCTAGATGATAGCAGATCATAGCCCAAGCCTGTTTATACACCTGGCCTTATTGAAAAGCCTAGCTTGACTCATGTATAATATATTTAAGCCAGCAGCTGGCTGTCATTTGATACGACAGATATTTTTCTGCCAGTTGATTTCCAGTTTTGCAGCAATGTTTTAAACACTCTCAGCCACACGCTCATAGCCTGTCAGCGGCTGGAGCAAACTTGGGTAGACGAGGTGGATCATGAAAAGATTGTTGTCTCTTGGCCTGGTCTTTGTCCTGGTTTTTTTGCAGTTTGTCTTTATCCTGCCCTCATTCATGAAACCGGCCACCGCTGCGGTCCAGCCAGACTTGCCTGAATTCGAGTTGGGGGACATGCTTCTGCTTGAACCAGCAGTAGATTTTGACTTTGATTTCGCCCCGCCCAGCCCGGCCTGGCTGCAGTTGGCTGCCAGTGAAAAGCCGGCTGAATTCAGCCAGGTGGAGTATGTTCTGGCTGATGATGTGCTGGATATCACAGGCTCAGACTTGGTGGTCGAGAGCATTGCCAGTGAAGGCCAGCTGCTGGCCGGCAGCATGGTCCAAAAGCAAAAGCCAGCCGAGCTGATCAAAAATGGAGCCCGCCTTTCCCGCTCAGTGCTGGACCAGGCGGCAGCAGCCCGGGGCAGGCAGGTTACAGATGGCACTGTGGTGATTGACAGGAAATCCCAGACTGCCTTCAAGGTGGCAGGCAGCACCACAGATAGCGGTTTACTGCAGGAGGCAGGTTCTGCTATGGACAATACCTACAGCCTGGCTGCCACCCAGCTCAGTGATGTATTTAAAGACCTTAGTCTAGGTGGGCCAGGCGGCGAGACAATTGAACTGACCCGGGCCAACATCACAGGCTTTGCCCCGGGTGTGGAGGAAAGTGTGGTCATACCCGGCAGTCAGGTGGAAACAGTGGGACTTTATGATGAATATGACGGGTATAAATATATTTTTGGTGAGAAGCTGGTTGATTTACACTTTAAGGACAAGGTGCTGGGCGGCACAACTAAAAGTGGCAAGCAGGTCCAGGTCAAGCTGAGCGGCGGCCTCGGTGTGGAAAGTCTTAAGGTCAGTTTACAATACACCTGCTGCAGAGGCTATTATTTCAGCATCCTGGTCAGGCAGGAGTGCTATCTGACCACAGAATTGTCAGCTTCTCTTGACGAAGAAATCATGATCAATCTGTTTGGCATCAACGCTGGGATTGAGGACATAGGCCATGTCACGGGTGGACTTTTCCTGATTATCGGGCTGGATGGCAAGCTCAGGTTGGAAATTGCTGTCCGGGAGCATGCATCAGTCCTGGTTGGCGCCAGAGGCCGGACCGGTGCTTATATACCGGTTTCGGTCAAGCCTATTTTTGATTACAGCATCCAAACCGAAGGCGATGTGCAATTTACCGGACGAATCAATGGCTATATCAAGGCAGGCCCTCTGGCCCGGCTGGAATTGTTTGGTTTCAGCCTGGTAGGTGCAGGTTTGCTGCTGGGTGCCGGAATTGAAATAAAAGCGGATGGCCTCAATTTAGATGTGCATTTTTATGGTATTTTGCTGCTTTACCTGGACTTAATCGGTAATCATTTTGACCTAGTAGAGTATTATCCAACCATCTGGCAGCGCAAACAGCGCAATACAGCAGGCCACACTGTCACTTTCCAGGAGGTTTTCACATATCCGGGCCGGGTCAGCGGCATCCTGAAAAAAGAAGAACTCTTAGATGATGGCCGCACTAGTCAGATGATCCCGGCCCGGGATGCCCCCTACCGCATCCTGGTCATACCCAAAACAGTCCCCTATGATCCTGGCAATCTGGCAACCAGCCTGCAAGATAAGTCCGTGCGGCGTTATCCAAAGACAGACTGGGCCAGAACTGACCAGGAAGGGATCTTCTTTCAAAAAGACAAGCTGATCATAAATGGTGGTGACAAGGTGATCCTGGAGTTCCAGGTAGAGGGCAAGTCATTGTATTCCGATGCTGTGGAAGCAACTCTACCCTTCAGCAATATCACGATCGAACGGGCAGACCACTATAATGAATATGTTATTGGACGGGTTGAACCGATTTGTCTGATCAATTATGACGCCGACCCAGCGGACCAGGCCAACCGCTATGAATATTTCTATTATGCAGATGGACCAGTCAGCATAAGATCCAGTTTGTACAGCAAAGATATCCATGGCGGCCACTGGCAGAATGGACCGGCTGGTTACACCTATGCCCAGACTGATGCCCAGGGCCGTTTCGACTCGCGCGCAGCAGCCTATGACAAAAATGGCCAACTGAAAGAAGATTGGCAGTTTGATATCAGGCCGGGCAATGCCTATAAAAACGAAGCCCTCTATAGAACCCTCATTCCCACTCTCCATATAACTTTGGATTATAATGAGATCCTGCTCCACTGCGCTGTGGAAATTGAACCGGAGCTTGACCTGCATTTTTCCCGTTTTATCCAGGAAGTGCCCGGCTCCTACCAGCGCCTTGAGCTGCCAGACGGCAGGCTCATGGACCAGATGGTCTATGATGAGTATATTTTCATAGATAATATGTTTGGCAGCAGAGCGATAGCACCGCAAGAGTTTTGCTATCTGGCACTGCCTTTTTCCACCCGGGGCATACGTAAGCCTGATCCCCGCCTGATGTCAAAAGAAATGCTGGAACAAGCCTGGCGCAACACTTCACCCATTACCCACTCATCCACTGTAAAAGCGAAAAATTTGCTGAATCTTCCGGATGAAGAGGGCAATCCCAGCGGCACCAGCCTATTCTTCCAGCGCGTCACAGTCGAATATGTCTGGCAAGAACACCCTAATCCGGTCCGGATCACCAGTCCTGACCATTGTGAGACTCTACCCGGTCCGGATATATTCCAGGTCAAAGCGGAAGGTTTTGCCCCCTTTGCCTTCAGCCTGGCCAGTGCAGCAGAAGGCATCAGCATCAACCGGGATAGCGGAATGATCAGTCTAGATCAGGCGCTGGCAGCCGGCAGTTACGAATTCACTATCATTGCCGCGGAAAACAGGGATGAATACAGGGTGGTCGGACCTGATGGCCTGATCCTTGATACATCCAAGATCAAAGGCCCCTACCAGGGCAGTGACCCTTCTCCACCAGCTAAGCAGCTCTTCACCCTGCAGCTGCTAGCTCCTGATCCTGAACCAACCCCAACACCAGAGCCACTGCTGGCTCCGCTTATCGCAGCCGCTGACCATGCCTATCAGTTCAGCTTGCTGGCAGGCCAGCAGGAGCAAAAAATCCAAGTCAAGGCCAGCGGCAGCACTCCCCTCATCTGGTCCTTGCAGCCTCATGCCCATCTGCCCTTCCCGGCCGGCTGTAAAATTGACAAAAACAGTGGCATTTTGACACTGGGCAGTGAGTCCGTTCCAAGTGAGTATGGTTTTATCATCCAGGTGGTCAACGAGGCAGGTCAAGCCAGGCAGGGCTGCAGCCTGGAGATACTGGAGCCACCCGGACCGCCTGTCATCCAGGATCCTTTTCAACTGAAAAACCCACCTAGAATTGAGTTCGGCCATATCAGGGGTAAAGATGTGCAGCTTGAGCTGCAGGCCAAAGGCAGCCAGCCCATCAGCTGGTCTTTAGAGCCCAGCGGCAACCGGCCCTTCCCGGAGGGCATCTACATAGATGAGGACACAGGAGTTCTGACCCTGGACAAACATATGAGTGGCGGCAGCCATGTTTTTGTGATCCGGGCGGAAAATGAATATGGTTCAGATAGCAGGGAATGCAGTGTTCTTGTTGTCAGCCGGGGCAGTATGTCTGCCAACAGCCAGTCTGGCTACACCCTCCTGTCCAGCGCAGATGATGCTATTTTAAGCCAGGACCTGCTTGAAGAGCTCTCTGCCAGCATTGCCAAGGCTGGCCCGCCCAACAGCTTGACCTTGCGCTATGACAACCCTGCTGAGGCCTACACCAGTGACCGGGAGAGCAAGAACGGTGCCACCTATGTGCGCTGGTTCAGTGCCACCGGCATGTTGGAACATTTTATAGTCGGTACTGGTAAAGAGAGTAAGTACTGGGAAGGCTGGACAGGCGAGGTTTTCCGGGATGCTGTGCCCTTATCTGCTGATTACCAGTATACTGAGACTGACACGAATCAGGGGGAGGCCGGCGAGATCAATGACTACTTACAGAACAAATTACACGAATATAAAGAGTCAGAAATAGATCAGGGCTACCTTTCTGGTCAACTGCAGCCGAGCCAGCTGCCACTTAATCCCGTCCAGATCGGTGCTATAAACCAAATGCTGCCCTACCGGGATATTCTAGATGCGATCAGAAAGCAAAAAGGTAGCCAGACCAAGCTGGAGCTTGATGATTCTAGCGGCACAACAATTCCTGGCGAGGTCCTGGAAACCCTGGCAGAGGACCCTGCGGCCGAGCTCATTATCAGCCAGGAAGACATGACAATCCAGTTCAGCGGCCAGGATCTGGACCAGACCGGGGAAGATGATCTGCTGGATCTGGGCTACCAGAAAGAAACAGCCCATGCTGAGACACTGAGGGAGAAAGCTGGGACAGATAATCTTTTTACTTGCAGTTTTACTGAACAGCGCCAGCTGCCCGGCCGGGCCAGCTTCACGGTCAAAACAGACCTGGCCCCGGGCAGCACTGTCTTTATCTACCAGTACGATCCTGTCACAGGAGAGCTGGCTCTGGTCGCGGCAGATCTTCTGGTTGGACGGACCGGCCAGGTCAGTTACCGGCATGATCAGCTGGGTATCTTGGCCATAACAGATCAAGAACTGCCGGTGGACCGGATCCTGCCTGCTGCCGGCTGGCAGCAAATGCCAGACCGGCCCTTCCCCTGGTATTACCTAGCAGGAGGTGCCGGTCTACTCCTAGTAGTGGCAGGCCTGGCCGGCTGGCTGATTGGCAGCAGA
>CAZZGG010000090.1:0-10825 GCA_964654125.1 uncultured Oscillospiraceae bacterium
CTACTAGAGTCTCAACCAATGCTTCAGCCAGTGAGACAAAAACTGTCACTTCCCCTTCTTCATGCAGATACTTGTCCCGGACCAGGTTATTAGCAACCGGTGCAGTGACCTCTTTTGCTGTCACCAGCAAGACCAGTTCCTTGGCCGGTGGCAACTCCATATGGATCAGTGACCGGCTATCCTTATGACTTTCCTCCATACCGCGTCCGTGTATGATGGTGGCACCTTTGGCACCAGCCTGGCGGGCCACCTTGACCACCTGCTCAGCCAGACCCCGGTTGACAAAAACCATCAGGCACTCATGCTGTTGACTGGTTTCATCAATGACAGGTGACAGGGCCGGGCTTGCTTTGGCGCTGTCTGGGATGGCAGTACCCTTGCGCCTGTATAAGGTTCCCAGCAGGGTTAAAGAAAAAACCGGGGCCATGGCCACCATGGCGATGACACCAAAACCATCAACCATTACATTGGCTGATTCAATGCTGGTCGCTGCACCCTGGGCAAAGGCTAGGACAAAGGTGGCTGTCATGGGGCCGGAAGCCACGCCGCCGGCATCATAGGCAATCCCAACAAAAACAGGATCGGCACGGAAAGAAAGCAGGACAGCCAGAGCAAAGCCCGGCAGCAGGAAATACCAAAGCTTAACAGAGGGCACTGTGATCCGCACCATGGACAAGGCTATAGCAACTCCAACACCAAGCGACAAGGTCAGACGAATTATTTTCAAGGGAATATGGCCACCGGTCACTTCCTCAATCTGCTCACCCAGGACATGGACTGCCGGTTCGACCAGGACAACGATCAGGCCGAGCAGGCCGCCTATACCAATCAGGAGCAGAGGGCTCAATTTGGCAATCTCCTCGCCCAAGATCCGGCCCATATCCATAAAACCTGAGTTGACAGAAACCAGGAAGATGGTCAAGCCGGCCAAAGAAATTAAAAGACCTTTGACAATCTCAATCATTTCATCTTTGCTAATTTTGAACTTGAAGAAATTAAAGGCAAAGAATAAGAAAGAGATAGGTAAAAGTGCAATCACTGACTCCAAAAATATCGCCGGTGTGATCTGCAGGATTGGCTTTAAAATACCTGTGGCCACCACATATTCTGCAGCCTCGCCCTGGATATTGCGCTGGCCCGTGATAATAGACATCAGCATCAGGGCCAGCATGGGGCCGGCGCTCATGACTCCGACCAGACCAAAGGCATTTTCCTCGACCTTCTTGCCCCCCTTAAACTTGGAAAGGCCCAAAGACAGGGCCAGGATAAAAGGGGTGGTCAGGGCACCTGTGGTGGCTCCGGAAGCATCAAAGGAAATAGCCAGGAATTCTTCAGAAACAAAAAAGGCCAGGACAAAGAAAACAAAATAAGTTATCCCCATGAACTGGTTGAGCGGCCTGTTTTTCAGCAGCCAGAAAATCCCTAAAGCAATCAGGATGCCAACGCCGATGGAAACCATATAAACAATAACTGGGGCTTTGAGGGCTCCACCTGAAGCAGTCTCAACCTGAGAACCTAAAATCAACAGGTCCGGTTCAGCAACAGTAATCAAAAAACCCAAAAGGAAAGATAAAACAGCTATTTTTAATGGTGAACGCGAAGTGGCTACTTCTCTAGACATGTGGTCGCCAATCGGGTTCATGGATAAGTCCAGGCCGCGCAGGAAAATAGTCAAGCCGATCAGGAGTAAAACACTGCCGATCAAAAAACGGATAATCACATTGCCTTCAATATCCACCAAGGTGAAGCAGATCACCAGGACCAGGACCACAACAGGGAGTAAGGTGCGGCTTACTTCTTTTGTCTTTTCAAAAATGGCATTCATGAAGGCACCTCCTTGTATGGCTTGGACTTGTTATCGGTAAGACCACGCGGCTCAATCACAGGTAAAGTGAATAAGATGCCATTCCCGACTTTTCCCAACTCTAATTCACCGGAAATCCTAGCCCTGATGGCTGCAACATTCTCTTTGGGCGTGATAACCATAACAATATCTTTTTGCGGCTCAATCACCAGGGGAAAGTAAAAATCAACCGGAACTCCGGCACCACGGCCGTGGATCAAAAAAGCATCCTTGGCTCCGGCTGCCCGCGCTGCTTTAGTACAGGCCAGGCTGCGGCCTCTGTCGACAATGGTCATGATGCCATAATAAGCAAAGTCCTCGCCAGCATCCTCTAAGGCAGCTGTCAGTGGCCAGCGCTTGAAAGGAATGGAAAAAGTCAGGCTGCGATCCTTGCAAAAAAGCCCCGGCGCTTGCTTGAAAGTCTCGTCTAGGGCCTCGTAATCATCACTTGTAACAGGAATAACCAGAATCTCTTTATGTGACTCAATCAGACCGAGACGGCCCCAAAGTGTGGGCTGGATCAGGCTTCTGCCCAAAAAAACTGTCACTGCTGACAAACCGATTTCCCTGGCCTTGCGCAGGGCGGCATCGGCCTTGCCTCGATCGACTACGGAAAAAAATAACCTTTCTATATGCATCCCACTCCAATCTGTATACTGCCTTGAAAAAGCAATTTATAGCAACAAAAAACCCAGCAAGCTGACTAGACCTAGTGTTGCTTTTGGCGCAGGCAAAAGTGTAATTATTCAATCAGCAAAACAGGCGGTTTACCTGGGTGATCATCCCCTTGTCTGCACGCTGTGTAAAAACTATCGGAATTATTTTAGCACAATTTCTGTGATAATTCATAGTCGCCAGAAATAAATTGGAGAAGATTAATTCAGCTTGGATGTCTTATCTCCAGCTGGCCAGAGCCATACTCAGGGCTTCCTCGACCCGGACCTGCGGCTTGCCAAAATGGATCAGGCCATGACCTGAGAGCATTATGTCAAAGTCTTCCCTGGCAAACTGCTGCAAGGAGGCAAGATAAGCCTTTTTATCGAAGTCAAAGGAACCGTTCCAACCGAAATATCCGTCCAGTAGTGTTCCGATGATATCGCCTGAAACAACCAGCTGTTTTCCTTCCAGGCTGAAGCTGTAGGCTGTGCAACCGGCTGTATGGCCGGGATAATGCCGAGCTGCAAGTTTAATTCCGGCCAGCTCAAAAGATTGATCGCCACTAAAGGGATGACTGACCTGGCAGGGAATGAATTTTTTGTGGTAGAGATAGCCGGCGCAGCGTTCGTCGCCCAGCTCCAGCGCCTCAGCTGTGTGCTGGTTTGCGTATAGACTGATACCGGCCTGGTGCAGAATGTGGGCTGCACCAGCATGGTCCAGATGGGCATGAGTTAAAAAGCAGGCCTTGATATCAGAGGGCTGAAAACCCCAGTAGCGCATGTTTGTGACCAGCTGGGGCCAGCTGTCGCCATTGCCGCAATCAAAAAGAATGCAACCGTCCTCGCCTTTTAGCAGGTAGGTGTTGCAGTCCTCATAGTTGCCATAGCCGCCTGACCAGCTAAGACCGTTCAGGCTGCCGCCGATGGTATAAAGGTTTTTTAAAATCTGCATGTTCGCACACCTTTATACTCAAGCCTGGCCCTGGCTATCTTTGTCCTGGCGGCCAGGCTCATCTTGGGGCAAGTGGCCCTTGGGTCTAAAACCAAAGCGGTAGGATTTTTCCAGATACTCCTTGATCAGGGGGAATTCAGTTTTGGCATCCTTGAGCGAATAGATACCCTTGAGGCTGACAAATTGCATACCCAGGCCGGCGATCAGCAATCCGAAAGACAGGCCAGCCCCCAGGCCCCAAATCCAGGGCGCCACCAGTTTAAAAAAAGCCAAAAGCAGGCTTGCCGCAAAGAGCACCAGGAAAATCCAGGCCATAATCCTAGTAGTCAGGGCCAGGGCATGACGGCTGTGGCAATCACTGCAGCGCGGCACCTCAATATGGCGGACATTGTAAAAGACCTGGGTCTGTTCCGTGGTCTTTTTTGTATCCACATCACCATACATCTCAGTTGACCAGGTGTGCTCCGGGGCGGCTGCGCGAACAGAACAAAACCAGCAAAACATATTGAATCCTCCTGTTTCAATCAGGCTTTAAAGTCTGGGCTTCCACCAGCTGCTTTCAGTATAGAGAAGATCCTGGATCTGAACAAGAAAAAGAGGCGAACTTATGCGGATTTTTAAATAACCAGCCCGCCATTGGGGCTGATCACCTGGCCGGTGATAAAAGATGACTGCCTGGAGGCTAAAAAGAGGACTGTTGCCGCCACATCACAGACCGAGCCCAGCTGGCCCAAGGCTGCCTGTTCAGACAAGGCATCCTTGTCCTGCTGGCAAAGACCGGCATTCATATCTGTGTCGATCACTCCGGGTGCCACGCAATTGACCTGGATGCCACTGGGGCCCAGCTCCTTGGCCAGGGCCTTGGTCAGGCCGATTACAGCAGCTTTGGCGGCTGAATAGTGGACTTCGCAGGAAGCGCCGACCAGGCCCCAGATTGAGGAAAGATTGATAATCTTGCCGCTGTGGCGCCTGATCATGTCAGGTAACACCAGCTGGCAGCAATTGTAAGCGCCTTTGACATGGACCGCGAACATCTGGTCCCAGTCTACTTCGCTGATATCAGTGAAAAGGCTTTGCTGACCATAACCGGCATTATTGACCAGGATATCAACCGGACCAAATTCTTGCCGGATGGCAGCCAGCATGGCAGCCACCTCACTGCGCTCTGCGACATCCGCCTTGATGGCCATGGCACACAAGCCAGCCTGGTCCAGTTCTGCGACCAGGCTCAAGGCAGCCTGTTGACTAGCTTTATAATTAACAACAACCCGGCAACCGGCCTGGGCCAGCTGGCGGGCGACTTCCCGTCCGATTCCGCGTGAGGCCCCGGTGACCAGAACAACGGCACCCTCCAAACCATTAGCGGCTGTCTGCTTGTGCAGCGCTGTTTCCATGAGTCAGCCTCCTTTTTAGGCGATACTTCATCATAACATGTCCGCTCGGAGGCAACCAGAGTGGATTTTTCTGCTCATTTTCGTAAATATGCAAGAAATGATTCTGAATCTTTCATTTTATGTGGAAAAAACCAATTGACAGCATGCGCTGAAGTGATATTATGTAAGCACTGTTTTTTCCCTGCCCCAGGCATAAGATACAGCTAAAACCTAGAGATTCCATAAAAAGAGGTTGATTTTATGACGCGTGAGAATGATTCATATCAGAATATGCTTGCCTCGCTTGACCGGGCGGCCCAGCTGCTCGGCTTGCAAGAAGATGATTATGTAACCCTCAAGCACCCGGAAAGCGAACTGAAGGTTGCTGTGCCGGTCAAGATGGATGACGGCCGCATTGAAGTCTTTGCGGGTTACAGGATCCTCCACTCATCCGTGCGCGGACCAGGCAAAGGCGGCCTGCGCTATCATCCGGAGGTCAACCTTAGTGAAGTCAAGGCCCTGGCTGCCTGGATGACGATCAAGTGCGCGGTTGTCAATATACCCTATGGCGGTGCCAAGGGGGCAGTCAAGGTGGACCCATTTAAGTTGTCCCAAGGCGAACTTGAGCGCCTGACCCGGCGTTACACTGCCATGATCGCGCCTCTGATCGGGCCGGAAAAAGATATACCTGCACCTGATGTCGGTACGAATGCTGCCGTGATGGGCTGGTTCCTGGACACATATAGTCTTTTGGCCGGCCGGCTCTCGCCTGGGATTGTCACAGGCAAACCGGTCGAGCTGGGCGGATCTTTAGGCAGGCAGGAGGCCACCGGGCGTGGCATTATGCTGGTGACCCGGGAGGTCTTAAAGCGGCTGGGCCGCCAGATGGCGGGCACATCCGTCGTGATCCAGGGTATGGGTGCTGTTGGCGGCACCAGCGCCAGATTGCTGGACCAGGCCGGCTGCCGCATAGTCGCAGTCAGCGATGTCTCCTGTGGCCTTTATAAAAAGGAAGGTCTTGATATCCCTGCTATCATGGCTTATCTGGGCCAGCAGCGCGGTAATCTGCTGACCGGTTATGAAGAGGCTGGGGTCACCAGGATCAATAATGGTGAGCTCTTGGCCCTGGATGCTGATATCCTGATTCCGGCAGCCCTGGAAAACCAGCTGACAGCAAAATCCGCCCCGGAAGTCAAAGCTAAAATAGTAATAGAAGCTGCCAACGGCCCGACAACCAGCGCCGGCGATGAGATCCTGGAAAAAAGAGGCATCATTGTGGTGCCGGATATCCTGGTCAATGCCGGTGGTGTGGTCGTATCCTACTTTGAATGGGTCCAGAACATCCAGGCCATGGCTTGGGATCTGGAAAAAGTTAACAACGGTCTGGAAAAGATCATGGTCAACGCTTTTGCTGCAGTCTGGGATGATGCCCAGGCCAATAGCCTGCCCCTGCGCATGAGTGCTTATAAAATTGCCCTGGAACGGCTGGTTGCAGCCCATAAACTAAGAGGGGTTTTCCCCTGATCAAAGGGCTTTTTGAAAAGAGGCAAGAAAAACCGGAATTCACCTGGCTGGCGAAGACCGGTTTTTTAAATCTCCTACATGACAGGCTGGTTGATGCTACTATGAAAGAGCCGGTGCAGCCGGTTATTAAGAATCAACAGGGAGGCCAAAAAAGTGAAGATTTATTTAAAAGGACCAGCGGACCTGGACACAGGTGCTCGTGAGCTAGGTGCAGAACTGGGTTTTAGACTGACAGATCAAGCCCAGGCCGATTTACTGATCGAAGCCGTGCCGGACAGCCGGCAAATCGTGCGGCTGGATTACCAAGGCAGCCAGGCCAGCATCAGCTATGGGCCGGACAAAACCCGTTTTTTCCGTGGCCTGGGCCTTTTGCTGGAACAGATCCAGCAGAAAAAATCCAGCTGCCAGATTGAGGAAAAACCGCTTTTTGCCAAAAATGGAGCCATGCTTGATGTCTCGCGCAATGCAGTGATGCGGCCTGAGACTATTAAGTTCATGCTCAGAAAAATGGCCTTGATGGGCCTTAACACCCTGATGCTCTACACAGAAGACACTTATGAAGTGCCCCAGCGGCCTTATTTTGGCTATATGAGAGGGCGCTATAGCAAGGCTGAATTGCGTGAGATCGACCGTTATGCCCTGGAGCTGGGCATAGAGCTGGTTCCCTGCGTCCAGTTTTTAGGCCATCTGGCTACAGCCTTGCGCTGGAACTGTACAGCCCCCTACCGGGATACCGCCAATATCCTCTTGGTTGATGCTGCCGAAACTTATGACTTCCTCTCCGATATTTTAAAAACTATTTCTGAGTGCTTTACGACAAAGCGCCTCCACATGGGTATGGATGAGGCCCATGCCTTAGGGCTAGGCCAGTTTTTGAGCCAGCATGGTTATGAAGAGCAGACTGAGATCTTTTTCCGCCATCTTAACAAAGTGACCCGGCTGGCTCAAGACTTTGGCTTTGAACTCATGATGTGGAGTGATATGTTCTTCCGCATGCTCTCCACCGGTAAGTCTGATTATGATGTCAGCGTCAAGTTTGATGAGAGTATCCGGGCCAGGCTGCCAGATGGCCTGCGCCAGATTTTTTGGGATTACTACCATGCTGACAAGGATTTTTACACCATCAACATCGACAAGCATAAGTTCCTGGGTGAAGACACAATCTTTGCCGGGGGCATCTGGGCCTGGGTGGGTGGCTCTGTTGTCTATGATTTAACTCTGGCTAACACCTTACCTGCCCTGGCAGCCTGTCAGGAAAAAGGTATCAAGGAAGTCTTTGCCACCATTTGGCATAATGGGGCTGAATCCAGTTTAGTCCTAGCCTTGGCCGGCTTGCAGATATTTGCTGAGTATGATTATGGTGGCAGCTATGATGCTAAAAGAACAGCCAGGCGTTTTGCCGCCTGCTGCCAAGCCGACTATGAGGACTTTATGGCCTTGAGCAAGGTCGATGCACCCAGGCACCAGCTGATCAGCGACAATGTCGCCCGTTACCTGCTCTATAATGACCCGCTTCTGGGCCTGTTTGACAAGCATGTCGAGCAGCTGGATCCGGCCGCCTTTTATGCTGAGCTGGCCGGGGATTTTGCAGATAGAGGGCCCAAGGACGGCGTATTTTTGCCAGCCTTTGACCTGGTGCGCAGCCTGATTGGTGTCCTGGAGAAAAAAGCCGATTTCGGTGTGCGCCTGAAAAAAGCCTATGATGCAGCTGACAAGGCCGGCTTGGAAAAGCTGGCAGCTGAATGCCAGGAGATCATGCACCGGCTAGATGAACTGCGCCTTTGCCACCGGGAAGCCTGGATGTTGTATAACAAGCCTTTGGGCTGGGAGGTGCTTGAGGCGCGCTATGGAGCCCTTTATGCCCGCTTTGCCACAACACGCGACCGGCTGGCGGCTTATCTGGCCGGCAGCATCATGGCTATTGAGGAACTTGAGCAGGAGCGGCTGCCTTATGACTGTGATGTAAAAGGTAAGCCAGGCGGTAAATTCGGCGGTGGTTGGGGCAGCTTCACATCAATTTTCACAGCTGGTGTCTTTTGATCTTTGCTGGTTGTTTTGGAAAGTGAAAAAGTTTATACTTAATTTGACGCTTGCTTGTCTTACATACAAAGAGGTGATACATAATGAATTTTCCGATTCAAACGGTTGCTCTGGCAGAGGGTGTTTTTGGCTTTGTTGAAGCAATCGGCACCCTGCAGGCGATAATCTTTATTTTAGCTTTAATTTTACTGATTATCGAAATGTTCACACCAGGCTTTGGTGTGGCAGGCGGCAGTGGCCTGGCTCTTTTTATTCTAGGTATAGTCCTGACCGCCCGCTCCTTCTTTGATGCCATGATCATGGTGGCAATCCTGCTGGTGCTTTTGGCGCTGGTGCTGGTTTTTATCATCCGTTCTGCCAAAAAGGGGCGCTTGTCCCGCACCCTGGTCCTGCAGTCGCAGGCAACAGCAGAAGCTGGCTTCAAGTCGACAGAAGATCGCCAGGAACTGGTTGGACAAGCAGGTGTTGCCCTGACCAACCTGCGCCCGGCCGGCACAGCTGAGTTCTCCGGTGAAAGAATTGATGTGGTCTCAGAAGCTGCCTTTATTGCCAAGGATAGCAAGGTCAAGGTTGTTCGCGTCGAAGGACGCCGTATAGTGGTTCGCCCGGCTCAAGACTAAACAATTGAGTCCAGTACAGATTTCGCTTGAAATGAAAGGAGCTTATATCATGCCAGGAGAAGTATATATATACTTACTGATCATTGCCGCAATTATCGTTGTCCTGTCCCTCTTTTTCAGTTTTGTCCCTGTCGGTTTGTGGATCTCGGCTTCAGCAGCTGGTGTCAAGGTGGGGATATTCAACCTGATCGGTATGAGGCTGCGCCGGGTTGTGCCCACCCGGGTGGTCAATCCCATGATCAAGGCCACCAAAGCCGGTATCAATGTCAGCATAAACCAGTTAGAAGCCCATTTTTTGGCTGGTGGTAATGTGGACAAGGTGGTCAATGCCCTGATCGCTGCCCAGCGGGCTGAGATCGACCTGGGCTTTGAACGGGCCGCCGCCATAGACCTGGCTGGCCGTGATGTTCTGGAAGCAGTCCAGATGAGTGTTAATCCCAAGGTGATTGAAACACCTTTGATCGCAGCTATTGCCAAAGATGGTATTGAACTCAAGGCCAAAGCCAGGGTCACAGTCCGGGCCAATATTGACCGTTTGGTCGGTGGTGCCGGTGAACAGACGATTATTGCCAGGGTAGGTGAAGGTATTGTCACAACGATCGGTTCTTCAGTAACCCATGCTGATGTCTTGGAAAACCCGGACCTGATCTCCAAGACCGTCCTCAACAAGGGCCTGGATGCCGGCACAGCCTTTGAAATCTTATCAATCGATATTGCTGACGTTGATGTGGGCCGGAATATCGGTGCTCAATTGCAGACTGACCAGGCCGAGGCGGATAAACAGATCGCCCAGGCCAAGGCGGAAGAACGCCGGGCCATGGCTGTTGCCCGTGAGCAGGAGATGAAATCTTTTGTGGTTGAGATGAGAGCCAAGGTTGTTGAAGCTGAAGCTGAAGTGCCCAAGGCCATGGCCCAGGCTCTGCGCGAAGGCAACCTAGGAGCAATGGATTATTATAATCTGCAAAACATAGCTTCTGACACGCAGATGCGCAAGGCTATCGCTGAAACCGGCAAACCGGAAGAGCCGGAAGCCCGCAAATGATTGTGGCAAGAAGTGGTGATGTAGATGTCTAGTTGGAGTGACCGGATTAATGAGGTGATCAACCGGCTTGAGGCAGCAGCCCTGGCGGAAGCGGAAGCAAGAGTGGCCAAACCGGCAGCTCCGCCTGTTTTCGCCCAGCCAGTGACACCTGTTCCTCCGCCGCAGCCTAAGCTGGAGCCACGGTTCAAGCAAACCAAAACTGTCCAAGCAGCCCAGCCGGAGCAGGTCCAGATAAAACTGGCAGCCCAGGACATGATGCAGGGGGTCATATTTGCCGAGATTTTAGGGCCGCCTCTGGCCAGACGGCGCGGCCGGGGCCGGCATGGCTTCTAAAGCTTGATCCAAAAGCAGTTGTAAAAATCCAAGTCCCGCAGACCAGGAAAAAGGCTGCGGGACTTGTTTTACTCGGGATCTAGTGATGGTTTCAGTTGCTGCTTTCTGCCTCGGCAAAGAGCCGCTGCACCTGCTCATAACTTGCCACTGTCCCGATATCATATCTCCTGCCAGAAAACTGATAGGCAAAAACATCCTTTTGCTTGATCAGCCAGGGAATAAAGTTGCCTGGTGCATCTGGATTGTTACCTTCTTGCAGGTATTTGACAATCAATGGGACAGTCTCTTTTTTGTAGATATAAAAAGGCGGCACCGCCAGGTTAGATTGAGGCTGGGCTGGTTTTTCCGCAAAAGACAAGACCCTGGCCTCCCCGTCGATTTGGACAACGCCTGTTCTTTGCAGTTCCGCTAGACTGTTCAGCTCATGGGCAGTTATGCAGTC
>CAZZGG010000091.1:0-10692 GCA_964654125.1 uncultured Oscillospiraceae bacterium
AAATAGCCAATTTTAGGCTGGTTAACCCGCTAATTCTTTAGTTGATCTATTGCCGGGCTTAAATTATAATCATATCTGGCGGATAATCGACCTGGTTTACGAGGTCATTCCGCACTGGAAATGCAGACTGAAAAATGAGGTGAATTGAATGGGATCTCAAGAGAAGATGACCAGTTATCTGGCAAAAAGGGCTGCTCTGGCGGCTGAGCAGCCAGCCGACGGCATTTGTTGGCAGCGGATCAGCCAGTTACTAGATACAGACAGCTTTGTAGAGCTGGATTCACTGGTCACAGCCCGCGGTCTTGCTTTTGGACCGGCAAGGCCAAAAGTGGCTGGTGATGGGGTAAGAACAGGTTACGGCACAATAGATGGCCGGCTTGTTTACATCGCCGCTCAGGATCCGGATGTATACGGTGGCTCTTTAGGCCAGGCCCATGCCGACAAGATTAGCAAGGCGATCCAGCTGGCCTGTCTGGCTCAGGTGCCTTTTATCGGCCTTTATGACTCGGGCGGTGCCCGGATCGAAGAGGGCATTTTGGGCCTGGAGGGTATGGCCAATTTATTGGCAGCCCTTGATTTGGCTTCCGGCCAGATACCGCTGCTGGCAGCTGTTTTCGGCCCCCTGGCTGGCGGAGCAGCCTTCCTTGCAGCCAACAGTGACTTTGTCCTGATGGCTGAAAAAGGCTCTGGCATATTTATGAATGGTCCAATGGTGGTCTCAGCTAGTGAGAACAAATCTCTCAGTGCGGTAGATGTCGGTGGTGGAGCAGTCCATGCCGAAAAAACCGGCTTAGCTGACTTGGTGGCCACTGATGCAGACGGCCTGCTGGGCCAGATCAAAAACCTGCTGGCCTATGTACCCGATAGTTGTGATGGCTTTATCTTCCCAGCAGAAAGCACTGATGACCCTAACCGGACGGAAAGCCGGCTGGATGAACTAGCCAGTGCTTTTGACAGCGGTTACACCATGGCTGAAATTATTGATCTTGTTGTTGATAAAAACAGTTTCCTGGCTCTTAAGGCCCGTTATGCCCCGGGCATGATTACGGGCCTGGCCAAGCTGGATGGCCGCACTGTGGCTGTTCTGGCCCAGGCTGACAGCCGGTCGGATCTGGCCATGCTGGCCAAGGCTAAAAAGCTGGTCCACCTTTGTCAGCAGCTCAATCTGCCTTTGCTTAATTTTGTTGATACAGAAGGGCTGGCGATCAGCTTGGAGCAGGAGCAGCAGGGACTGGCCGCAGCCGGTGCCGACCTGATGAAGGCCATGCTACGCCTGGAAGTGCCGCGCCTGGCAGTTATTGTCGGCAAGGCCATTGGCAGCGCTTATTTGCTTTTTGCCGGCAAGGCCTGTGGCACAGACCTGGTCTATGCCTGGCCCACTGCTGAGATTGCTGTGGTCAATTCTGACACGGCAGCCCATATCATCTATCGCAAAGAAATCGCTGCAGCCGCAGATCCGATTACAGCCCGGCAGGATTTTGCTGATAAGTATGCTGCTGAGATTGCCGCAGCTGAAGTTGCAGCCGCCTGCGGCCATGTTGATGAGATCATCACACCTTCAGCAACCAGGCCCCGCCTGATCAGTGCTCTGGCCATGTTAACAGCTGAAATTTAATGGAGGATGCCTTTATGAAAAAATATACAATCACAGTCAATGGCGTAGCCTATGAAGTAGAAGTTGAAGAGACCACCGGCTCGGCCCAGCCAGCTGCCCCGGCAGTAGCGGCTGCTCCGCTAGCAGCTGCTCCGGCCCCTGTTGCCCGGCCCACCGCACCAGCCCCGGCTCCTGCTCCAGCAGCAGCCAGTGAACAGATCACAGCCCCCATGCCGGGCACGATCTTGAATGTTCTGGTCACAGTCGGCCAGGCAGTCACTAAAGGTGAAACACTTTGTATCCTGGAAGCCATGAAGATGGAAAATGAAATTGTGGCACCCAGGGATGCTACCGTTGTCGCTGTCAGCGCCAGCAAGGGTGCATCGGTTAATGCCGGTGATCCACTGATTGGCCTGGGCTGAGCGACAGGAAGGAGTACACATAAATGGCCAAAGTTAAAATAACTGAGACAATCCTGCGCGATGCCCACCAGTCACTGGCAGCGACCAGGATGACAATAGATGATATGCTGCCGGCCCTGGCCGACCTGGATAAGGTTGGCTACAATGCATTGGAATGCTGGGGCGGCGCCACTTTTGACTCCGCGATGCGCTTTTTGAATGAAGACCCCTGGGAGAGGCTGCGCAAGATCAGGCAGGCCTGCCCCAACACCAAGCTGCAGATGCTTTTGCGAGGCCAGAACCTTTTAGGCTACAAGCACTATGCCGATGATGTGGTAGAATACTTTGTCGCCCGCTCCATTGCCAACGGCATTGATATCATCCGGATATTTGATGCACTCAACGATTTTCGCAATATTGAAAAATCAATGGCGGCCTGCCGCAAGGAAGGTGGCCATGCCCAGGGCTGTATCGCCTATACAATCAGCCCCTTCCATTCCGTGGAAAAGTTTGTTGCTGATGCCAAGCAGCTGGAAGAGATGGGGGCCGACTCGGTCTGCATCAAGGACATGGCTGGACTTTTGCTGCCCTATGAAGCTTACAAGATGGTCAAGTCCATGAAAGAAACGCTCAGTATTCCGATTGAGCTGCACACCCACTACACCAGTGGAGTCGGTTCCATGACCTATCTGAAGGCTATTGAAGCAGGTTGTGATATTGTTGATACAGCAATCAGTCCGCTGGCTATGGGAACTTCCCAGCCGCCGACAGAGCCGCTCGTGGCTACCCTGGCCGGCACTGAGTTCGACACAGGCCTTGACCTGATCCAGTTAACCAAGGTGGCTGACCATTTCCGCACTGTCAGGGAACGTTTCATTGACAGCGGCGTGATCAACTACAAGATGCTGGGCGTTGATGTCAATACCCTGATCTACCAGGTGCCGGGCGGTATGCTCTCCAACCTGGTCTCCCAGCTGCAACAGGCCGGCAAGGAAGATAAATACTATGATGTGCTGGCTGAGATCCCCCGGGTCAGGCAGGACTTTGGTTCACCGCCCCTGGTGACACCAAGCTCACAGATTGTCGGCACCCAGTCAGTCATGAATGTCATCACAGGTGAGCGCTACAAGATGGTGCCCAAGGAGTCCAGGGCTATTGTTAAGGGTGAGTATGGTAAGACACCTGCCCCGATCAATGCTGAGATCCAAAAGAAGATCCTGGGTGATGAAGAACCGATCACCTGCCGTCCGGCCGACCTGATAGAGCCTGAACTGGACAAGATGCGCCAGCAGGCAGCCGAGTATATTGAGCAGGAAGAGGATGTCCTCACCTACGCCATGTTCCCCCAGGTGGCTGAGAAATTCTTCCAATGGCGGCGGGCCCAGCGTCATCTGGTTGATGATGAGGTCGGCAGCACCGAGGATGCCTACCAGCCTGTTTGAGGGCAAAAGAAAAAATGCAAGATAGAAATGGCGGACTTTTAAGCAGTATAGAGCAGGCCTTTGCCCGGCTCAGCAAGGGGCAAAAGGCGATTGCTGCCTTTATCCTGTCCAATTATGAAAGTGCCGCCTATGCCACAGCGGCCCGGATCGGCGATGAGGTCGGGGTCAGTGAATCTACAGTGGTCCGCTTTGCAGTTGAACTGGGTTATGAGGGCTACCCTCATTTCCAAAGGGCCCTGCAGGAGGAGCTGAAAAGCCGCCTCACCTCCGTCCAGCGCATGAAAGCATCGGCCAGCCTCAGTCAAAAAGAGGATATCCTGGGCGCAGTCCTACAATCTGATATGGAAAAACTCAAACAGGCCAGCGCCAATCTGGACCGCGGCCTGTTTGACCAATCCATTGAGGCTATCATGGCAGCTGACAAGATCCATATTCTGGGTGTGCGCAGTGCTGCCCCGCTGGCCTCTTTTCTAGCCTTTTACTTCAATCTTATTTTTGATAATGTCCACCTGATCAACACGAGCAGTGTCAGTGAAGTCTTCGAGCAGATAGTTTCTGTGCAGCCGGCTGATGTTGTGATCGGTATCAGTTTCCCGCGTTATTCCAGGCGCACAATCAAGGCCATGGAGTATTCGCGTTCCACTGGTGCCACAGTCATAGCCATTACAGACAAGGAAGGCACAGCAGTGGCTGACAGTGCGGATCTTAGTCTTTTAGTGCCCAGCGGCATGACTTCTTTTGTTGATTCCCTGGTGGCCCCGCTCAGCCTCATCAATGCCCTGATTGCTGCGATTGGCTATAAACGCCAGGATACGGTGGCAGAAAAGCTCAACAAGCTCGAGCATATCTGGGAAGAGTATGAAGTCTACGATAAAGGAGACAGTCGCAATGGGTGAACAGCAGCAGCCAGCCGGCAGCAAGGCTGCCGCAGCAGCAGCCATCAGGATCGCCCTGACCAATGATCGCAATGAGGAGCGCCAGCTGATCAACCAGGGTCTGGCTGAAGGCGTTAAACTGGCTGCGGTTGATTTTGGGGGCGAGTTTATTTCTTCTGTCTCCCGCATTGTGGAAAGATCAGTCGTGGCAGCTAAAAGAGAAGGACTGATCAGTTCGACCCATGCTGAAGAAGGGGCAGTGGCGGGTGCGGCCCGTGAGGCTGTCTCCCAGCTGATCAGCAAGGCCATCGGCCTTAATGTGGGCGGCAAGATCGGCATAGCCCGGCTGGCTGACCATGTCAGTGTCTGCGTCTTTTTCGGGATCGGACTTTTGCATTTGAATGAAGTGGCTATTGGCCTGGGACATCGTGCCATATGAAAAAACTAAGTATTGCTATTGACGGTCCTGCCGGAGCAGGCAAAAGCACCATGGCCAGGCTCTTAGCCCAAAAACTGGGCATCCCTTATCTGGACACAGGTGCCATGTACAGAGCCTTGGCTTTAAAAGCCCTGGGTGAAGGTCTGGACTTAAAAGATGAGGCCGCGGTTGCTGCCATGCTGGAGCGGACCGAGCTGGCTATTGAATTTGGCCAGGCTGATCAGCAGGTCATCCTGGATGGCCTTGACGTGACAGCCAGGCTGCGCACTGGTGCAGTTTCACTGGCTGCTTCAGACATCAGTGCCCACCCGGTCGTGCGCCATCGCCTGGTGCAACTGCAAAGAGAAATTGCCAGGTGTCAGGACCTGGTTCTGGAAGGACGCGATATCGGCAGCTTTGTCCTGCCCGATGCGACCATTAAATTTTATCTGTCGGCAGACCCAAAAGAAAGGGCCCGGCGCCGCCTGCTTGATTTGCGTCAGCAAGGTGACCAGGCCACGACCCTGGACCAGTTGCTGGAGCAGATTATCCGGCGCGATGAGCAGGATAAGACCAGGCAGCTGGCTCCCTTAGTCCAGGCTGATGATGCCATTTTGGTTGATTCTACCGGCCTGAGCATTGAAGAGGTGATTCAGCATTTACTAGAGCTGGTCAGGCAGCACCAGGAGCGGCAATGAAGATCCTCCTGGCCAAGTCAGCCGGCTTTTGCTTTGGAGTCAGGCACGCTGTGGAAACTGCTGAGCAGCTGCTGGCCAGTCCGCCGGATGGCACCCTGTATATGCTGGGTGACCTGATCCATAACCAGCATGTCATCACTGATCTCAATCAAAGGGGACTTTTGACAGCCCAGAGCACAGCTGACCTGGCCGAAGGCGCGACAGTCCTGATCCGGGCCCATGGGGTGGCGCCGGCCACCATGGCCGCTTTGGCGGACAAGAACTGTGTCGTGGTTGACTGCACCTGTCCTTATGTGCAAAAGATCCAGCGCATAGTCAAAAAATCTTACGATAATGGTAATAAAATAATTATTGCCGGTATGCCGGGCCATGCTGAGGTTATTGGCATCAATGGCCAGTGTGAGAACACCGGCCTGGTGATTTCAAGTGCGGCGGAGGCCCAGGAACTGCCTGTTGCAGGGGATAATTGGGTGCTGGTGGCCCAAACCACCTTCTCTTTTGCCCAATATCAGGAAATTTGCCAAATTTTAAAGAAAAAAATTGCAAAGCTGCAGATATTTGATACAATATGTATTACGACTGCAAACAGGCAGGAAGAAGCAGGCCGGATCGCCCGGCTTGCTGATATCATGCTTGTAATTGGCAGCCAGGACAGCTCAAATACCCAAAAGCTGTTGGAGGTCTGCCGCAGTCAGTGCAGGCAGACGTTTCTTGTCGAAGATGCTGCTCAGCTGGATTCCTTAGTCGGGGGCAGATCCCGGTTAAAGGATCTGACTGTCGGAATCACAGCAGGCGCGTCGACGCCAGAACGTATAATCAGGGAGGTTATTCAGGCAATGACTGAACAAGAAGTCAGGCAGAACGGTCAGGAGATCCAAGAGGAGATCCGACAGGATGTTCAAACAGAAGAAGTATTGCAGGATGCAGAAGTAAAAGCTGAGACAGAGACGGACCAGCCGGTAGTGGCAGAAGCCGAAGCAGTCGCGGAAGAAGTCGCAGCAGCAGTTGAAGCAGTTGAAGAAGTAACTGAAGAAACCGCAGTTGCAGCAGAAGAAGCTGAGGCAGCGACAGAAGAAGTCGCCCAGGCCGCACAGGCATCTGAAGCTGTGGCGGAGGAAGCTGCAGAGCAGGAGACCGCTGAGTCAGAAGCAACAGAAGCAGAGGCTGCCCCGGAGGCGGACAATGATTCTGGTGACATCAGTTTCACGGATTTTATTGACAACATTCCCCAGCTCAAGCGCGGTTTGACTGTGCGCGGCACCATCATCCGCTATGACAGCGAGTTTGTCTATGTGGATGTGCGGGATAAGAGCGAAGGTCGGATCTCACGGCATGAATTTGATGCTGATCCGGACTTTGATCTTGACGATGCTGTTGAAAATCATAAGGAAATCGATGTTTATGTGCGTAATATCCGCAATTCTGACCAGGGTAAGGAAATTATCCTGTCTAAAGCCCGCGTCGATTTCACCAAATACAAGGCTCTGATCGAGGACGCTTTTGCGGAGAAAACACCGATTTCTGTCAAAATCATCAATGTTGTCAAAGACGGCGTGATTGCCAGTTTTGGCGGTGTAGACATTTACATCCATCGCACTCAGCTGGAAATGGGCATCGTGGAAGACCTGGAGCCATATCGTGGCCAGACCATGGATATTCTTGTCACCCAGTTCGATCCTGATAAGAAAAGACTGCGTGTTTCCGGTTCCCGCAGGGCTCTGCTCTCGCTGGAAAGACGGGAAAAAGCCGATGAACTCTGGCAGACTATCGCAGTTGGCAATGAATATGACGGAATCGTACGCAGCTTGACTGATTTTGGCGCTTTTGTCGATATCGGTGGTGTGGACGGACTGGTCCATGTTTCTGAACTGTCCTGGAACAGGATCCGCCATCCATCTGAGGTTGTCAATGTCGGCGATGAGGTTCATGTCAGGGTTAAGGATTTTGATCCTGAGCGCAAGCGGATCTCACTGGGCTATAAGAAGGTTGAAGACGATCCTTATCACGATGTGGAAAGCCGCTTCCCGGTCGGTTCAATCGTGCGGGGCACTGTGGTGCGCATGTTCCCCTTCGGTGCTTTCGTTGAGATCGCCGATGGTGTTGATGCTCTGTGCCATATTTCCCAGATCGCCAATGTACGCCTCAACAAGCCCAATGAAGTCTTGAGTGAGGGTATGGAAGTTGATGCCAGGGTACTGGAAGTCAGCAATCAGACCAGACGGATCAGCATCAGCATCAAAGAGGTTGAGCCGATCAACCCGCCAGGCTATGAGGATGATTATTTTTAGATAATATTTCTCCCGGCCAAGAATTGATTAAAAAAAACCAGCAGTTGTCAAAGCTGCTGGTTTTTTGCTAGTCCGGCCAGAGGGGGCCATCTGCTAACAGGACATAGCGCAGGTGGTCCCGCCAGACGCCATTGATCTTTAAAAAACGGGGGCTGAGGGCTTCTTTGGCAAAGCCCAGCTTTTCTGCCAAGGCGATGGAGCGGCTGTTGTCTGGCAAAATGGCCGCTTCCAGGCGGTGCAGCTTGAATGAATCGAACATGATCTGGATAGCTGCCTGGCCTGCTTCCAAGGCCAGGCCCTGGCCCTCATAGTCCTGATCGAGATGCCAGGCCGTGAAAGCTGAGCACATACTGCCATAAACAATCTGGCTGAAAGCCACCCGGCCGATAATGCGCGTGGGATCCTCGGGCAAGGCCAGCCAGAAGGAGACAGCCCGGCCGGCGCGAAAGTCTTCCTCTTCAGCCTGTAGGATGGACCTTTGCTGGGCCAGACTGAAGTAGCTGGCTGCCCGGTCAGGAAACCAGGGGTCATGAAAGGAGCGGTTGCGCCAGTAATAGTCCTGGATACTGGCAGCATATGATGCATCGAGCAGCCTTAAAAGCAGGCGTCGGGTCGGGAAGGAAAAGGGCAGCTTAAAGGGCCTGGCCATGGGCTAGGAGGTCAGCTCGATCAGGGCTTGGCGATAGATGGCTGCTGTTGCCAAAAGCTCTGTCAAGGTGATGTATTCGTCGGCCTGGTGGGCTGTGGAGGCACTGTCCGGTAGACCGGAGCCAAAAGCGACCACATTGGGCATGGTCCTGGCATAGGTGCCACCCCCGATTGCAATTGGCTGGGCAGCATGGCCGGTCATTTCCTGGTAGACCTGGTTAAGGACAGTGACCAGCTTGGAATCGCGTGCCACATGCAGGGGCGGGATGTGGGTGAGCAGCTCAGCCTCGCCGCCCAGCTGGGCTGCCCGGCTGGCTATCTTCTGCCAAAGCTCAGCAAAATCTGCCGTGACCGGATATCGGATATCGACAGTCAGGGCAGCAGCGCTTGAATCCAGTTCCAGGATGCCGGCATTTAAGGTTAAGGGGCCTGTTTCGTCTGCCATCTGGATGCCCATTTTCTCGCCCAGGCAGCCTAAACCGATGATCTCGTTATAAAAATCAACAAAGGGATGGCTGGATGCATTTTGGGCCAGCTCTTCCGCTAAGGCCTGCATGGCCTTGCTGATGGCATTTGTCATGCCCTGGGGTGAGCTGGCATGGCCGCTGGTGCCGCTTATTATGCGCTCTATAAGCTCACCGTCTTTTTGCAAGGTCAGCTGGGCCCGGCCCGGGATCATATTGGGAGCGTCGCCTGATTTGGCAGCTACTAGCTGCAGCTTGTCTGTGCTGGCCTGGGTCTGCTTTAATATGAGCCTGAACTGGAGCAGGCCTTTTTCGGCATAGATGACAGGGAAGGAAGCATCTGGTGTGAAGCCTGCTGTGGGCAGCTCAGCCACCTTGACATAGTGGGCCATGCAGGAGCTGCCTTTTTCTTCATCTGTGCCGACTATAAGGCGGATTCTGCTCTTGGGCCGGTAGCCCTGGTCAAGCAGGTCTTTCATGGCATAAAGGGCAGCGATGGCCGGCCCCTTGTTGTCACCTGTGCCGCGTCCAATCAGGCGTCCGTCAGCTATTTTTAAAGTGAAGGGGTCACTTTGCCAGCCTTCACCGGCCGGTACGACATCTAGATGACAAAGCGCTGCCACTAGGTCAGAGCCAGTGCCAAATTCGGCATAGCCGGCCCGGTTATCCAGGTTGGCTGTGCGAAAGCCCAAGCTTTGGGCCAGGTCAAGGAAGTGGAGCAGGACCTTTTTGGCAGCTGGGCCATAGGGTGCATCCGCTGTGGCCTCCTGGCGGTAACTGGGGATGGCGATCAGGCCAGCCAGGCTGGTCAGCATGGGCTCTTGCAGGTGCTTCATCTGGCTTGCTAGCTCTTCAAGACGGGTTGGGTCAATCACTGGTTTTTTCATCATTAACCTCCACACTGGCAGCAGCTGCTTCTTCTGTTTCGGTTTCTGCTTCTTCTTTTGTGAAATCTAGCATTTCTGCCCCTTCGCAATCTTTGTGCAGGGAGCAGAGAAGACCTAGATAAAGGCCTTGCCTGTCGGCGGGTTCACCACAGATGATACAGGCATCAGCCGGCACTTCATAAAGGGAGAGCAGTCCTGATAATTGGCCTAAAAACAGTTCGATCTGGCCAGTTGAAAGCGGGATCAGTTTGCTGGCCAGGCGGACACAGAGGAAGTTGTCACTTAGCTCATAGTTATAGAGGCGGATCTTTTTATCTTGCCCGGTCAAAAAATCAATTGTCTGGTCCAAGGCCTGCCGGCTGATGCCGGCAACCGGGGTGATGAAGGTTGTAAAGTTTTTGCCTTCCAAAACAGTGAAGAGATAGCCATTGTATTCACCAAAAACCAGCTCTTCTTTTTGATTGATCTTCCAATCATTTTGCTCAGCAAGCCGCATCAGTCTGTTTGATATCATAATTTACTCCTCGTGTAATACTTTTAGAGCCAGCAGAAAATTCACCTATCTGGCTGCTTTTTTATTATAGCGCAAAAAGTCCGTTCTGCGCCAAGTTATCTGGTAAAGGCTGCCGGATAATCTCTGATTCCCTAATTGGACAAGGGAGATATTAGGGGTGAGATTTTAAACAATGATACTTTTCACAAGTTGAAATTTCTTAAAATAAGAATGCCTTAAAAGTAGCTGTAAATATGGCCCTGGCATATTCTTTGATTATGGAAAAGTGGTAGAATTAAACAAGTACCGCTTTTGGCAATCAGGCTAGCTTGGCAAGGAGGATGAATCAACATGAGTGATGATTTCGAAAAACTGTTGCAACATGAATTGAAAAATCCTGAGTTTCATAAAGAATGGGAAGCTTTGGAGTCTGGATATAATATAATAAAAGCAATTATTGATGCTAGGAAAGCTAGTAAACTGA
>CAZZGG010000092.1:0-10548 GCA_964654125.1 uncultured Oscillospiraceae bacterium
ATACCGAAGGCATCTACCAGCTTTCCGCTGATTATTGGCACGATGTACGCCAGCTGGTCCGCCAGGAATTTGGTGACATTTTCATTCTGCCCCAATGTGCGGCAGCCGGTGACCTGGCTCCACGCATCCTGCACTATAAGGATGCCCAGGCCCGCCGCTTCCAGTTAAAGTACGGCATGTCTGCCGCAGATACTGAATTTGCAGCCCGCAAGGATATCGCCGAGCGGATCACTGCAGCTTTCCGGGAAGTCTATGCCTGGGCTAAGAAAGATATTAAGACCGAATTGGAGCTGGCCCATGAGGTGGTGACAGCCCAACTGACCAAGCGCCGCATCACCGACGAGGAACTGGCCTTTGCCAAAGAGCAATTGGCCGAGCTGGAAAAGCAGGACTTTAAAGAAACTGGCGGCACGCCTTTGGAACTGCTGAATTATAATTCCCAGCTGGTGGCCCAGCGCGGCCGCTTTTCCCGCATTATCGACCGCTACCAGGTCCAGGACGCAGAACCCAAGCTGCCTATGGAGATGCATGTGCTGCGTATCGGTGAAATCGCCTTTGCCTCTAATCGCTTTGAACTCTATATGGACTATATGCACCGCATCCAGGCCCGCAGCCCCTTTATGCAGACCTTTGTCGTCCAGCTGGCCGGCACACCCGGTCCGGACGGCGGCAGCTACCTGGCCACCGAGCGCGGTGTGGCCAACAAAGGCTACAGTGCTTGCCTCTTCTGCAATCTGGTTTCACCTGAAGGCGGCCAGGATCTGGTCGAGCAGACTGTGGAGATTTTAGAAAAACTGCATCAAGCTTAAGAAAAACACTTTGCTTAAATAATGGCTAAAAGCTGAAGGCTGGTGTTAATAATACCAGCCTTCAGCTCAATCAAGTATCCAGAGCATAAGCCCAGTTGGCAGCATGTGTCAGCTGGGAAAGATTTTGAACCAGCTTGGTCTGTTCAGAAAAAACTAGTAACCCAAGAGCAATAAGAAAAAAGATGACGACAATCGTCAGAAAAGAGGCTTGCAATGGAAAAGAAGCTGCTGATTGGTATGAGTCAAGTCGAGATAACACCGCCTGCTCCTGTCTCTTTAAGGGGCCAGTTCCATATCCGTATTTCCACCCACGTTGAAAGTCCGCTTTATGCCAGTGTTTTTGTAGCTGAGGCAGATGGCGATGCTATCATCATCTGTACCTTGGACCTGGCCAGTGTGGCACTGGAGTATTGCAATGATGTCCGTGAGCTGATCAAGCAGGAGTGCCCGGATCTGCCGGTGGAAAAGATTATTTTCAACGCCACCCACACCCATACAGGGCCGACCTATTACTACAGGCCTGATTCCCTGCATGTTGCTGCCAAGCTGCTGCCGGAAGGGATAAAATTCCGCATTACCGAAGAAGACATTCCAGCAGATGTCTGGCTCTACGACCGCTGTGGACCCTACATAGCAGAAAAGATCAAGCTGGCTGTCTGCACTGCCTGGGCCGGGCGCAAGCCGGGCCTGATCAGCCCAGAGTTTGGCCGGGCCGTGGTGGGCCATTGCCGCCGGGTTGTCTACGATGATGGCACAGCCAAAATGTATGGCAGTGTGGATACTGTCAATTTCCAGGAACTGGAAGGCGGTAACGATTCTGGCATAGAGCTGCTTTATGTTTTTGACAATGAGCAGAAACCTTTAGGTGTGCTGGCTAATGTGGCCTGTCCTTCCCAGGTGGTTGAGGGTGAATATTACATCTCATCTGACTACTGGGGCAAGGTGCGCGATCTGGTTAAGGCCCAGCTGGGTGATGATTTTGTCATTTTAGGCCTATGCGGGGCAGCCGGCGACCAGTCACCGCGTGACCAGGTCCGTTTATCAGCCAAAAAACAAAGAAGAAGTGACGTGTCCATGCGCAGCATTGAAGGGGCGAAGGAACTGGGTAAACGTATTGCTGATGTGATTTTGGATAGGCTAACCGCAGCAGCTGCTGCGCCTGAAGCTGAAGCTGTGCTCAGGCATGAAGTTAAAATGATTGATTTTCCGATCAGGCGGGTCAGTATAACTGAGGCGGAAAACGCCCAAAAAGCAATTCATGAATATTTTGAGCAAAATAAGAGAGAAGTTTATGACACAAAAGATATGGGAGCCTTGCATATCCATGCCGGTATCCTGGAACGCTTCAGCAGCCAACAGACCACCCAATTCTACACTACAGAAATTCATGTTGCCCGGCTGGGTGACCTGGCTTTTGCCACCAACCCCTTTGAACTCTTTTTAGACTATGGCAACCAGATCAAGGCCTTAAGTGAGGCCAGCCAGACCTTTGTTATCCAACTGGCCAGTGATACCGCAGGTTATCTGCCGACCAAGAAGGCAGAAGGGGGCAGTCATTACAGCGCTTATGTCAGCTCTGGCCGGACCGGCCATGCTGGAGGGGAGCTTTTAGTCAGAAAAACTGTCGCTACAATTGTCAAGCTTTGGGAGGACGATTGTGAGGAAGCTTAAAATCGGCTGGGCCAGCCGCGATATATCGACAGACAAACCAATCAATATACCCGGCCAGTTTCATATCCGCATCTCGCAGGGTATCATGGATCCTTTGACTGTGACAGCACTGACGATCGATAACGGCCAGGACCAGGTCATCTTCTTATCAGCTGACCTGGTCGTGATCCGCTCCTTCCTGCTGGATGAAATCCGCCAGCAGATCCAGCTGCTTGATCCGGCTATCCCGGTGGACAAGATCCTCATGAATGCCACCCATACCCATGCCGGAGCCAGCCATTACCTGGATGGAAGCCGGATGTCCAGCCAAGACAGTTCTTCTTCCACGCCGCCCCTGGCAGCTGTGCCCCATCGCGGGGTGGAAATTGCCTCCAGTGATGAATACAGGGCCTTTTTAGTCGGCCTGGCAGCAGAAGCTGTGCTAGAGTCCTGGCAGACACGCACTGAGGGCGGTATAGCCTACGGCTATGGCTATGCAGTGGTCGGCCACAGCCGCCGGGTTATCTACTTTGATGATACTGCAAAGCGGCCGGGCGAAAAGGCCAGCGGTTTTCGGATCAACGGTCATGGTGTTATGTACGGCAACACCAAGGATGAAAAATTTAGCCACTATGAAGCTGGGGCCGACCATTTCCTTAATCTACTTTTTACCTTTGATGCTAGGCAAAACTTAACCGGTGCTATCATCAATGTCCCGGCCCCAGCGCAAAACTCAGAGCAGGCCTACCGTCTCACTGCCGATTACTGGCACGATGTGCGCCAGCTGGTCCGCGAGGAATTTGGTGATATCTTCATTCTGCCTCAATGTGCTGCAGCAGGTGATCTGGCCCCGCGCATCCTCCACTACAAAGATGCCCAGGCCCGCCGCTTCCAGTTAAAGTACGGTTTATCCGCCGAAAATACTGAATTTGCTGCCCGCAAGGATATCGCTGAGCGAATCACAGCAGCTTTCCGGGAGGTCTATAGCTGGGCTAAAAAGGATATCAAGACAGAACTTGTTTTGACTCATGAGCTGGTGACAGCCCAGCTTTCTAAACGCCGGGTTACGGATGAGGAGCTGGCCTTTGCCAAAGAGCAATTGGCCGGGCTGGAAAAGCAGGATTTCAAAGAAACAGGCGGCACACCTTTGGAACTTCTCAACTATAACTCCCAGCTGGTGGCCCAGCGCGGCCGTTTTAGCCGCATAGTTGAGCGCTACCGGGTTCAGGATGCTGAACCAAAAATGCCTATGGAAATGCATGTGCTGCGGCTGGGTGAGATTGCTTTTGCCTCCAACCGTTTTGAGCTCTTTATGGATTTCATGCAGCGCATCCAGGCACGCAGCCCCTTTGTCCAGACCTTTATCATCCAACTGGCCGGAACACCAGGTCCGGACGGCGGTACCTATCTGGCTACTGAACGGGCAATTGCCAATAAAGGCTACAGCGCTTCGGTCCTGTGTAATCTGGTTTCACCCCAGGGCGGCCAGGAACTCGTTGATCAGACAGTGGAGATACTGGAAAAGTTGTTTCAAGCTTAGCGGGCTGAGAAAAGCATCTGACAGAAATAATTGACAGGGGCAATCAATGACTGGATTTATTGTGTTTTTTATCATGTTGCTGGCCGGAGCTGTGCAAGGGTCTTGTGGCTTTGGAGCCGGCCTGGTTGGCATGGCCTTGCTGCCACTGTTTCTCACCTACAAGACTGCCTTACCGGTCATGTTCATAGCTTCTGCGGTGCTGAGCCTTAATCTTCTACTGCGCTCTTTTAAATCAATTAACTGGCAACTCTTTATCCTGCCTACCATGTTTTCTTTCCTGGGCAGGATCCTGGGTCTTTTAGCTTTCCAGAATTTTCACAATTCAGTTTTAAGCACTATCCTGGGCAGCCTGATCTTTCTGATCGCCTTGTTTCAACTGGGCTGGAGCAAGAAAATCAGGCTCAAACCTTCGACTAAAAACAGCATGCTGGCAGGCAGCCTCAGTGGTGTTTTGGGCGGGCTGGCCAGTGCCAGCGGGCCGCCGCTGGTGCTTTATTACATGAATCTGGCTTTGCCCAAACAGGAATACCTGGCCACCATCCAGGCTTCCTTCCTGGCTGGCGCTTTGTTTTCGATTAGCTTATTAGCAGCAAGCGGCGGCTACGACGCCAGTATCCTGCAATTAGGTCTTTTTGCAGCTAGCGGTATCTTTTTGGGCAGTCTGCTGGGCTACCGCTTTTTTGCTAGGCTCAAGCAGGATGCCTTGCATAAGCTGATTAATTATGTACTTTTATTAATGGGTATATCCTTGATTATTAAAGAAATCTTTTAGGTAAGAACCTTGCTACATCAAACAGGTCAATGACATTTATGTCAGAAAAGAGGATCAAGATGGAAAAGAAATTATTTGTTGCCATGAAGCAGCTGGAGATTACCCCGCCTGCCCCTGTTTCTTTACAGGGCCAGTTTTATACCCGTATCTCCACCCATGTGGAAAGCCCCCTTTATGCCAGTGTCTTTGTGGCCCAGACTGAAGACGATACCATCATCATCTGCAGCCTGGATCTGGCCAGTGTGGCGCTGGAGTACTGTAATGAAGTGAGGGAGTTGATCAGACAGGAGTGTCCCGACTTACCGGTAGAGAAGATTATCTTTAACACCACCCACACCCATACCGGACCGACCTTCTTCCAAAGGCCCAAGGCCCTGCATGTGGCTGCCAAGCATCTGCCGCAAGATATTGAGTTTCGGGCAACCCAGGCAGAGATCCCTGCTGATGTCTGGCTGGCGGATCGGACAGGACCCTATATCGCGGAAAGGATCAAGCAGGCGGTTTGTGCTGCCTGGCAGGAGCGCCAGCCCGGTCTGGTCAGTCCTGAGTTTGGCAGGGCAGTGGTGGGGCATTGCCGCCGGGTTGTCTATGATGATGCCAGTGCTAAAATGTATGGCAGTGTTGAAACTGTCAACTTCCAGGAACTGGAGGGCGGCAATGATTCAGGCATTGAACTGCTTTATATTTTTGATGATGCCAGACAGCCTTTGGGTGTGCTGGCTAATGTGGCCTGCCCCTCCCAGGTGGTGGAACACGAACACTATATTTCCTCAGACTACTGGGGCAAGGTGCGCGATCTGGTCAAGGCCCAGCAGGGTGATGATTTTGTCATTCTGGGCCTTTGCGGAGCTGCCGGCGACCAGTCGCCCCGTGATCTGGTACGGCGCTCTGACAAGAAACAAAGGAGAACAGATGTATCCATGCATAGCCTTGAGGGAGCAAAAGAGCTGGGTAAGCGGGTTGCTGCTGTTATCCTGGACCGGCTGCCTGCAGCTGCAGCAGAGCCCCTGGCAGAAGCAATCATCAGGCACGAAGTGCAGATGCTTGATTTCCCCTTTAGGCGGGTCAGTATCACTGAAGCAGAAAATGCCAGAAAGGCAATCGACGAGTATGTAGCAAAGACCGAGAAAAAAGTCTATGACACCACTGACATGAGTGCCCTGCATATTCATGGCGGTATCCTGGAGCGTTTTAATGTGCAGCAGTACACCCAGTTCTACACAACCGAAATTCATGTGGCCCGCCTGGGTGATATTGCCATCGCCACCAATCCTTTTGAACTGTTTTTAGATTATGGCAACCAGATCAAGGCCTTAAGCGATGCCAGCCAGACTTTTGTCATCCAGCTGGCCAATGATGCGGCAGGTTATCTGCCCACAGAAAAGGCAGAGAGGGGCAGCCATTACAGTGCCTATGTCAGTTCCGGCCGGACAGGTCATGTGGGCGGTGAACTACTGGTCAGGAAAACTGTAGCCACGATCCAGCAACTGTGGACTGAGGAAAATGTCTAGCTTAAAGATTGGCTGGGCCAGCCGCGATATATCAACTGACAAGGCAGTCAATATCCTGGGTCAGTTCCACATGCGGATTTCCCAAGGAGTACTGGATCCGCTCAGTGTCACGGCGCTTGTGTTGGACAAGGGCACTGATCAGGTGATTTTCCTCTCAGCTGACCTGGCTGTGATCCGCTTTGGCCTGCTGGATGAAATCAGAAAGCGGGTGGAGGCAAAAACAGCCGGCATTCCAGTGGCTAAAATCTTGATGAACGCCACCCACACCCATTCTGCGCCCAGCCATTATGCTGACACTAGAGGAGATAACTGGACAGGGGCATCAACTGCAGCTGCTGATGATTTCCCGCATCCGGGCATCACGATTGCTTCCAGTGATCAATACCGCAGCTTTCTAGCTGACCAGGCAGCTGAGGCAATTGTCAGCGCCTGGCAGCAAAGGGAAGCGGCTGGTCTGGCCTATGGTTATGCTTATGCTGTCAGCTCACACAGCCGCAGGGCGATCTACGCCGATGATGTTTCTTTGCGGCCGGGAGCAAGAGATGGTGCCGGTTACAGGGTGGATGGCCACGCCGTTATGTATGGTGACACCAGTGATGCCCAATTCAGCCACTATGAGGCAGGGGCGGACCCCTTCATTAACCTGCTCTTTACTTTTGACAGGGCAGGCGAGATCAGTGGAGCCATTATCAATCTACCGGCACCCTCACAAAACTCAGAACACAGCCATTTATTGTCGGCTGATTTTTGGCATGATGTGCGTCAGCTGATCCACCAGCAATACGGGTGTATCTTCCTCTTGCCCCAATGTGCGGCAGCAGGTGACCTGTCACCGCGCATCCTGCATTATAAGGCGGCGCAGGCCAGACGTTTTGCTTTAAAATATGGCCTGGCTGAAGCAGAGACAGAGCTGGCAGCCCGGCGCGATCTAGCTGAGCGGATAGTCCAGGCTTTTAGTGAGTGCCTGGATTGGGCCAGGCGGGATATAAGAACAGACCTGCCGCTGCGTCATCTAGTCGAGACAGTGGAGCTAAGCAAACGCTTGATCACAGATGAAGAGGCAGACTATGCCCGGCGGCAATTAGCAGAACTGAACAGGCAAAGCTTCATGGAGGAGGGGGAGAGCCCACGCCAGATTCTGGAATTTAACTCCAGCCTGGCCGCCCGGCGCATCCGTTTTGAGAGAATCCTGGAGCGCTATGTCCAGCAAGCTGACCAGCCTTATCTGCCCATGGAGCTGCATGTGCTGCGTCTGGGTGAGATTGCCTTTGCCTCCAACCGCTTTGAGCTTTATATGGACTATATGCACCGCATCCAAGCCCGCAGCCCTTTTATCCAGACCTTTATCATCCAGCTGGCGGGTACTCCCGGGCCTGATGGTGGCTCTTATCTGGCAACAGAACGAGCTGTTGCCAACAGAGGTTATGGAGCCTCCATGTTCGATAATCTGCTCTCACCAGCCGGAGGCCAGGAGCTGGTTGAAAAGACCCTGGAGCTTTTAGAGAAATTACATAGTAGTTAGGAGGCAGCCGCCATGGCAACCCTGATTCATAATTGCAATATCATTGATGGTGTAAGCGACTTGCCCTTAAAAGATGGTTGGGTCCTGCTTGAAGATGAGAAAATAGTAAAGGTCGGCCAAGGCGAGCTGCCCCCGGTTACAGCTGAAAGGCTGGACGGGGAGGGCGGCACCCTTTTGCCTGGCCTGATTAATCTGCATGTCCATATCCATAGAAGGCACCTGCACCAGGCCCAGAGCAGCTTTCGCCAGGGTGCAGCCGAGGTGGCCCGGGCCCCTGAAGCAGTCCAGATCCTCTATGCCTTAAAAAACGGCCTGTATGAGCTGAGCCGGGGCATCACCAGCCAGCGGGATTGTGGCTCGCCTTTACGTCTGGCCAGCAAACTGCGCCAGGGCCTGGCAGCCGGCATCTATAGAGGGCCGCGCCTGATCACCTGTGGCTATGCCGTGGCCTGCACAGGCGGCCATTGCACCCATGGGGAGCCGAATGCGGTCCTGTCAGTTGAAGCGGACGGGCCTGCTGGAGTAGCGCGGGCTGTGCGCCAGGAGATCAAGCAAGGGGCGCAGTTTATCAAGATGATGGCCAGTGGTGGCCTTGCCGCCGCACCTGAGCGTGAGCACCCCGACTGGGTGGAATTCACGCTGGAGGAAATGCAGGCTGGTGTCCAGGCAGCACATAGTCATAAAAAAACTGTCACTGTCCATGCCATGGGTGAATTGCCACCTTTGACTGCCCTTATGGCTGGGGTGGATGGCATTGAGCATGGCACCAGGCTGACAGAGCAGGTGATAGAAATGATGCTGGCCCAAAATGCCTATTATGTGCCGACCATGAGCGGTATTACTGTGCTGGCTGAAAGAGAAGAAAAAGCAGGCCGGCTGGAACATGCCAGGATGGTGCGGGAGCTGGTGGTTTATCCGCAAAGAGAAAGTGTCAAGCAAGCTTACAAGAGCGGTGTCTTGGTTGGAGCCGGCACTGATACCTTGGGTGAGATGGTGTATGAACTGGAGCTGATGGAGTCTTGCGGTTTTAGCAAAATGGCAGCGATTAAGGCGGCCACCACCAATGCAGCCAAGATTATCGGAATGGACGATGCACTGGGCCAGATCAGGCCGGGTTATCTAGCGGACCTACTTTTGGTTAAGAAGGATCCTTTGGCTTCACTCGCTAATCTGCGCCAGGTGCAGGCTGTCTTTTTTGCAGGAGCAAAAGTTACAGCGGATTGGATGCTCAAGCTCAATTAAGGAAGGTGCTTTCTTATGGCAAGAATTAAAATCGGCTGGGCCAGCCGTAATGTCTCAACATTTAAGCCTGTCAATATTCCAGGCCAGTTTCACATGCGGATCGCACAAGGTGTACTTGACCCGGTGACTGTGACTGCGCTAGTGCTTGATGATGGCCAGGATCAGGTGATATTTTTGTCGGCTGATCTTGTTGTGGTCCGTTCCGGCCTGCTGGATCTGATTCGCACATTAGTCAACTGGCTCGAACCAAAAATTCCTGTGCAGAAAATCCTCATGAATGCCACCCATACCCATGCCGGGCCCAGTCATTATCATGATAGGGGCACCAGTGCAGCGACTCCATTCACCATCCCGCATCCGGGAGTGGAAATAGCTTCCAGTGATGATTATCGTAGCTTTCTGGCCAGCCAGGCGGCCAGTGCCATTGTTGATGCCTGGCGCAAAAGGGCAGCAGGTGGGATAGCTTATGGTTATGGCTACGCCGTGACAGCCCAGAACCGGCGCAGTGTCTATTTTGATGATACATCGCAAAGGCAGGGCCAAAAGGCGGATGGTTTTCGTATTAATGGCCATGCTGTAATGTATGGCCAGACCAATGATGAGAATTTCAGCCATTATGAGGCAGGATCAGACCATTTTGTTAATCTACTCTTTACTTTTGACGAGCAGGATCGCTTGAGCGGGGCAGTGGTTAATCTGGCTGCTCCCGCTCAGGTATCTTCCCAAGAATACCGCTTGTCGGCCGACTTTTGGCATGATGTGCGCCTGGCTATCCGGGCGGAGTATGGTGATATCCAGCTCCTGCCCCAGTGTGCGCCAGCAGGTGATCTGGCACCACGTATTTTGCATTACCAGGCAGCTGAAAAAAGGCGCTTTGCCTTAAAATACGGCCAGGTCAGCTGGCAGGAGGCTAACCGAAAGGACATTGCCAGCCGCATCCTGGCTTCTTTCAGTGAAGTTTTGGCCTGGGCGAAGAAGGATATCCAAACTGAGCTGGAGCTTTCACACATGGTTAAAACTGTTCATTTACAAAAGCGTGAGATCAGTGCTGCTGAGCAGCAGTTTGCTCGGGAAAAATTGGAGGAGCTGGAAAAGATTAATTACAGGTTGGCTGGTGCCAGCCCAATTGAATTGCTGAAAGAAAACTCCCAGCTTGATTCGCAAAGACGGCGCTTAAGACGGGTCCTAGAGCGATATCAGGATAAGGAAGAGCGCTTACCGATGGAGCTGCATGCCGTCCGGCTGGGTCAGATCGCCTTTGTCTCCAACCGCTTTGAGCTCTATATGGATTTCATGCACCGGATCCAGGCCCGCAGTCCTTTTGTCCAGACTTTTGTGATCCAGCTGGCAGCCACCCCCGGTGATGATGGCGGCAGCTATCTGGCAACCGGGCGGGCGCAGGCTAACCGGGGCTATGGTGCCAGCCTTTTTGATAATCTTGTTTCGCCCGCTGGTGGCCAGGAGCTGGTGGAGGAGTCATTGGCCTGTTTAGAGGAGCTGGC
>CAZZGG010000093.1:0-10464 GCA_964654125.1 uncultured Oscillospiraceae bacterium
CAAGATCCTGGCCTGATCCGCCAAACCTGATAATAGCATGGGCTGTCTCTAAAAAAGAGACAGCCCATGGAACTCATCTTCCCAGTCAAGCTAATGGCGCTTTGACATATTTCCCAATAATGCTTCTTAATAGTGGCTTCTGTAAGTGAATTTCCTTGTTTTCATCAGCTTATCGACCCAGACTCTGATCAGCGGATCCAAAACAACGGTCTGCCAGGATAGGGCCGACCTATTTTATCTCTACCACCCATCCTGGATTTGCTTGGCATAACACAAAACCAGCTGCTCTCGACCCGCACACCTATGCGTCTATGCTAGCTCTTGCCGTAGTGGACACCAAGGTCACCCACGAGCTGATAGGCTTTAAAACTATACCCTTACTTCTAACACACCGATCAGATCCGGCTGCAGAAAGCTGTTGAGATGCTCCCATGATCCGGGGCATGATCTGCGCCATGATCCAGAGCATGATCTGTTTTATTTGCCTATTGCGTGCCTATTGCGCGTCTATTGTAGCCCTGAATAGCCATGTATTCTGGCGCATTTTGGCCCTTGCCGGCAGGCAGCAAAAAACCCCTGAAACGCTGTGGTACCAGGGGTTTTAGGTGGCGCGCCCGACAGAGATTGAATCCATAACCTTCTGATCCGTAGTCAGACGCTCTATCCAGTTGAGCTACGGGCGCTTGTGCATGGATAATCTTAGTCGAAAATCAGCTCAATGTCAACATTGATTTTTTAGGGGTGGCTCTTTGGCTCTTTTGGCTGATTTCGCTGATTGGGCGAATGATTGGCTGATTGCTGGTTGCTGCTGATTGACCATGATAAGTCCTCTTGACTCATTTGTTTTGCTGACCTGCCGGCTAGCTGGTATACTTGTGCAGGAAACAACTCGAAAGGATTACACATATGACCAGTAGAGCATACCAGTTGTTCTTCCTTTTTGGCTTTGGCTTCTTTGACAGCTTATTCCCTTTCATGTTCGGTCTTGTTTTTTTACTGATTATTTCTGTTTTTGTTGTTCTTATAGTGCGGAGCCTTACTATATGGAAAAAAAATAACAATTCCCCCCGACTGACAGTAAAAGCCCGGGTGGTGGCAAAAAGGACAGCTGTTTCCAGCGGATCACGGCAAACAATGGCCAGCACCAGATATTTTGCCACTTTTGAATTCGCCAGCCAGGACAGGCTGGAGCTGCCTGTGCCTTCCCAACAGTTCGGGCTGCTGGCCGAAAATGATACAGGTGACCTGACCTTCCAAGGCACCAGGTTCCTGGATTTTACTAGAAAGAGAGACGAAAATAATGATTTGTCCTAAATGCAATCTTGCGATGAAAAGCGGATTCCTGCAATCTAGTGGATCACGCGGTGGCAGCATCATGTTCTGGGCTACAGAAAAAAGAAAGCTGCGGATGAGGCTAGACAAGGGCGATGTCCAAATTGCCAACAAAGCTATAGGTGGCAGTAGCTTCCCTGCCTGGATTTGTCCTGCCTGCCAGCTGGTGCTGTTCAGCTTTGAAAAAGACAAAGAACAAATTTGAGCGGGTGATATTATGTTTGCTGCTTCTTTACCTTTAGCAATCCAGATTGTCATTGACGATGTCGGCTGGTGGTCAGGCACTGACGATTCAGTTAGAAATGGCCCTTATCGCAACAATATCTGCCGGGACCACCACCCCCTGGACTATCAGGCTATTATTGAGCTGGGCCGACAACTGGCGATGAAGCCCCAAGCAGCCTTTATCCTTTGTGAATGGGACAAGGAAAACATCCTGAAAGACCTGCCATCCAGTACCTGGCAGGGCAGGGAATGGGACAACAGCCGCTGGCTTGGGCCCTGGCAGGAAGAGGCTCTGGCCATCCTGCGCGCAGGTGTGGAACATTTTGAATTTGTCCTGCATGGGATCGGCCACGAATACTGGCAGGATGGTAAGGCCAGCCGGGCTGAGTGGCATGATCAGAAAGGATTTATGCGGCCAGACGACCAGGTGGCACTGCATTTGGACTACTATGCCCGCCTCATGCAGCAACACCAGATGGGAGCTTTCCCCAGCTCCTTTGTTCCGGCAGCTTTCCTACATAATTTTGGTTTAGGCGCAAAAGGCCTGGTGCCCCACCTGCGCCAGTATGGCATCAAGTATATTTCCACACCTTTTACCACTATGACCTGCAGCAAAGAACCAGAAAACGAACTCTTTGGTATTGATGACGGCATGTTGACACTGAATAGGGGTTCTGATCTTTTCTCCTACAAACAACTGGCACCGGATCTGCCTAGTTTTTTAGACTCTACAAAAATCGCTATCAAAGGTCCGATCTGCGGCATGCACTGGCCTAATATCCTCCACCCGGACCCGGCCAAAAACCTGACCGTTGTGGACAGATGGGTGGAGTACTTAAAGCAATACGAAAATTTGCCTGACAGGATGCTGGCCCCGGATACCGCTGCTGGTTTTTCCCAGACTGTTTACTCCAACAATGTCGACCTGACTATCTCTGGTAATACAAGCGCCTTTGATTTTAGGCGTCTGGACCAGCTATCACCCGTTAGCGGCCTACTGGATAATTTTTACTGCAAGACTACTGCCCACTGGTCACCTCGCAAAATAAGTCCCGGCTTGCTGCTGGAAAAGGCTGCCCTGCAGAACTCACCCACTCACACTGTCTGGCAGATCAGGCGGGATAAGGCTAGTTCTGATGGTACAATCAGCTGGCAAAAAGACTAAAGCTGGCTCTTTGTGCTAAAATTTAAGTAGAGAAATTACAAGGAGTTGATCGCATGACCACAATTAATCCTGTCCTGACCTGGCATGGCCACTCCTGCTTCAGCCTGCAAAGCAGCCAGTGGACCCTGGTGCTGGATCCTTATGATTCAAAGATGATCGGTTATCCGCCTCTAGCTCTAGAAGCGCACGCCATGCTGGCATCTCACCAACATGGTGACCACAACTACGAGGCTGCTATAGCTTTTCAAAAAGCTCCAGCTGATCTGGTGACACATCTCGCCTTGGCTGCGGCCTGGCCAGCTGCTGACAAACGCTTTTTTGTAAAATCTGTTGCTAGCTATCATGATCCGGAAAAAGGCAGCCTGCGCGGCAACAACCTGATTCATCTTGTCCACACAGCCGGTGTGACTTTAGCTCATCTGGGTGATCTGGGCCATTTGCTGGACCCTGACCAGATAAGTAGTATAGGGACTGTTGATTACCTGCTCCTGCCAGTGGGTGGTTACTACACCATAGATGCGGCCCGTGCTAAAGAAACTGTCCTGCAGCTAAAACCCAAAAATGTCATCCCCATGCACTACCAGATTGGCCATGGTGATTTGCCTATCAGCACGGTTGAACCGTTTTTGGAGTTAATTGCAGCAGATTATCCTGTGCAAAAACTAGCAGGTAATGAACTCATTTTGGCAGCAGATCAAACTGAAAACTGCTTCGTTTTTAGTTACAGACCCTGATTTATTCTCAGTGATCAGCTTTAGGCCAGTCCTTGACCAGCCTGCTGAGCTGCTCAGAGAAGCTGCGATCTTCTGCTGTTTTACG
The DNA here is from genome assembly GCA_964654125.1 of uncultured Oscillospiraceae bacterium. Classification (GTDB taxonomy): domain Bacteria; phylum Bacillota; class Clostridia; order Saccharofermentanales; family UBA5734; genus JAAYBY01. The sequence goes on from CAZZGG010000093.1 coordinate 3,542, forward strand.
TTTCTTGGGGCTGAACATGCGTTGGCCGGCCTGACGGGCCTTGGCTGCCAGATGCCGCTCAAAAAGCAGCCGGTCAATGTTTTCATCAGTAAAGATGCGGCCGCTGGGGTGGATAGCTTTGGCTTTCTTGGCCAGGGCCAGGGCAGCCAGGCCATAATCTTGCGTGACAACAAGATCATTTTCTTTAACCTGGGCGATTAAAAACATATCGACAGCCTCTTTACCCTGGCCCACCTGGCGGAATTGACCGTAGAGCGGAAAAAGCTCATGGTTGTGATCGCTGTAAAAAACCAGCTTGATCTGCTTTCTTTCTGCAATACGTTCGATAATCTTGCGCACAGCCACAGGGCAGGCATCAGCATCAACATGGATCATTGGCTTATTATTATATTCAGATCGTCCTTTTTCTGTCATTTTGTATCACACTTTCAATCTATGCTATCATTGTATAGAATTAATCCATACTTGACCAGCAACAACTAGATCTAGTGAGGTAAATAAATGCAAGAACGTTTGATCAATGATTGCCCGCCTATCAGTGTAAATTCACTTTTTAACATTCGAGATCTGGGTGGTTACCTGACCCAAAGCGGCAGCAAAACTATCTGCCGCCGCTTTGTCCGCTCGGATGCCCCATCTGGCCTGAGCGAGGAAGACCTGGCAGTTTTACTGGCTTATCCTGTCAGCCAGGTGATCGACCTGCGCAGTCAAAGTGAGTTAGACAAGCAGCCTCATGATCTGCGCCAGCTGCCTGGCGTCAGCTATCACCATATTCCGCTTTTAGGGCCGGATCTGGAAAAAAACCTAGCCGGCTTGCAGGATGTATCTGCTTTGACCGAGTTTACTCTGGCCGACCTATACCGCTATATTCTGGATATGGCCCAGCCGGCTGTCGGCTCTGTGATGCGAACTCTGGCTGCAAATAAAAAAGGCAGCAGTCTTTTTAACTGTTCCCACGGCAAGGACAGAACCGGACTTATCTCAGCCTTGCTCCTGTCCCTGGCTGGTGTCAGCCAGGAGCATATCGTGCATGACTATAAAATCAGCGCAGAGCTGCTGAAGCCCTGGTTTGATACTTTCATCCATAAAATGCCGGAAAAATCCCGCCATTTCTTCACTACCCCGGCCCACTACATGGAAGCGACCTTGCAATATCTGACAGATAAATATGAAAGTGTGCCAGCCTACCTGAACCTTTGTGGTGTGGATCAGGCGACCCAGGTTCAGCTCAGGCGGCTGCTGCTGGAAAGTGTGATCAGTTGACAGTCAGCTCAATCGCCGCTATCTTTTCATCTTCCATGATAAAACGCAGCTTGATATTACCCTTGTCCAGCTTGCTGCGGATCAGGTAACCCGCTTCTTCAATAAAGGGATATTTCAGCAACAGCTTATCTTTTGTGTCACCAGGTTTCAGACCTGAACCAAGTCTGGTGTTCGGGCTCTCCAGGCGCAGGTATTTGATCTGGCCGCTCCAGCGGCTGTGCCTGAAACAGGCTCCTTCGGCACGCAGCTCCAAGGCAGAGTCATACTCAAGGCTGAGTCTTTGCACGCCACTGCTTGTGGTTACGCAGACAGTATCATCATGTAAAAGGGGCGGGCCAATAATACTTTCCAGGTCACCTGACTGAACCTGAACCGGTTCACCGCTGTCCAAAAAGCCCAATTGCAGCAACTGCTGGTTATCATAATAGATCATCTGATCCTGGGCCTGCATAACCTCTGGCAAAATATCATCAATATAAAAGCCACTGTCGGGCCGGCGCAGCAATTCGATCTGGCGGCTGACCGACTGGCTCTGGTCCGGATTAATAATACCGAATTCCTCAAAACCAATCCCATCTATTTCAGCATAGGTCAATCTGAACTCAGCTGAACGGGAGGTGATATTATTGCTGTAGAAATCAATCAGGCGGTCAGCCCTGATCTGGATCACTTCATTGGGCAGATCAGCTGATTGCAACAAAAAGGCCAGGGCCTCCTGGTCATGCCGGTCTATTGCATCAAAATACAGGGCAGCCAGATCCTTCAGCTCCAAGATGCGCCTGACCCAGTCTGCAAATAGATCTGCCGCCTGGTTTTGCGGCTGGCGTACGTAAACGCCAATTTTGCCGGGAAAGTTTTCTCTTTCTTGAAAATGGATCCAGTAGCCGGCCAGATCCGCCAATTGGTCCGCTTGCTCTGGTAGCCTGTTAACAATCTTTTGTTGCACCATTTCCAGTTCGCCTTCAGTCATTTCCGAAAAGGAAGTCACAGCCCCAGCAACGCCGCGCCGCAAAAAACGCACATACTGCTGGAATTCATCCAGTGACAAGCCATCTTTTTGTTTGTCAGGAATGTTGTTGAAGGCATCAGTTACATTACTGTCACTGCGTACGGCATCAGCAATCTGCTGAGCCAATTGATTGGCAGAAAGGCTGCCACTGCCAGCCTGACCCTGGCCAAAGAAACTCATCACACTGGAAAGCCAGGAATCCGCTGATTGACTGCAGGCAACCGTGGTAAAAAACAGAGCAAAGATTAAAAAGATGAGCAAGAAACGCCGCAGTTTCATCAGCTATCACCTGTCTTGTGCTGTGATTTGCCCTGGCGGTAGAGGCGGAACTTGCGCCGGGCCCGGCCAAGGGCATTTTCTACCGATTTATCTGTTAAGTCCAGGCAGCCGGCAATCTGGGCATGGCTGAGATCCTGGATGTACAAAAGGACCACCTTTTTCTCTAACGGGCTGAGATCTGTCTGCATAAAATCCATCAGCTCAGCCACATCTTCTCTATCCAGTAATACCTGCTCCGGATCTGAACTACCTTCGTCCGGCAGCATAGTCAAGAGAGACTGGCCCAGATGATCAGAATTGATTGGCTCAACATGATCCAATGAGACAGATTCATTGAGAATCTGGTGTTTTTGGCGGTTGGATTTACGCACTGCATCTGTGATTTGCGCCATTATACAATAGGAAGCAAAAGAAACAAAGGGAACCTGCTTAGCCGGATCAAAAGCCCGGATAGCCTTATAAAGCCCGATCATACCCTCCTGGATAACATCCTCTTTATCAGCACCGGGCATGAACATCATGGTCGCTTTATGCCGGACCAATCCCTTATAACGCTGCAAAAGCTGATCGACAGCCAGGCTGTCACCACTGGCGGCTTTTGCCAGTAAAATATTTTCACTGCCTGTACTCACACAGGAGCCTCCTCCTGCTTCTTTGTATCTTGCCGGGCTGCTGCCGCTGCAAAAATGATGATACCGGCAGCTACAGCAACATTTAACGAATTAACCTGCCCCTGCATGGGGATGGCAACTAAAAAATCACAGTGCTTTTTCAAGACCGCACTGATGCCGGCACCTTCACTACCCAGGACAAGAGCCAGATCACCACTCCAATCAGCCTGGCGGTAGTTCTGGCTTGCTTCTGCAGCTGCACCGGCAACCCAAAAACCAGCTTCTTTCAGTTTGGCAACAGTCTGGCTGAGATTGACCACCCGGCAGACCGGCACATACTCAATCGCACCAGCCGATGCCTTGGCCACAGCTGCATCAAGGGCAGCAGAGCGGCGTTGGGGTATGACCACAGCATGGACGCCGGCTGCATCTGCGATCCGCAAAACAGAACCCAGATTATAACTGTCCTGCACTTCGTCAAGGATTAAAACAAAGGGTGTCACATTCTGCTCGCGCAGCCGGGCAATAACTTCATCCAGATCAGCATATTCATGCATGGCCACCTGGGCTATGATGCCCTGGTGGGAGCGGGTCTGGGCCATCTGGTCCAAAATAGAGCGCTCAACTTCCATAATGACAGCACCTGCTGCCCGGGCCTGTTCAATCAGGCGGCCCAGACCTGCGTCAGCTTTATCAGTTCTTTTGGCCACCCAGACCTTGTTAATGGCCCGCCCGGCCCGGATAGCTTCCTGGATCGGGTTGCGTCCTTCCAGCCGGTCAGGTGAACCAGCCAAGTCAGCTTCCTCGGACCTGGCTCTTGGTCCCTTATCCTGCAGGCGGACCGCTGGCCGGCTGCTGCCTTTTCTTTCCGGTCGGCCTGGCCTCTCTTTTTTATTAAACTCTTTTCTCTTCTTGTTCATATATATCTTCTTTCAATATCAGGCCCATCAGCTCAATTAGACGCTCGTCTTCCTGCTTGAGGCTGATATAACCGATCAGGGTTTCCAATCCTGTGGCCATCTGGTAATCAGCCGGATGGGCATGACGGGCCCGGCTGGCCGGCTGGCTGTTGCGGCCTCTTTTATAGATCGCCAGTTCTTCCTGGCTAAGGTGGGGCAAGAGACGCTTGATAGCGGCTGCCTGGGCCTTGGCCTTGACTATCTCAACTGATCTTTGGTGCAGCTGCCCGGACTTGCCCTGGCAGCTGTTACAGGTGTGGAGGCGGGCATAAAGCTCATAGACAGCGTCACCGACATAGGCCAGGACTGATACAGGCACTTCCGCCAACTCCCTGTCTAAGCTTGGCAATATCACAGGCGGCTCACCTTCACACCCTGGGGCGTGTCTGCCACGGCAAAGCCCAGGCCCGCCAGTTCGTCTCTGATTGCATCTGCCCTGGCATAATCTTTGGCAGCCTTGGCTGCACTTCTTTCTTCCACCAGGCGGCTGACATCTTGCGGCAGGCCACCATCATCTTTTGCAGCCAGGGGATCAAGACCCAGGACCGCCAGCAGCTCAATGATCTTTTGCCGGGCCTCCAGCAAAACCTCTCCGGCAACACCCTGGACTGCAGCAGCAGTGTTGGCTGCCCTGACCAGATCAAAGATCGCAGCCAGGGCTGCAGCTGTATTTAAGTCGTCATCCATAGCTAAGATGTATGCACTGGTTTTTTCGGTAATTTCCGCCTGGAGAGTTTTTGCAGCGGCGGTATCTGACTGAACAACCGCATGACTGGCTACAAAGGCCAGGTTCTCAAGACAGGTCCTGATCCTGCTCCAGCCATTTTCAGCAGCTCTGAGCAGGTCATCGGAAAAGTTTATCGGCATGCGGTAGTGGCCGCTCAACATGAAAAAGCGCATGACCTGGTAATCAAACTGCTGGGCCAGATCACGGACAGTAAAAAAATTGCCGGCAGATTTGGACATCTTTTCCTGGTCGACATTGATAAAGCCATTATGCAGCCAGTAACGCACAAAAGGCTTGCCATTGGCGGCTTCACTTTGGGCGATCTCATTTTCATGGTGGGGGAAAACCAGGTCCTGGCCGCCACCATGGATGTCGATCGTGTCACCCAGATGCTCTTTGACCATAGCTGAGCACTCAATATGCCAGCCTGGCCGCCCATCACCCCAGGGGCTGGGCCAGAAGGGTTCACCTGGTTTTTTCTTCTTCCAGAGTACAAAGTCAAGCGCATTACGCTTGTCGCTTTCTCCTTCAGCCAGGTCGCGGCTGCCGCTGGTCAGATCATCTAGATTATGGTGGGAAAGCTTGCCATAATCGGGTTGTTTACTGATATCAAAATAAACCCCATCGCCTGTCTCATAGGCAAAGCCTTTATCAACCAGGGTGGAAACCAGCTCAATAATCATAGGCATGCTTTCAGTCGCCCTGGGATGCACATCAGCCCGGCGGATTCCCAACCGGTCAGCATCATGGAAGTATTCGCCAATAAAACGGTCAGCCAGCTGGCCGACGCTGATACCTTCACTGTTGGCCTTGTTGATCATCTTGTCATCTATGTCTGTGAAGTTTTGCACATACTTGACCTGATAACCGCGAAACTCAAGATAGCGGCGCAAGGTGTCATAGGTGATAAAAGGTCTGGCATTACCCAGATGGAAAAAGTTATAGACAGTCGGGCCACAGACATACATCTTGACCTTACCCGGCTCCAGCGGGATAAACTCTTCTTTGCTTCGTGTTGTTGTATTATAAAGGCGCAACATATTCTACTCCTGTCGCTATATTAAGTCTGCTCTTTTGTATTATCTGGGTCTTTATCGTCAGAGCATCTTTCCAGACGCAGGGGTAATGGTTCCTGACCCAGCATTTTTTCCAGCATCATCACCCGGCGCATCAGGCGACAGATGTCCTGCTCAAAGGGATCTGAAACACTGGTGTGGTCCAGCTCAACACTGTGGCGCACCGGCTTGCCCTCCTGCTTGATAATTCGTCCCGGCACACCAACAACTGTTGAACGGTCTGGCACCTCGCTCAGCACGACTGAATTAGCCCCGATCATGGTGTTGTCGCCCACCCGGAAAGGGCCCAGGATCTTGGCGCCGGCCCCTACCAGAACGCAGTTGCCCAAGGTGGGATGGCGCTTGCCTTTTTCTTTCCCGGTGCCGCCTAATGTGACACCATGGTAAAGTGTACAGTCATCCCCAATTTCTGCAGTCTCACCAATAACCAGGCCCATGCCATGGTCAATAAAAAGACGTTTGCCAATTTTAGCCCCGGGATGTATTTCAATCCCGGTAAAAAACCTGCTCAGCTGTGACACACCCCTGGCCAGGCACTTCATATGATGGTTATGCATCCAGTGTGCCAGCCGGTGCCAGCGCACAGCGTGATAGCCAGAATAAAAGACCACCACCTGCCATGTGCCACAAGCTGCCGGATCACGTTTGGCTATTGATCTGGCATCATCTAACCAGCCCATCTTCTCACCTACTCGTATTATGTCGTTTTACCAGTGTTTAACCGGCTTTTATATCTAGTCGTATTTTAGCACAAATACAAAAGCCCGGGATGCCCCCACCCTCTTTTGACACCCAGCACTCTCGCCAGGTGGGTGCCCTGCAGTGGTCTTTAGTCATCCTTGACCGGCAAAGCCGGAAGGCCAGACCGTATTCCACATTAACCCAGGCTCCCTTTTATGTCATGAAGGTTCAAAAATAAGGGCAACGGACATTCCAGGCACCTTTAGTATACATTCTCCCGACTTTTTTCTCAAGGCAGCTGTGAATGAATCAGATCTG
>CAZZGG010000094.1:0-5365 GCA_964654125.1 uncultured Oscillospiraceae bacterium
TAACTTTAAAAGCGCAACAGATAAGCTCGTCATTAGAGGATGGCTCTAACTTTGGCAATTGTATATCTGCTCTGTTTCCTGTAGGATGAAGCCATGATCAGCTTTTAGCTTGCAGCTTTATTTGTCCCTTGGTTTAATAGAGCAGGTGCAAGTCCTGCAGAGGTCAATATGGATAATAAGTGGGATCAGAAAAAATCCAGTCCGCTTGATAATGGTGCTGTGGTGCTTCCGAAAAAAATCAGGATCTTGCACAACTTGATCGGTTTGATTATTTTTATTGTTCTGGCTTTGTTGGCTCTCTTGCTGGACAGTAAGGGCATCCGGCTGCTCATGGTCAGTGAACGACACTCCCTGATGCATACACTTTTTGTCATCTGTGCCTGCCTGGCCGGCTACTTTGTCCTGATGCTGCTGTCAATCCTGCAGATCCACTTAAAAGATGGCAATGACAACGAAATTGGCATGTTGGGCAGCTTCAACCGCATGCTGGTGTTTTTAGCGCTGGTGATCGGGGCAGCCTACATTTTTGGTCGCCTGGATGCCTTTTCCTCCTTCTTTGCCATGTTCGGCGGTATGCTGCTGGGCTGGTCTTTACAAGCGCCCGTCAGTGGTTTTGCTGCCTGGGTTATGGTCACCTTGAAAAGGCCCTACCGGATCGGGGACCGGGTGCAGTTTCCCACCTTGGGCCTGATCGGTGACATAGTCAAGTTCAGCTCCATGTATCTGACTCTCAACCAAGTGGGCGGCAGCATTGGCAGTGAAGACCCGGTTGGCCGCATGGTCCATGTGCCCAATGCCATGCTCTTTGGTCAGGTTGTCATCAATTACACCCATCTGAAATCAACCGAAAAGGCATCTTACATCCTAGATGAAGCCCTTTTCCGGGTGACCTTGGATTCAGACTGGGATACAGTCGAAACAATCCTGCTTAACACAGCCCGGGCTGTCACAGCAGATATCATTGCCAAAACCGGTACTGAGCCCTATGTCCGGGCTGATACCTGGGATTACGGTACCCTTTTCCGGCTGCGCTACATCACAGATGCTGTTGACCGGCCCCGCATCATGTATGAAATAGTCAAGACCGCCACCAAGGAGATCCAGCGCAACAAGAATGTCGATCTGGCCATTCCCTATATTTATTCCTTCAAACGTGGCCTCGAAGGAGCCCGGCCAGCTAAAAATTCTGAAAAAATCGTCCAGGTCGCTGTTGAGGAAATCAAGGGAATCCGCCTGGAAGATGCCGCTTACTGGCAGGCCAACGACCATGAGGTCAGCGAGATAGCGGACAATATCAGCAAGGTAGGTCTGCTCCAGCCCGTAGTTTTGACCCGCGATCTGGACGGAGCGGGCTACGAGATCATGTTTGGCGAAAAAAGACTCAAGGCCTGTATCATGCTGGGCTGGAAAAAGGTGCCAGCCATCATCCGCAACCCGATCGGTATAGATGTGAACCGGCCTACAGCAGAAAGTCTGGGCGAACCAGAAAGCTGATTGCCGGCAGAATTATCAGCTCTCTTTAGCATGGTATACTTCTTTTACCATGCTTTTTTCGGGAGGAAAGCCTTATGCAAACAAGAAATTTCCTGTTTAATCACTACTGGAACAAGATAACAGAAAATCACCAGCCCTTAATGAGTTTTAAGGGCAGGGATGATTTTTCGGCCTGGCAGCCAGCCGCCCGGGCCAAACTGCTGGAACTACTGGGTGATTTTCCCGCAAAGGTCGAGCCCAGGCCCCAGCTGGAATATTCAGTAGTTGATGGTGACCTGATCCGGGAGCGGGTGGTGTTTGCTACAGAAGAATTCATGGCTTTGCCTTGCCAGGTCTTACGCCCGCAAAACATGCTGCCCGATAGAACAAATGCTGCTATCTTGTGCTGCCATGGTCATGGCCGTTTCGGCAAGGATCCAGTGGCCGGCCTGCGCAGCTCCCCTGAGATGATTGACGATATCAACCAGCAAAACTATAACTTTGCTGAGACTATGGCCCGGGCCGGTTACCTGACCATTGCCCCTGATTTGCGTGGTTTTGGCGAAAGAAGTGAAGGCCATAACCCCTATCCCGGCAGTGACCAGTGTGATGTCAATTTCATCAAGGGGGCCCTTTTAGGCATCTGGCCCTTGACCTTGAACATCTGGGACATGAAGTGCTGTATTGATTATCTGGAAACAAGGGCTGAGGTGGACCCGGACCGCATTGGCATGATGGGCCTTAGTTATGGCGGCACCATGACCACCTTTACCACGGCAGTGGAACCAAGAATTAAAGCTGCCGATATCATGGGCTATATCAACCCTTTCCGGGAGTTCGCCATCAAGCGGGCCAATTTTTGTGGTGTCCAGATGATACCTTTTCTCTATAAGTATTTTGATACTGATGATATCGCCGGCTTGATTGCACCCAGGCCGCTCATGATTGATATGAGCATCGCTGATGACTGCTTCTATCTGCAGGATATGCTGCAAGGCTACGCCGGTGTGGAAAAAATCTACCAGGCGGCCGGGGCAGCTGACAGACTATGGCCCAATATCCATAGCGGGGCCCATTCTTTTGGTGCAGATAAAGCTTTGGCATTTTTTGCCCAATATCTTTAAAAATCCGCCTGGACATCCAGGCAGACAGGAGAGGTGGCAATGAAACGCAGATCAGGTTTTTATCGGACCAACCTGCCCGGCAGGGCCCAGTATGAATCCTTTGTACCGGCAGCTTTGCCGCCGGATCCGCCCCTGCAGCTTGGCGCAGAAATTAGCAGTCTTTTGCAAAAAGTGCACCAGCAGCTGGACCAGCTCCAGCGCCAGGCAGCCCAAATTAATGATCTGGACCATTATCTGCCCTTATTTCTAAAAAGAGAAGCCCTCCTTTCGATCAGGACTGATGGGGCCGGGTTAGATTGGCAGGAGTTTTTAAAAGCCAGCAGTCCAGCTGCAGTTGATGCACAAAATTATACCAAGGCCCTGGCCCTGGGTCTGGATCTACTAGAGGAACTGCCCCTTTGTCTGCGCCTGCTCAGGCAGGTCCACCTTGCCCTGCTGGCTAATGCCCGTTATGAAAAGCTTAGCCCAGGCGAATTCAGGCGTTCACAAAATTGGCTGGGCGACAAAGAGAGCAAGATCCAGACAGCCTGGTATGTTCCGCCCTCACTTGCAGATATGGCTAGAGCTCTGGCGGACCTGGAAGAATACATCCACCAGGAAGATGACCTGGATGACCTTTTAAAAGCTGGCCTGATCCACTACCAGTTTTTTGCGATTCATCCCTTCCTGGCCGGTAATAACAGAAGCAACCGTATTTTGACCTATTTATATCTGACCCAGAAAAAACTCCTGGCCAGCCCGATCCTAACCCTTTCCTTTTACTTGAGCGCAAACCCTTCTGACTATTATAAAAAGATGCTGGCTATCTACAACAGGGGCAGCTATGAGGAATGGCTCGTCTTTTTTCTGACAGCTTTGGGTGCTGCAGCTGCCCAGTCCAGTGTAGCTCTGGCCAGGCTGGCTAACTGGCAAGGCAGGTATTTGGCCTGGCTGCAAGAGCAGGGCCGGGCCGCCGCCAATACAAGCCGGGTCCTGGTCTGGTTTATAGCCAATCAGCCTGGCACCATAAAAAATGCAGCCCGGGAGCTGGACCTGTCCCGCAGTACTGCGGCCCGGGCAGTCCAGCGCTTACTGGCTGCTGGCATCCTGGTACAGACCGAGCCTGAAAAAGGCCCGGCCAAGTTCTACTTAAAGGAGCTTATTGATGATTTATTTGAGCCAGATTGATGATCTTGACCTGCTAGGGCAGTTGACCGCTAAGTACAAGCTTGGTTTGGAAAGCTATGTTTTTGGCACAGCAGAGGGGCTGGATAATCTGGCTGCCACGCATGATTTGTTTAATAAAGATTTGCGGAATCTGGCAGATCATGGTTTGTCTTTGCACGGGCCTTTCTTTGATCTCAATCCAGCTGCCTTCGACTCCCTGGTACGCCAGGCCACCTGGCAGCGCTTTAGCGACTGCTACCAGGCGGCCCAGCAGCTGGGTGCTGACAGGATCATCTTTCACAGCGGCTTTTTGCCCTTGATCTATTGGGAAGAGAGCTGGCGGGAAAATTCTGTCTGCTTCTGGCGCGAATTTTTGGCGGATAAGGATGACTCCATAGCCCTGCATCTGGAAAACAGTTTTGAAACAAGCTTTGAAAATCTGGCCCGGGTCATAGATGAGGTGGGCCACCCGGCCTTTAGCATCTGCCTGGATCTGGGCCACGCCAATGTCGCCTCCCAAGTGCCCCTGGCCGACTGGATTAAGGGACTGGGTGGACGCATTGGCCATCTTCACTTGCACAATAATTGGGGAAAAAAGGACCAGCATCTGGCCTTAACTGAGGGTAGCCTGGCCATACTGGAGCTGCTGGAGCTGATCAGGCTGCGCCTGCCCCAGGCCTCCTGGACCCTGGAACATCAGACAGGAGAGGCCATGCTGGATTCAATCAGCTGGCTGGATCGTGAGCTACCCGGCTGGCAGAAGCGCTAGAAAAACCCGTGTTTTGTCAGCTTAAGCTGAGTTTTGTCTGATTGACAGTCCTGCCGGCTTATTGTAATCTTGATGCACAAATGAATATAGCGTGTGTTTGTGCATGAAATGCCGTAACAGTGATGTTGCGAGGGAATACGGATGAGATTTCCGGGCTATCCCAATAACCGTGAAGCTGACGAAAGAGCGATAAGCCACTGCCTTAGGCGGGAAGGTGCTCTGGAGAATGAAGCCAAGCCGGGAGACCTGCTTACACATTTACCACTTGGGGGCGGGGCGAGCTATACTTAAACGATCCATTAATTGCTCTCTGTTTCCAGGGAGCAATTTATTTGCTCCCGTATATTCATTTGAATATTTTAAGGGGGCTATTTCGAATGAAACGCCAAAGAACTCTATCCCTGCTGCTGAGTATTTTTCTCCTAGCAGCAATCTTCACCGGTTGTAGCACCACTGCTACAACCAGCACCAGCCCGACGACAGAGGGCACGACCCAGGCAACAGCAGCTGCCACGACTACAACAGCAACTACTACTGAAGCTACAACAGTGGCGACCACAACCGAAGCACCAGATAAGTCGATCAAGATTGTGGACATGACAGGCCGGGAGATCGTCCTGGACGAGCCGGCCACCAGGATCGTGGCCCTGACTCCGTCTGATTGTGAGATCCTCTTTGCCATCGGGGCAGGGGAGACTCTGGTTGGACGCGGCACCTACTGTGACTTTCCGGAAGCTGTTCTTGAGGTTCCTGCAGTGGAATCTGGCGCTAACGCCAATCTGGAACAGATTATCGAACTGGAACCACAAGTGCTTTTAATGAGCACCATGGCCCAGACAGAAGAGCAGGTAAC
>CAZZGG010000094.1:5465-10439 GCA_964654125.1 uncultured Oscillospiraceae bacterium
GAAATGCTCGGCCTGGAAAACTGCTTTGCCGATGTGGAAGGCTGGGCCGGCATTTCTGAAGAACAAGTTCTGGAGCGCGATCCGGACTACATCCTGACCATCAGCATGTATTTTGGTGAAGGCCCTGAGCCAATTGAAGAAATCATGGGCCGCAAGGGCTGGGAGAACCTAAAGGCGATTAAAAACGAAGCCATTCTCAACCTGCAAAATGACGAACTCTCCCGGCCCGGTCCGCGCCTGGCTGACGGAGCCAAGATCCTCTTTGACTTTATCAACTGAGGCCGGCTGGAGTTAAGTATCCACTGATAATGGTAAGATGAAAAGGAGCAGGGAAAAACTGACTTTTCCCTGCTCCTGAAAAGAGGGACAAAGTGCGTTTGAAAAAAGAAGGCTTTCGCTTCTATGAATATGTGATCTTTGCCGGGATCACCTTTTTTACCTTTGCACTTTGCGTATCAATCGGCAGCGTCAATGTGCCGATAAAGGACACCATGGCCATCATCTGGCACACCATCTGCGGCAGTGCTGTCCCTGCTACTGTTGCCTCACCTGCTATAATCCAATCAGTCCGTCTGCCTCGCGTTATCTGTGTCGCCTTGACCGGAGCGGCTCTTTCTCTTTGCGGTGGTGCCATGCAGGGTCTGCTGCGCAACCCGCTGGCGGACGGCTCCACCCTGGGTGTTTCATCCGGAGCATCATTAGGTGCTGTTGTGGCAATTGCCTTTGGTATTACACTGCCTGGCCTGCCCTTGGCCGGCACCATGGTCATGGCCATTCTCTTTGCCTTTATCTCCCTGATCGTGATCCTGACCCTGGCCTATAAACTGGATTTTTCCCTCTCGACCAACACCATCATTTTGATCGGTGTGATCTATTCCATGTTTGTCTCCAGTGCCCTTTCCTTACTGATCACCTTCAGCTCAGATAAAATCAGGCAGATCACCTTCTGGACCATGGGTACCCTGGCTGGCAGCAGCTATGAAAATGCCCTGATCCTGGCTTTGGCCCTGATTATTTTTGGCGGAGCCATCCTGCTCTATGCCAGGGAGCTGAATGCTTTTGCCATCGGGGAGGAAAATGCCCGTCATGTCGGCGTCAATGTCAAAAAAGTCAAATTGATTATCATGATCTGTGTCTCAGCCCTGATCGGGGTCTGTGTCTCAATCGGCGGCACGATCAGTTTTGTCGGCTTGGTCACACCCCACATGGTGCGCATGATCACAGGACCCAACCATAAAAGACTCCTGCCGGCCGCCCTATTTGGCGGGGCCAGCTTCCTCATGCTGGCCGACCTGGTGGCCCGCACCCTGCTCAGCCCGATTGACCTGCCCATCGGGGTGGTCACTTCTTTAATCGGCGCTATCTTGTTTGTCTATATCTTTTATACTTCAAGGAGGAAGGCCCATGCTTGAAGTCAAAGATCTGACAGTACGCTATGGTAAACTGACCATCCTGGATCGGGTCAGCTTCAAGGTTGATGAGGGCCAGTGGCTGATGGTTGTGGGTCCCAACGGGGCTGGTAAAAGCACCATAGTTAATGCAATCGCCCAGGGTATCCCTTATCAAGGTTTGGTGCAATTTAAAGACAAGGACATCAGTAATTATAAGGCGCATGAAAGAGCCCGTCTGCTGGGTGTTTTGGCCCAAAGCAGCTATATCAATTATTCTTTCACTGTGCTTGAGGTTATCCGCATGGGCCGCTATGCCTATGCCCCGGGGATATTCTCCCGTCAGCAGGGCGAAGACGAAGAGCAGATTGAACAGGCTATTCAAATGACCGGCCTGGCACCTTTTTTAAAGCAATCAGTCCTGACCTTATCCGGCGGGGAATTGCAACGGGTCTTCCTGGCCCAGCTTCTGGCCCAGGATCCCAATTTGCTGCTTTTAGATGAACCGACTAATCATCTGGACCTGGCTTTTCAGGAACAGATCTTTGCCCTGATCGAGCAATGGCTGAAAAAACCCGGCCGGGCTGTAATTTCGGTCGTGCATGACCTGAGCCTGGCCCGGGCTTATGGCAGGCAGGCCCTGCTGCTGGATAAAGGCCAGGCCAAAGCCCAGGGCGAGATCAGCCAGGTTATGACAAAGGCTAATCTGGCTGCTGTGTATGGAATGGATGTTTATGCCTGGATGCGCACTAAGCTCAGGCAATGGCAATAAAAGGATGGTAGTGAAAACATGAAATTACTGGAACAGATTAAAAACGGCAAAAAACTAGATCGTGCAGCCATGGACAAGGCCCGGGCCCGTTGGCAGGAAATAGCCAAACCGGTCGGCAGCTTGGGCACTTTTGAGGAAATGCTGGTCCAGCTGGCCGGCATCAGCGCCAGGCCTGATCTTACAATCGACAAAAGGGCTGTTATCGTCATGTGTGCTGATAATGGTGTCCTGGCCCAGGGGGTGGCCCAGACCCCGGGTGAAATCACCGCTGTCATGGCCGATTTCATTGCTCGTGAGCGCTCATCGGTCTGCATCATGGCTAAAAAAGCTGGCGCTGCAATCATTACAGTTGATATCGGCATGAACAGCCGCCTAGCTAATTCAACTATCCTGGACCGCCATATTGCCGATGGCACCGCAGACATGAGTCTGGGCCCTGCCATGAGCCGGGAACAGCTGGAAAAGGCTGTCCAGGTTGGTATTGACCTGGTGCGTGACTGCCAGGCCCAGGGTTATCAGATCCTGGCTACAGGTGAGATGGGCATTGGCAATACAACCACCTCCAGTGCAGTGGCCGCCATTCTCATGCAAAGGCCAGTCGAGGAAGTGACCGGGCGCGGGGCCGGCCTCTCGGATGAAGGTTTGCAGCGCAAAATTGATGCCATCAAGCGGGCCATATCAGTTAACAAACCAGACCCGGCAGATGCTCTGGATGTCTTGCAAAAAGTGGGCGGCTTTGACCTGGCCGGTTTGTGCGGTGTCTTTCTAGGCGGTGCCATTTATGGCCTGCCTATTATAGTGGATGGCTTTATCAGTGCCACGGCAGCCCTGGCGGCCAGCCGGATTTTACCGGCTGCCCGGGACTTCATGATTGCCAGCCATGTATCTGCCGAACCAGCCAGCCGGGCTGTGCTGGCTGCACTGGACTTGGTTCCGGTCATCTCGGCCGGCATGCGCTTAGGTGAGGGCACCGGTGCTGTAGCCGTCCTGCCCTTGCTCGACATGACCTTGGCAGTCTACCAGGACCTGATGACTTTTGCCGATATCGGCATGTAGGAGGAAATATGCTCATCCTGCTGACCGGAGGTTCGGCCTGCGGTAAAAGTACATACGCGGAGAAATTGGCTGAGCAGTTCGCCCCGCCCCGTTATTATGTGGCCACTATGCGGGTCTACGATGCAGAAGGCCGCCAGAAGGTAGCTCGCCACCAAAAGATCCGGCAAGGCAAAGGCTTTATTACCATTGAGCAGGATGTGGACATCCAGCAGCTGGAATTTATGCCACAGAGCACAGTCCTTCTTGAGTGCATGTGCAACCTGACCGCCAACGAAATGTTTAGCCGGGAAGGCAGGTTGCTGGATGCCTATGCTAAAATCCGCCAAGGGATCGCAGTATTAGCCTCCCGTTGTACCAATTTACTGGTGGTGACCAATGATGTGGGCAGTGATGGAGCTGACTATGAGGCAGCGACACAAGCATACATCCGCACCCTGGGCCGCCTGAACCAGGACCTGGCCCGGGACTTTGACCATGTCTATGAATTGGTCTGTGGTATTCCCCTGGTCTGGAAAGGAGAGCTGCTATGAGTGTGCTCTACTCGGGCCTTCTGGCCCTGGCTCTATTTTCTAAAATACCCATGCCCCGCCTGGACTGGGCTAAAAAAAACATGCGCTATCTTCTGGCAGCCTTCCCCCTGGTCGGCCTGATCATCGGGCTGGTCCTGTGGGTCTGGCTCTGGCTGGCTGACCTGCTGGGGCTGGGGCCGGTCCTTTTTGCTGCAGGTTTGACCCTGCTGCCCTTACTAGTAACAGGCGGCATCCATCTGGATGGCTTTTGCGATACTGTTGATGCCCTGGCCAGCCATGCTGAACCGAAAAAAAAGCAGGAGATCTTAAAAGACCCGCATGCCGGAGCTTTTGCGGTCATTTTTGTGGCTGTCTATCTCTTGGCTTACCTGGCCCTGGCCACGGAAATACCCCGCCAGCCCAGCCTGATCTGGCAGCTGGGCCTGATTCATGTCCTCAGCCGGACCTCTGTGGGTTTTGGTGTGCTGCATTTTCAGCCTGCCAGCAGCCAGGGCCTCTTTTTCACCCTGCACAGTGCGGCACACAAAAATGCCAGCACTAGCATACTGGCTTTATTCTATATTTTAGCCGGAACAGGCCTTGTTTGCTTGAGCGGACCAGCCGGCCTCATCATTCTTGCTGTACCGCTACTTTATGCGGCTTATCTTTATCGTATGGCTAAAAAACAGTTCGCTGGCATGAGCGGGGATCTTTCTGGCTACTGGCTCCAGTCAGCTGAGCTGGCTATGCTGGCTGCTTTGCTCATCATACAAAAGGTGGTAATTTTATGATTCTGATTATCGGGGCCCTGGCTTCAGGCAAACTGGACTATGCCAGATCGCTGGGATTTAGTGATGACGAAATAGCAGATGCAGTCCTGGACGAACGCCCAGTCCTCAATAACCTGCAGGATCTGGTCTTTGCCGATCCGGCTGGCAGTGATGCACTTTATCCCGCTCTTTTAGAAAAACAAGTGGTGATCTGTAATGAAGTTGGTAGCGGGGTCATTCCCATCAGTTATCAGGAGCGAGCCGGCCGTGAAGCGACCGGCCGGCTCTGTATCCGCCTGGCCCAGGAGGCCAGGCAGGTGGTGCGCCTGGTGTGCGGCCTGCCATCTGTTATTAAAGGGGCAGAATAATGCTGCTTGTCCTGCTGCGCCATGGCCAGACAGCAGCTAATCTGGCCCGACGCTATATCGGCCGGACCGATGAGCCTTTAAGTGAGGCTGGCCTGGCCCAGGCCAGATCAA
>CAZZGG010000095.1:0-10174 GCA_964654125.1 uncultured Oscillospiraceae bacterium
CTTTGTCTTGTCTATGACAGATGAGGGCTTTTTGCTCCACGCTAATAAAAAAGCACCAGGTCCTGCTCCTAAAGCCCTGACTGGACTGCTAGACACTTTTGAACCCGTCATCAAGCAGACAGCAATCGGCATCAGCTCTCTGGTGGATAAACTGGCTGATCTGCCGCAAGCCTTTAAACAAGCTAAAAAAGCTGCTACTGCTGCCTACCTAACAGGTTATGGCAAAATCAATTATTTTGATGAAGTAAGCAGTCAGCATTTTATCCTGCAAAAAGACTTTGTCGATCAGCTGGTTACCAGCCTGGCCCGGGAGAATGCTGCTGCCGCTATCAGCCAGCTGAAGGACTATATCCGTCATATGCGTGCCGCATCACCAGACGAAATCCCAGCCATCAAAGATGCTCTGGCCCAGATAGCTCTGGAGATAAGCAGCCGTCTGCAAAAACACACTGGCCAGGATAGTCATGTCCTGGATGTGATCTTCACTGCTTTGGATCTGGAGGAGATAAGTAACTATCTGGTAAATTTGATTGAGCAGTATCTGGAAGAAGCAGGTCGGCTCAGCAGCATGGGCAGAATTGTTTATGAGGCGGAAAAATATATTCTGGCCCATGTTGAAGAACATGACCTTTCAGTCAAGCAGATTGCCAGTCAGGTCCATGTCACCCCGACCTACCTGTGCTACATTTACAAGAAAAATACTGGCCGGACTATAAACAGCTTCATAATGGAAACCAAGATGAAAAGAGCCCAGGAACTGGTTTTGGACACCAAACTGCCCTTTGGCGAGATTGCCAGCCGGCTCGGTTATGCCAACCAGAATTATTTCGCCCGCACCTTTTCCCGCTTTTATGGTGTCAATCCCAGCACTTACCGCAATAAAGCCTTGTAAAGGAAGCAGTTATGAGCTTTTTATCGTATTTGAGCAACAGCTATCGCAGCTTATCCTACCAGAATAAGCTGCTTTTATCCTATTTTGTTTTCATAATGATTCCCCTGCTCTTTCTTTCCATCTTTTCCTACCAACAAAGCAGTGCTGTGATCACAGACCAGACCCGCTTGATTTCCCAGATGTACCTGGACCAGGCCAGGTCTGACTTGAACTCGCAGCTGGGCCAGATGACCGGCCTGGCCCAGCAGTTGGCCCGCCAAAAAAGGATCAGGAATATTCTGGAGCAGGATCCGGCTAAAATGGATATATCAAGCCAGTATGATGACCTAAATGAGCTAAATGAACTGACCACCCGCCTGCTGGCACCAGAAAACATCCGCCAGGTGCGCCTGTATGTCAATGATGGTTTTTTGTATTCCAACAGAAAGATCCTGACTTACAGCCTGGCTGAGCTGGCCAATGCAGCTTGGTTCGATCCGGAAAAATCTACCATTGGCAGCAGTTATCTAACAGAACCTTATTCTTTCAGCCACCCTATGCAGGAAGCGGCAGAGCTAGTTTCAGCAGTCTCTTTGATCCGCAGCGGCCGCGATTACAATCAGGCTGTCGGACTGGTCACTGTTGACTGTGAAAAAACAGAGCTTTTAGCAATTCTGGACCGGGTTGATTTTTCCGGTCAAGGTAGAGCCTACATCCTTGATGGAATGAACAAAGTCATCTGCGGCTGGCAAAGCAGCGACAAGACCAGCCTGGACGACTTTACCAAAGAAGATTTACAGCATCTGGCTAATAATAAATCCGATTATTTGACTGCTGTTTCTGGACTGGCTCTGGGCGGTTGGCGGATCATGGTAATTGCCCCGATTAAGCCTTTGTTGGCCAGTGCCTTCAGGCTGCGCATCCAGTTGATCAGCTTTGCCATCCTAGTCGGGGTGATCGTCTACTTGTTAGCATTTTTCTATGCCCGCAGCAATACCGGCCGCCTGCTGACTCTGGTGGAAAATATGCGGGTGGTCCAGCAGGGCGATTTCAATGTCAACTCTATCGTTGATAGTGATGATGAGATCGGCGAACTGCAAAGCAGTTTTAACCTGATGGTGCGTGAAATCCGCCTGCTGCTGGACAGGCAGTATGAACTGGGCCAGAATTTAAAGGATAGTGAACTGAAAGTGCTTCAAGCCCAGATCAATCCTCATTTTTTGTACAACACCCTGGATCTGATCGTCTGGACAGCAGAAAATAACCGGCCTGACCAGGTGCGGGAGATCGTCCTCAAGCTTTCGCGCTATTACCGGCTCAGCCTGAGCAGCGGGGAGGAATTTATTAAGCTGTCTGATGAGCTGGAGCATGTCCGCCTTTATGTGGATCTGCAAAATATGCGTTTCCAAAAAAAGATCCAGCTGGTCACCAAGGCCCAAGCTGCCGCTTTGGAAATCAGGATCTTAAAACTGCTTTTGCAACCAGTGGTGGAAAACAGTATCTTGCACGGGATTCAGAATCTGGATGATAGGGAGGGTAAAATTGAGATCACAGTGGAGCTGGCCGGATCGGCTTTACAGATCATAGTGACGGATAATGGGATCGGCATGGCAGCAGGGGAGCTGCAAAGAATCAGGTTAAGGGAGCAGATCAAACGGCAGGATCCGGGCCTGGGTAAGTTTGGCATCAACAACATCATACAGCGCTTACAGCTATACTACGGCCCCCAGGCTGGCCTAACTGTTGATTCTTTAGCAGGCAGCGGCACTACAGTCATCATCAGGCTGCCCATGCCATAAAATAGGAGGATATGATAATGTCAATCAAAAGCAGGCAGATCGTTTTTATTATGACTGACACCCAGCGCCATGACATGCTGGGCTGTTATCGCCCAACAGGTCTTCAGACACCCAGCCTGGACCAGCTGGCCCAAAGTGGCCGCCGTTTTAACAAGGCTTATACGACCCAGCCGGTCTGCCAGGCAGCCCGGGCGGCACTTTTCACCGGCCTTTACCCGCACGAATGCAATAGCTGGGCCAATTCGTCCGGTCTGGCTGACAACACCAGGCACATCGGCCAGCGCCTGAGCCGCCACGGCATTAAAACAGCCTATATCGGCAAATGGCATCTGGATGGGGGCGATTATTTTGGCCTGGGCCGCTGTCCGCAAGGCTGGGATCCTGACTACTGGTTTGATATGCGCAACTATCTGGAAAAAATGACAGATGCTGAAAGGCTGCTCTCACGCCAGGGTGACCCGGCTAAAATGGCCACAGTTGAGCCAGCTTTTACCTATGCTTATCAATGCTCTGACAAGGCGATTGACTATCTACGCCAGCATAAGTCAGATGACTTTTTTCTGGTTGTTTCATATGACGAGCCCCACGGCCCAGCTCTCAGTCCACCGCCTTTTAAGAACATGTACGATGATTTTGAGTTTCCTGTCTCAGCTAATGTCCAGGACAGCCTGGCCAACAAGCCAGCCCATCAGCAGGCTTGGGCTGGTGAAAACCTGACCACTGACAGACGAGATTACAAGATCAAGGCCCCAGCTTTTTTCGGCTGCAATTCTTTTGTCGACCAGCAGATCGGCCGGGTCATCGCAGCAGTAAAATCTCATGTACCGGATGCCTTGATCATCTACACTTCTGATCATGGCGATTTTTTAGGCAGCCACCGCCTGTCCGGCAAAGGTCCGGCCGCCTATGAGGAAATAACCCATATCCCCCTGCTCATGGCAGGTGCCGGCTTAACACCAGGTCTGGTGGATGAGGCACCTGTTTCCCACATCGACCTGGCCCCGACTATTTTTGAAATCATGGACCTGCCTGTGCCCCAGGTCTTTTCCGGCCGCAGCCTGCTGCCCCAGCTGAGCGGCCAGAACGAACGGGTCAACCAGGAAATCTTTATTGAATTTGGCCGCTATGAAGTCGATCATGATGGTTTTGGCGGCTTCCAGCCCCTGCGGGCTACCTTCGACGGACGCTATAAGCTGGTCATCAACCTACTCAGCTCGGATGAGCTCTATGATCTCGAAAAAGATCCGGCTGAGCTGGATAACCTGATTGAAGACCCCTCTTTGGCCCTTATCCGGGATCGGCTCCATGATGCCATCTTAGGATTCATGAATAAAACACGTGACCCTTTCCGGGGTTACTACTGGGAACGGCGGCCCTGGCGCCAGGATGCCGCTCCTGCCAGCTGGGATTACACCGCTATGACAAGGCAAAGAGAAGACGAGGATTACGAGCCGCGCCAGCTTGACTACAGCACCGGCCTGCCCATGCGGGAGGCAACCCGGACCAAGGAAAAAGCTTGAAGGTCAAGACCAGTTATTCTCTATCGCCTGCCTAGCCAAAGCTAGCCACTGGTTAAAGCGGGCCGGGTCTTGACGTACAGTATGAGTGTCACGTAAAACAAGCTCGAGGCGGCCGCCCCGGGCTTTTTTAACACCTGTTGCCAGCTCCTGGGCGATCTCCTCTGCAGCCAGCTGCTCATGGGCTAAAAAAGCTGGCTGGGGTTTCCAGGTCATGATATAGCGGTCCTGCAAAACCGGCTGGAAACGGGCGATATCCGCCCAGGGGCAAACAGCCACCCGGCGCAGGTTTTTTATCTGCAAGACACCAGCCAGCTTGTCGGCCAGATCATCACAGCAGCCATAGCCGTTCAGGCCAAACAGCTCCAGGACCTCACGCTCATACTGGAGGATGAACTCCTCATGCATGGCCGGGGAGACAGAAGAAAATTCCTGGGCTTCAGCAGCACCCCAGACATTATGCAGGCCGATCTTATCTGGATCAAAATCCGGGCCGGGCAGCTCATTATTGTAACCAATCCCACCAGTATAGTGGAAGGTGTCATCATTATTTAAAGAAACCAGGCCCAGGTCCTCATATTGCCGGAACATGGAGATGATCCCGTCTGTAAAAAAGCGGATCTGTTCATGGACCATTTCCGGTTCTAAAACCAGATCCAAGAACATGTTCTCCATGCCCCGATAATCGCAGTAGTAATGCATAATATGAAAGCTGAACGATGTCACACCGACCAATTTGGGCTGCAGGATATCACCCAGCAGCTCGGTCACAGCGCTCAGGCGCTCCTGGCTGGCCTTGTCATCATGACTGACTCTGGGTTGCTTCAGTTTTTGCCAATCAGATGGCTTTTCAATGATCGGCTGGTGTTTCCAGGCACCAGCAATAGAGCTGCCCAGCCGGTGCGGCTCTTCGCCCCACATGGTGTTGTAGATCACCTTTTGCACAGGCAGGCTGCTTTCTATGGGCACATCATCATGGATATACTGATGCCGGAAAAGGCGCTGGCGCAGGATATATTCCAGGTGGCGGGCATAAGGCTCTGTGCAGCTGAGAGCTGCTTGCGGCAAAAGCTCCGCCCAGGCGCCATCAGGGTGGACAAATAGGGCTGGTCTTTCACCCATAAGGGCAGTATGACGATACCAGAACTGGCGTTTTAGCTGGTTAACGGGATCAAGGGCAGCAGTTTTAACCTGCTGGGCCAGCGTTCTTAAGATCTGGCTGTCAGCTTGATTGAACATATCATATCTCCTAGCGTATAATTTTAGCCAGATCTATTTTAGCCTAAAAACCAGCAGACCAGCTAGACAAATTATCATGATTATGAGCTGTTTTTACTGCATTTGCCCAGTCAGCTTGACAGGCTTGCTGCAAACAGCTAATTTCTAAGATAATCAACAAAAAAAGGATGGACTATTGATTGTATTTTAACTACAGCAAAACTGAGACAGACTATTTAAAAAGTAAAGATGCCCGGCTGGGCCAGGTTATCGATCAGATCGGCCCGATCAAAAGGCCAGTTGATCCTGATCTTTTTGCTTCAGTTGTCCGCCACATAGTCGGTCAGCAGATTTCCACAGCCGCCCAGGCCACAGTCTGGCAAAGACTCCTGGATCTGGTTGATCAGGTGGATGCAGCTGCGTTAGCAGGCCTACCCCTGGAGGACCTGCAAAAAATCGGCATCACCTTCCGCAAGGCTGGCTATATCCTGGATTTTTCTCAAAAAGTCCTGCGCCAGGAGTTTTTATTGCATGAATTAGCTGACCTGGCTGATGATGAAGCGATCAAGTACTTGACCAGCCTGAAAGGGATCGGGGTCTGGACAGCTGAAATGATTTTACTTTTCGGCCTGCAGCGGCCCGATATAGTCAGCTTTGGCGATCTGGCCATAAAAAGAGGTATGGCCATCCTCTACGATGAGCCAGATATTGATAAAGAGCTTTTTGCTGAGTATGCCCGATCCTATTCACCTTTTGGTTCTGTAGCCAGTCTTTATTTATGGGCTGTGGCTGGCGGTGCGCTGGCTGAATAATAAGGAGTCTATTATGGATAAATACGCCCTTTATGATTCACCTTTTGGTACTTTCCAGATCGGTTACAGTCCGGCTGGTATCTTCCAGACCAAGCAACACCATCTGCTTGAAAAAGAAAACCAGCCAGGACCTCTATCTGATCTGGCCTTTGCCCAGATCAAAGAGTACCTGGCCGGCCAAAGGCAGGAGTTTGACCTGCCTTTGGACCTGCGTGGCACAGACTTTCAAAAAAGGGTCTGGCAAGAACTGATGCGCATACCATATGGCCAGACCAGGACTTACAAGGAAGTTGCCATTGCTGCCCAAAGTCCCCGGGGCAGCCGGGCTGTCGGCATGGCCAACCACAATAATCCCTTGATGATTATTGTGCCCTGCCACCGGGTCATCGGCAGCAGTGGTGCCCTAACCGGCTATGCCGGCGGTCTGACCATGAAGCAAGCATTGCTGGAACTGGAGCAAAAGCAGCTTTGATCAGGCCGGCTCAGCGCCCTTAACCACGACATCTACATTTCCTTTGATCGCCTTGGAGTAGGGGCAGATCGTATGGGCCAGGTCAGCCAGCTGCTGGTTTTCGGCTTGGGTGCAGCCTTCCACTGCCGCTGTCAATTCAGCTGCAATAAAAAAATCGCCACTTTCATCCTGGCGCAGTTCCACTTTAGCTGTGACCTGGCTGGGCCGGGCTTTTTTGCCCTCTTGCTGCAGGGCCACCTGCAGGGCACTGTTAAAGCAGGCACTGTAGCCGGCTGCAAAAAGCTGTTCCGGATTGTTGGCACTGGTTTTTTTACCGCTCAGTTCAGCCGGCGGGGCAATCGCAAAGCTTACAGTGCCATCTGGTGTGCTGGATTTACCACCATCACGGCCGCCATTATTGATAAAAGTTGTTGTATACAGGGTTTTCATCTCTATCGTCTCCTTAGTCAAATAACAGGCTACTAGTCATCTTTATTATGGGCCTGTCAGTTGGGTCGACAGTAACAAGCGTTCCTGCTGCTGCATTTCTTGCAGGATCAGCTGCTGGATGTTACGATGAGCCTTGTTGAGAAATCATCAAGAGCAGGGGGATTATATGGCCAAGGACTTGATGGGACCGGATCTGGCCCAAAAAATAGCCAGTGTTGTGCGCCAGGCCGGCCGGATCATACTGGCAGATGATGAGAACTTGCAGATTTACAAGAAAAGTGCCGCCAATTATGTGACCGAAAAAGATCTGGCTGTGCAAAGTTTTGTGCTGGCCCGTTTACAGGAGCTGACCCCAGATTTTACTTTTCTGGCTGAAGAAGACAGCACCAGCAGTTACCGGCCGGATCTACCCAGCTGGATTTTGGACCCAGTCGATGGCACCACCAACCTGATGCGGGATTACCGCCATTCAGCAGTATCCCTGGCCTTGGCCTATCAGGGCAGGATTGAAGCCGCCTTTGTCTACAATCCCTATCTGGATGAGCTGTTTCATGCTTTTGCGAACCAGGGAGCTTTTTTAAATAATCAGCCGATCCAGGCCAGCCGCCACCAGCTTTTATCTGACTGCCTGATTGGCTTTGGCACAACACCTTATGATAGGAAAAGGGCCCATCTGACCTTTCAGCTGGCAGAAGAAGTCTTTTTGCACTCCTTGGAGATCCGGCGTTCCGGCTCAGCGGCCCTTGATCTGGCCTATGTGGCCTGCGGCCGTCTGGACGGTTTTTTTGAACTGCAGCTGGAGCCCTGGGATTATGCTGCCGGCAGCCTCTTGATTAAAGAGGCCGGCGGCCGGCTCAGCAACTGGCATAATGACTTTCCCAGCCTCAGTCAGACCGACAGTATCCTGGCCTCCAATGGGCTGGTTCATGAACAGCTGCTGCCAAAGGTGAAAAAAGCCTTGGCGGGGAGGGATTAATGGTCAAGGGTATTTACCGGCGCACAACTTTTTCCTGTTTCGTCGGCATTTTTGTCCAGGCAATCATCACTAACCTGACTGCCATCTTATTCATTCCCCTGATGGGCCTTTATGACCTGCATTATGGCCAGCTGGGCATCCTGGTCGGGGTTAATTTCACCGCCCAGGTCAGTGCTGATCTTATTTTCAGCGGCCTGATCGATAAGCTGGGTTACCGGCGCATAATCTTGCCGGCCAGTCTGACTGCCTGCGTCGGCCTGGTCTTTTTTGCCCTGACTCCCTGGCTCTTTGCCGGCCGTGAGTTCTTAGGTTTTTTGCTGGCCACCATAATTTTTTCTTTTGCGGCCGGCCTGCATGAAATCTTACTCAGCCCGATCATTGCAGCCATCCCCGGCAATGATAAGGGGCCGGCCATGAGCCTGATGCATTCTTTTTATGCCTGGGGCCAGGTGGTGACAATTATTGTCACCACTGTTTTGCTTTTTATCCTGCCCTATTCCGCCTGGCCTTTTATTGTCCTTTTCTGGGCCCTGATCCCTCTGGTTGATTTTGTCATGTTTGCCGGAGCAGCTTTTCCGGAAATGGTGGCGGCCCATGAACGGCAGAACATGAAGGACCTGCTTTTTAAACCTTTTTACCTATTGGCCTTGCTGGCTATCCTGAGCGGAGCCGGAGCTGAGATTGTGATGAACCAGTGGGCTTCGACCCTGGCCGAAAAAGCCCTCGCCCTGCCCAAGCTGACCGGTGATCTGCTTGGCATGTGCCTTTTTGCCCTAATGATCGGCATTGGCCGCATGCTTTACGGGGCCTATGGTGCCCGGCTCAGCATGCATAAGGTCCTGATCGGCAGTTCCTTGCTGGCCACGCTCCTTTATCTAGTTGTCGCCTTGTCGCCTGTTAATTCGATCAGCCTGGCAGCCTGTGCCCTGTGCGGCCTGGCTGTTGCCTTACTCTGGCCCGGCACCCTGGTTATTTGCTCAGAGCGTTACCCACTGGCCGGTGCCTGGATGTTTGCCATCCTGGCAGCTGCCGGCGATGTTGGTGCCGCTGTGGCACCCTGGCTGACCGGCCGGACTATAGAGCTCGGCCTGCGCGCTGAGGCAACTGATCTTTTTGCTGCCCGGCTGGGCATAGTCAGGGAGCAGGCAGCCATCAGGCTGGGCCTTTTGGCTGCAGTGATCTTTCCCCTGATTGCTCTTTTCACTCATCTGGCCCTGCAAAGACTGGCTAAAGGCCGAAGGAAAGACTAAGTTTTGTCCTGTCTTGATTGATCTGCCAGCTGCTCTAAGCTGGCAGTTGTTTTTTGGGCCATCTCCAAAAGCAGGGGCAGGATCTTTTTCACATCATAGCTTTGCCGCTGGCTTTCTGTAAGGAAGATACCAAAACCGGCAATCACCTGATCCTCATACCAGACTGGCACACCAATTGCCAACCTGTTGATGGGACGGATCACTTCCACATAACCCTGCTGCCTGATCCGGTCCAGGTAAGCCATATAATCCTCATAGCTGGTGAAAGGACGCGGCAGGCCATAATAGCCCAGGATCTCCTCTTGCTTATGACGCGGCTCATGACTCAGCACGATTAGGCCTGTAGCTGAGCTGGTCACTGCAGCGTTAGCCCGGCCTAGAATCAGGGTCTGGCCTGATTCATTGACCTCCATGATGGTGTGGCGTACATTATTCCTGATAATGGACAAGGAAACAAAAAGCCCATGCTCAAGGGCGAACCCGGGGACAGTTTTTTCAGCTGCCAGTAATAAATTACGCTGATAGAGGTCACTGTGGGTCAAGGTAGTAGCCATGATACCCAGCTGGTAGCCTCTGACCTGATTTTTCTTCAAATAACCAGCCTCGGCCAGGGTTTTGACAATACCTGCCACTGTCGATGGTCTTTCGTCCAGCTGGCGGGCCAGGTCAGAAAGCCGGACCGGCTCATTGCCGGCAGCTGAGACAATTTCCAGAACTTTAAGCGCCTTAAGAACAACTTTTATCATTAGGGATTATCCTTTTTCATTCAGCAGCCAAAGAGGCCAGTATCTCTTGACGCAAAGCGGCACATTTTGCAGCCAGCTCAACAT
>CAZZGG010000096.1:0-10128 GCA_964654125.1 uncultured Oscillospiraceae bacterium
ACCAGTGTGTTGGTAAAGACTTCGCGAAACTTTGAACTGCCAAACAACCTGCGAAAATTATATAGACCAACCCAAGGGCTGGCGATTATACCTTTGCGGAAGTTGAAATCCTTAAAAGCCAGCAAAATCCCGTACATCGGAATATATTTGAAAATGATAAAAAAGGCAAACACAGGCAACAAGAGCAAATAATAATATCTGTGCTTGTAAACATTTATCATCAGTCGCCGGAAGCTATTGCTGGTCCTTTTCTCTAGTAAGTCCACTTAATCCCCTCCTGGCTCTGCTTAGCTGATATCTTCTTCAAAATAATGGATGGCCTGGCAGGAAACATCCCCCCAGCCGCTATGCCCTGAAGCTGCCTCAGAGCCACTGGCATAATAAAGAACAGTAACTATTTTTCCATCCGCCAGTTGGACAGTACTGGGGTAACCCAGATCACCATTAGCTATCCCATCACCGGCCAGCAGCACTTCCTTGTCAGTCTGCCAGGTCTGGCCCAGATCAGTACTGAGCAGAGCACCACAACCCATGGGTCTGATCCTGCGTCCAAAAGTGAGCAGCAGCTTACCGCTTTGCAGGAGAGTCAAGTCCGCGGGATGTTCAGCCGGACGCGTGACCTGCTCAGGCTCTGACCAGGTGTAACCATCATCCTTGCTGAAAGTCAGGGCAACAAAAGCTCCTTTACTCCAGTTACGGGCTGCAGCAGCCAGGCTGCCATCCGGCAAGAGGACAAATGAAGTCTCATTAAAGTCCCGGGCCACGATTGATTCATCAGTCCAGGTCAAGCCATCATCATAACTGCGCAAAAGGCAAACCTGGTTCTCCTTTTTTTCAGACGAACCATCAGCCGGTTCACCATACACACTCATCAGTAAGTTACCCTTGCTGTCGCTGATGATACGGCCGTAAGGACATCCACTGCGCAAATTTTTAAAGCTGAGCTGGCGGGGCTCACCCCAGCTGATGCCACCGTCCTTGCTAATTGTGGTGTAACAGGATGCACCAAAATCAGCCTGGGCTTGATCAGGCCGCCAAACATAGCTGCCATTTTCATAAACATACCAATCTTTAGCCACCCAGTAGGCTGCAATCAGTTCACCCTTGCTATTAACACCCAGGGCAGGGTTGCGCACATCCTGTCCTCTTGGCGCAATTTCCACAGGATCACTCCAGCTTTTCCCGCCATCGTCTGATCTGGCCACTGCCAATGTTGCAGCCATTGAAATGTGAGTTCCGCCCGTGCGGTAGATAACAGCTAAAGACAGAGGACCTGTCTGGCACATGACTGGAAAATAACCTTGCAGAGCACAAACCAGATAACGCTCCAAGCGTTTACGTTTACCAATGAATATATCTGACTGGATTCTTTCTGACTCTATCTTCATTTTGTTACCCCCTTAGATTTACGAAAATTCCAATTGCGAAATAGGTTACATAAAATACCTTACACAGAGTGGAAAAGACAAAAGATGACTCTTTATAAACTGTCAAACGGATGGTATAATCAATTATCAACATGCGGACTATCCTACAACGAATTATATATATCAGCTATTTTATTGTCAATACATTTAAAAAAAGACTTTATTATACTAACAATATGTCCATTTTATAAGGCAAGCAAGAATTGGAGCAAGGCAAAGATGATAGACAATGGTTCGGAAGCTAAAGTAAGCAAAGCGCATAATTATGCCATCAAGAAAAGTCACCTCTCCGATCAGGTGATCGAAGCTATAGCTGATTATATCCGTGATAACAAGATCAGCCCTGGCGACAAGATCCCCTCCGAGCTGGCTTTGGCTGCCATGTTTGATGTCGGCCGCAACACTGTGCGCGAAGCAGTCAAAGCTTTGCGCACTGTCGGCATCTTGGACTTAACCCCAGCCAAGGATCTGATCTTTCACGGTTTTAATATCGATCATATCCAGGTTTTCATGCCTTTTGTGACCAGGGATAAGGATACTTATTGGAACAGCCTCAAGGCCAGGCTGTGGTATGAAATATCCATCATTCCCATTGTCATCCAAAACGCTAGTGCGGATGATCTAGGTAAACTGCGCCAGATTGTCGAAAAAAGCAAAGAACACACAGGTTCGTTGAACGACTTTTTAGAATGTGACCGTCTTTTTCATAACCACATCATGCAGTGTGTGCCTAACCGGACCATCCGCGATCTAGGCCGGATCGTCAATGAATTCTTCTCAATGGTACCTTTCTCTATAGAGATTTTATATGAACAAAAAGCCAATCGAATTATCAACGAACATTTGCAGATTATCACTTTCATAGAACAGAAACAGGAGGCACAATTAAGAGCCCTGTTGGAAAAACATCTGATTAGAGAATTAAATTCTAATACTTGATTGATCATTTATTTTTTAGGAGGTGTAATTCATGAAAAAGCAATGGCCCCTGGGCGAAAAGCAGCTGAAACTGGGTATTATCGGTATGACAGAGGGCAATGGCCATCCTTATTCCTGGAGCGCCATGTTCAACGGCTATGATAAAAAACACATGGACCAGTGCCCTTTCCCTGGTATTCCTAGCTATCTCAATAAACAGCCGGACCACACCATCGGCATCCCTGGAGCTAAGATCTCCCATGTTTACTGTAATGACCGGCGCGATGCTGAAGATGTGGCCCGTTGTGCACTGATCGACAATGTAGTGGATAAGCCTGAGGACATGATCAGCCAGGTGGATGCTGTCATCTGTGCCACAGACATCGGCTCAGAGCATGTTGAACGCTGCCGCCCCTTTATTGAGGCCGGTCTGCCCCTTTTTATTGACAAGCCTTTGGTCGACAATGCAGAGGACCTGCGCACCTTTGTGGCCTGGAAAGATGCCGGCCACAATTTTATTTCTTCATCCTCCATGCGCTATGTCAAAGCAATGGAACCTTTCTACAAAAACCATTATGAAATCGGCCGGCTGATGTATATCTGCCAGCCCATGTGTAAAAAATGGGAAACCTACGGTATCCACGCTCTAGAAGGCATGTATCCCCTGCTGGGTGAGGGTTTTGTTTCCATCCAAAATACCGGCACGGCTGAACGCAATATGATCCATATCATGCATCAGTCCGGCTGTGATGTGCAGATACCACTGTCAGCTGGCATGCTGGGCGCTTTTGGTAAAACCCTCTTGATTGGTTCAATCGACAGCAAAGTGATCACAGATACTGATTCATATTATTCCTTCAAAAAGCAACTTGATCTTTTTGTCCACTACCTGCGGACTGGTCAAGAGCCTTTCCCCTTCAGTGAAACCATTGAACTGATGAAGCTGGTCATTGGCGGCAGCATCAGCCTGGCTGAAGGCGGCCGCAAGGTATTGCTTTCTGAAATCAAGGAGCGCTAGCAAACAATAAGGAGCTAATCATATGCAGTCATCCCGCCTTTTTGATCTTTCACAAAAAACTGCCCTGCTGAATGGTGCCGGCGCTTATGCCTTAGAGATAGCCACTGGTCTAGCCCAGGCCGGCACCAGCCTTTACCTAGCGGATGCTGATCCGGCCGCTCTAGCCGATTTAAGCCAGCAGTTAGAAAAACAAGGCCTTGAACCAGCCGCTACATTTCTTTATCAGCCCGGCACAGCTGCTGCTGCCAGGCAGCTGGCGGACTGGATCAAGGCCCAGTGCGGCGCCTTGGATATCTTCATTGAAAATGCCACAGACAGCCTGCATCAGGGCTGGGATATTTCCTATGCTGAAATCATAGCTGACCTGGAAAAAAACCAGCTGGGCCTGATGCTGACCTGCCAGGCCATCGGCCAGCTGATGGCAGAGCAAAAAAAAGGCTCTGTCATCTTCATCACCGATTACACTGCCCTGGTCGGCTGTGATGTTAATCTCTACCAGGACCCTGACCTGTTCGAACACGATTTTTCCCTGACCTATGGCTTTGTCAAAGGCTCCCTGGTCAACTACACCCGCCAGGCAGCTGGATTTTTAGGCGAAAGCAATGTGCGTTGCAACTGTCTGGCCTTAGCACCTAAAAAAGATACTAAACCGGATGATTTTGCGGCCGGCTTCATCCGCCACTCCCATTTAAAGCGAATGGCTGAACCAGTCGATATCCAGGGACCGGTTTTATTCCTGGCCTCTGATGCAGCCAGTTATATAACGGGCACCACCATCCCGGTCGATGGCGGTTACACGGCCAAGTAGGAGGGCTAACCATGCATACACTTGAACTTTTCTCTTTAAAGGGCAAGGTGGCCCTGATCACCGGTGGCCGGGTCATGTACGGCAAGAGCTGCTCCATCGCCCTGGTCGATGCGGGAGCCCGGCTATTTTTGGCCAGCCATTCTGTGGAACCAGCCCTGGAGTTTGCCCAGGAGCTGGCCGAGCGCGGCGGTGATGTCACAGTATTGCCCTTCCGGCAAGAAGATCCCGCTTCAATCAAGGAGCTGGTCAACAGCGTGATAAAAGAAGCGGGCCGGATTGATATATTTGTCAATGCCAGTCGTGTTCTGGCCAAAGGTGGCAGCGGCTGGTTCCAGACCGAAGAAGCCCTGGCCTGGTCGGTCAAGGTCAACTCAGGCGGTCTTTTGCACCTCAATCAGCTGGTTGGCGAACAGATGATCAGGCAAAAAAGCGGTTCCATCATCAACATTGGTTCCATGATGGGCATGATTGGCGTGGAAAAACATAATTACGATGGCGAACCCGGCATGGCAGCAGGCGCGCATGCGCATGATTATGCCCTGAATAAATCAGGTCTTTTGGCCTGGACCAGGCATGCTGCCAGCTATTATGGCCGCTTTGGCATCCGGGTCAATTCTCTTTGCCCCGGCGGCCTGGAATCAGACCGGACCCCACCCCTATTCAAGCAAAATTATGCCCGGCACACCCAGCTGGGCCGCCTGGCTAATAATGATGATATCAAAGGACCCTTGCTCTTTTTAGCTTCAGATGCCTCAGCCTATCTGACCGGTCTTTCCATCCCGGTCGACGGCGGCTACACCTGTATCTAGATCACCAGGCAGTCCAGCCACCATCAACCACCAGATTGCTGCCGGTAGTGAAGCTGGCCGCAGCAGATGCCAGATAAAGAACTGCACCAACAATCTCTTCTGCTTCACCAACCCGCCCCAACATGGTTTTTCGGCTCAATTCAGCCAAAAAGTCAGCGGGCGGGTTTTTGGCCGGGTCGGGGAAAGGACCAGGAGTCACACAGTTGACCCGGATATTATACTTAGCCAAATGAGCTGCACTATATCTGGTCAACTGGATGACAGCTGCCTTGCCGGCACCATAGTTGGCTGGATTATTCTGACCGCTAGCGCCATAGATACGTGGATCGGGCGAGACCAGACCATACATGGAAGCAAAATTAACAATTGCACCTGAGCCCTTCTTTTGGAAAAAAGGCAGCACCTCCCGGGTACAGCGAAAAGCTGTACCCACTGCACCGTCCAGGCCCAGCTGCCACTCTTCATCTGTCATTTCTTCCAAAGGGCTAGCTGCACCATAAAAAGCACAATTAACTAGCACATCCAGTCCATCCCAGATTGCCGCACCTTGAGACAACATGGCGCAGATCGCAGAGCTATCAGACAGATCAGCTGGTAGCAAGTGCAGATTTGGCCTGTCTTTTGCCCAATCGGCTAGTCCTGTCAGGGCAGGCGCCAGGTCAGCTAGGATCACCTTGGCATCATGGGCTAAAAAGCCCTCGACTAGAGCTCGGCCTAGATAACCGGCTCCGCCTGTGACAACGACAACTTTTTCCGAAAAAGAAAATAAATTTCGCATGAGCTGCTCCTCTTTTAAGCAAACTGCTGCCTGGCCAACTTGGTGAAACGGGCCAGGACATCATCTATGGCAAAAGAGGGCTGGCCGATCAGGTAAGAATGGATCTTATTTTTAAAGGGCTCATACCAGTGGGGCAAAATGGCAGCCTTACCATAAACAGCCCCCCAAATGCTGCCCACTGTGGCAGCAGTGCAGTCGTTATCATAGCCCATGGCCACAGTCTCGCCGATAGAACGGGTGAAGTCATTGCCGCCGATCATGAGGCCAAAGATGGTCAGGCAGGCATTTAAGTTGGTATGGACACCACTCATGTCGCCAAAGTATTGCCCAGCAGCTGCATGGGCCTCCTTGTAGTCCTTGATATTGGGACCTGTCTTTAAGGCCCAGCGGATATCTTGAGCCAAGCGGCATTCCTGGGGGATTTCATTAAGTCCCAGCTTCAGGGCGGTCACCGCATCATCACAGGCAAAAGCCGCAGCGATGACAGCTGAAAAATACATAGCTCCGTAAACACCGTTACGCCGATGGCTCAAGCTGGCATCATGGTAGGCCATAGCGGCCGCTTTTTCCGGCAGGCCCGGTGCCAGGTAGCCCCAGGGATCACTGCGGATATCAGCCCCGATCCACTGGACAAAAGGATTATCCACAGCCCCGGCCTGGTCTGCCGCCAGGCCCTGGCGCAGGTTTTCTAAAGTGACAGCTTCAGCTGTGTAGGCCAAGGGCAAGAACTTGAGCCAGCTGGCCGCGACATCATTTCTGCTGAAAGAAAAGCCATATTCCTCGGCGATCAAGAGCCCCAACAGGGTGTAGGCGATATCATCATCGACAGGGACCCCATCCAGTCCGGCCTTGCTATAGGCGTGGTCGGGATTTAGGCCATAGTGGATCCTGTTGGGATGACGGCTTTGCGACCAGTAGTCAAGCGGCGGGAAAGGATCACCCAGCCAGGCTGCCCAATTTTCCATCTCTTCGACTGGCCAGAACTCAACTGCCGCCCCTAGGATGCAGCCGGCCATGCGGCCAAAAAGCGCTCCAGCCAGGCGCTCAGCATAGACTTTTTCCAAAAAGACTGGCCAGAGCTGTCTTTCTCCCCTGGGCCGCAGTAGTTGGATCGCCTCCAGCTGGTCCGGTTCATTGGCTGCTAAAGCGGCATCTTCAGGCAGGTTCTTGATACTGGCCAGAGCGGATCTGGCATCATCCTCCAGGCGGGTTAGGATATTTTCAATGGCAGCTGCAGCGGCGCCATACTCATACTTCAAACGGGCATATTCTTTCAGTCCGGCAACAATCCTGTCCAGCTCCGGAAAAGCTGGATACTGCCATTTATTCTCCATACAAGCAAGCTCCTTTCCAGATCACCTAACTAAAACAAATCATCATGAATGATATCGAGTGAATAGCGGCAGGCCGGGTCCGGCGACCGGTCTATCCAGTAGCCATTAGTGAAATCAGGAATCGGTACGGGCAGGCTGCCCATGGCCACTGAATCCTCCGACAAACAGGTGATGCTCATCCAGGCAGCTGAGTCATAGGCATCAATCGGGGTGTCGCGCCCGTCCCGGATGCTTTCCACAAATGAACGCAGGACCAGATAATCCATACCACCATGGCCACCCTTGACTCCTTCTTGGGCAAACCACTGCCAGAGCGGATGATCGTATTTTTCCAGATAGGGCGCAAATGATTCCCAGACATCAAATTCAGGGCTGCTGTCTTCAATATAGATCTGATTGCCATCTTCCATATAAAGGCCGTGCACACCTTGGACATAAAGCTGGCGTGAATAAGGCCGGGGCAGACAGGTGTCCAGGGTCAAGAGGATAGTTTCGCCATGGGCGCACTTAATCACTGTCGTGATGATATCACCGCTTTGCCAGGTCCAGGCTGCTTCTTTGGAGCCGGCACCCTTTTCAGCCAGGGCCCTGTGGTGCAGGCCGCGCGCCTTGGAGGCAGTTGCAGTCAAGGTCAGCATGCGGTTGCCACGGTTAATCCCCAGCATATTGCAGATCGGTCCCAAAGCATGGGTGGGGTAGTTATCTCCGCTGCGATGGTGGTAATGGTGGTGGCGGTAATGGTTTCTTTCTATATTGCGGATCAGGCTATTACTGAGATTATGCCCATAAGCGCCCCGCATATGGATCAGCTCACCAAAAACATCCTGCCGAATCATATTTAAAAGAGCCATTTCAGTTCTGCCATAACAGCAGTTTTCCAGCATCATGCAAGGGACACCAGTCTCTTCCCGGGTCCTGACCAGACGCCAGCACTCTTCAATCGATGTTGCTCCGCCAACCTCAAAGGCGGCATACTTGCCAGCCTGCATGGCCTCGATAGCCAGCTTGATATGGGTCACCCAGGAAGTGCCTATAACAACACCCTGGATGGCACCAATTTCCAGCATCTGGCCATACTCTGTAAAACAAGGCACATCACGCCCTGTTTTTTCCTTGACAATAGCCGCACCCTGATCCAGCAGATCTTGACGCAAATCGCAGATAGCTTCAATGTGGACATCGTCCATCTCACAGAGCAGGCCCAAAAGGCCCCGGCCCCGGCCGCCTAATCCAACAAATCCCAGACTGATCTTTTCCATCTTCATCCTCCAGATGTGTTCTAATCTTGCTTTTGGTTTTCAGCTGCTTTAGCTTTGGGTGGTCTTCCTCTCTTTTTTGGAGCTGGTTTTGCCTCAATATCTTCATTTGCCGCAGCTACAGCCTTGACCAGTTCTTTGGCCTCAGGCTCTTTGGCCTTGGGTGGCCGGCCCCGTTTTGGAGGGGCTGGCTTAGCCTCGCTTTTCTCCTCTTTGCTTTTCTCCACCACAGCCTTGACCGGCTCTTTGGCTTCAGGTTCCTTGGCCTTGGGTGGCCGGCCGCGTTTTTTGGGGGCCGGCTCTACTTCGGCTTCTTTGCTTTTCTCCACCACAGGCTTGACCGGTTCTTTAGCTTCAGGCTCTTTGGCCTTGGGTGGCCGGCCCCGCTTTTTGGGAGCTGGCATGGCTTCTATTTCGTCCACCGGGTCTGCCAGGTCGATATTAAATAGGCCAGCTAAATCATCAGTGGCCAGGCTGCGGCCACTGGCTGCTTCGGCTTTTTCCAGCATGGCATCGGATGTCTGGATCAAGGTGTCGCTGATCAGGTCATTGATATCAATCTGGCGCAGGACAAAAAACAGGGTCGGGTCTTCATCAAGGCGGGCGCCGACACCATAAAGGGCTGCTGCCACATGCTTGCACATGCTGGCCCAGTCAGGACAACTGCAGCCAAGGCCAATTTCCCGTGGTGTCGGAAAAAGGCCATCGCCTTCCTTGGTAAAAAGGTCTGCCAGGTCCTTGGGGAACTTACCGCTGACCAGCTCCTCTAAGGAGCTGATCGAACCACTGCAGGTGGCGACAACTTTTTCCCAGGCCGATCCCTTGAGCGGTTTAATACTGATCTCCACCTTATAGGGTGTCACGCGCGATCCCTGCACCAAGGCCTTGACCAGACCTGGCTCTATCTGCAGATCAAGCACAGCACCATGGCGGATATAGCTGCGTCCGCGTTCAATCCGGTTGGCATAATCAGCATAGCGCTCCAGGTTTTCGTTCCAGGCGATCCCCCACCAGGTGCGGGCCAACTTGCGCCCTTCTAGCACAATCGGGGCAATATTAGGATTCTTCTTGCGCAGCTTGGCAATGTTTTTGGCAGCCCGTTCTTTTTTGACAGAAACCGGCACATATTCTCTTCCATACCATCCACTCATAGTTTTCATACCTTTCAATCCAGGCTCAAGAGCGAAAAAAGCTCTTCATTATTCATTTCGGTCAGCCAGGCTTCTTGTTTTTCTGGAATTATACTTTGGGCCAGGCCGATCTTACCTTCAATCATCTGGTCAATCTTTTCTTCAATTGTACCGCTCGTAATGAATTTATGCACGATGACATTCTTCTTCTGGCCAATCCTGAAGGCCCTGTCTGTAGCCTGGTTTTCCACGGCCGGGTTCCACCAGCGGTCAAAGTGGATCACATGGCTGGCCGAGGTCAGGTTAAGGCCGACACCGCCGGCTTTTAGTGAAAGGATCAAAAAGGGCACATAGTCCTCACCCTGGAATCTGGCAACAATCTGCTTACGTTTGGCCACGGTTGTGCCGCCATGCAGGACCAGGCCAGGTTGGCCAAATATGCTGGTCAGGAAATCTTCCAACGCTGCTGTGATTTCCCGAAATTGTGTGAAAACTAAAACCCTTTCCCTTTTTTCCCGGATAGTGCTGCAGATTTCAGCCAGACGGGCAAATTTGCCGCTTTCAGTTTCTTTGTAGGCAGACTGGCCCAGATATTGGTCCGGATGGTTACAGATCTGTTTTAATTTCATGATTGAAGCCAGGACCAGGCC
>CAZZGG010000097.1:0-8118 GCA_964654125.1 uncultured Oscillospiraceae bacterium
CCTACATTATACAGCTCTTATAGCATCAAGTCACTTATGTATTCGAAAAAAGCCAAGAATAATTTAGCGATCTAACCAGCCTTGCTGCTCAGCAGCCAAATCTGCCCAATCTTGACCAGATTCTTTTTCCCCAGGAATCTGTACCGCACGTAACTTTGAAAAACATCTGACAGCGTATTATAAACGCGGGTAGGCAGTAACATACGCTCCGGCGATGATTAGAGGGATTTTATAGCAGGTAGATAATGAAAAATAAAAAAGCAACTCCATTTTATCCAGCACCTGAGAGTAGACAAAAGCAGAAGATCCTGCAATTGATCTCAATCAGCTTAGTTGTTGCCATCTTGGGCGGAGCATATCTTTTCGTGGCTTGGACCAGATATCAGCTCATGTTTGCGACAGAGGCGATCAAGCAGGCTGAAACTATAGAAACTCTTCTACCTGTCAGCCATATAGCGGGGTTAGATGAAAGCAGACGGAATCAGGATTTAACAGAATACAATCTAATTAAAGAAAAATTAGCCCGGCTTGTTGAGAGAACAAGCCTGATTCATTATGTCTACCTAGTTGGCAGGCAGGACGGAGAAATGATTGTTTTGGTCGATTCCAACCTAGCCGATAATCCCAACTTCTCTCCATTGGAAAATTTTACTGAAGAGCTGCAGGACTCGGGCTGGATGCCCTTTGTCTCAAGGCAAAGCATCCTGACAAAACCGATCAAAAACCAATGGGGTACCTGGATCAGGGCCCTGGTCCCTCTACCATCTTCTGATGATAGCCAGATCGTTGCTATCCTAGGGCTGAGCTATTCTGCCCGCAAATGGAATGCCAAGGTCTGGCAAAGAATGATTCCCGATATCATAATCGTTGTCTGCTTGTTTTTTCTTGTCATTACCTTGGCTCATCTCTGGCAAAAGAACAAAATGTTAGCTATGCAGGAAGCCCTATATCGTGGTATTTTTGAACAAGCGCCGATTGGAGTAATTTTACAAGGCAGCAAAAGCAGTAAATTGCATGCTGAATATATCAGTATCAACCCCATGGCAGAGGCCATCCTCGGGCGCAATATAGCAGATTTAGCGCACACTAGCTGGCCTGAATTCACCCATCCGGCTGATTTAGCTGCCGAACTGCCTCAGTTCGAACGTTTTACTCAAGGTGAAATTTCCTCTTATTCACTGGAGAAACGCCTGATACAGCCAGATGGCTCTCTGGTCTGGACAAATATAAAAGTGGCTGATTTTTCCGGCAGCCCACTTTATGACTCCATGTATCTTTGTTTGCTAGAGGATATTTCTGGCCGCAAAGAATCAGAAGAGGCACTCGAAGAAAGCGAACGGAGCAAGTCAGTACTCATCTCTCACTTGCCTGGTATGGCTTATCGCTGCAAATTTGATCGTTTATGGACAATGGAATTTGTCTCAGCTGGCAGCGAAGTCTTGACTGGTTATAAACCAGACGATCTTATCGAAAACCGCGTCATTGCTTTTTCTGAAATCATCTCTGCTGAATACCGTGATGTATTGTGGGACGAATGGACCAGAAGCTTGGCTCAGCAAGAAAAATACAGTCATGAGTATGAGATAATCACCAGGTTTGGAGAGCGCAAATGGGTCCTGGAGCTGGGCCAGGGCATCTATGATACTAAAGGTGATGTTACAGCTTTAGAAGGGATTATCTTGGATATTTCTGATCAGAAAATGAAGGAACAACAGATAAATTATCTGCGCGAGCATGATTTTCTAACGGGACTTTACAATCGCAATTATCTGGATCAGGCAAAAAAGCTTCTGGACCAGCCGGAATACTGGCCTTTATCGATTCTTATTTGTGATGTTGATGGCTTGCGCATGATCAATGGTGCTTATGGGCATGCAGAAGGCGACAGATTGCTTGCAGAAACAGCTAAATTGATCCAGAGCTGCTGCCGCGAAAATGATACTCTGGGGCGGATGAGTGGTGGTGAATTCATGTTGCTTTTACCAAACACTGACGAGAAAGCTGCCAAGCAGATCACCCAGGATATCCTGGCCACAGTAGATGGCTTTAACCAGAGCAGGTTGGAGTATCTCTATGAAATTAGTTTATCAATCGGCCTTGGCAGCAAGTATACAGATGCCCAGAGTATTGCTGAAACGATAATGGTTGCTGAGGAAGCTTTAAGAGGTAAAAAACTGCTCAAGCAAAACAGTATCCATTCGGCAATTGTGTCCTCTATCATGGCCACGCTTTATGCCAAAAGCCAGGAAACAGAAGAACATGGCCAAAGACTGGGCCGGATTTGCCAGATTATTGGCAAGCAACTTGGTTTAGGCCAAAAGGATCTAGACGATTTGCAGCTTCTATCGAAACTCCACGATATTGGCAAGATCGGGATTGATAATCGGATCCTCAACAAACCCGGAAAACTATGTAAAGAGGAATGGGAAGACATGAAGCAGCATCCCGAAATAGGTTACCGCATAGCCATGGCCACCCCGCGGTTGGAACATATTGCTAAATATATCCTGCACCATCATGAACGCTGGGATGGCAGAGGCTATCCGCAAGGCCTGGCAGGAGAAGAGATTCCTTTGGTTGCTAGAGTTCTTGCCCTGGCTGATGCATATGATGCCATGACAGAAAATCGTATCTACCGCAAGGCTTTATCAAAAGAAGCAGCCTTGCAAGAAATTACCGCAAATGCAGGCACACAATTTGATCCGACCATTGCCGAGTTGTTTGTTAGGACAATAAGTGGCCATTAATCACGCCAGCTCATTTGGTTAGTAGAGGCCTTGAAAGCCGCCTCACCAGTTCATCCAGTGGCAGGCCGTCCTCAGGCACAAATTGACGGAAGTACGCGATAGATTCACGCTGGTCTTTCAGGATGTCATAGGCAATGTCTGTAGTTGCAGCAAATATTTCCAAGGTCAAGTAGATCTCTTCACTTGCTGCTGGCAGCTTGCTATCAGGCGGGTTTTTAAAGGAAAGGTAGAGTGCCTGCAAGAGTTTGGCTGGGCTGATAATACCCATTTCATTATTTACCTTGGTAAAAGCTAGATGCTTGGAGTGGGAGCCATCTGTCTGTTGCAAATGGATAATGTTTGCATAGCGACCTAAACGCTTTAACCAAGCATAACAGTCCCCATCGTCTCTAGTGGCAAACAAATGAGCTTGAGCATCCATTTCAGCTTCCAGTTCTTTTAACCAGCCGGCTTGGGCATTCTTGGCTATGCTGTATGCCTTCTCACTGCCTAACCAGATGCTTTCTCCTTTACCCCACTGGTAGTTCATCAGCTCTGCCCTGCTCGGACGACAAAACTTCATATGATGATGGCCAAGATCCTCTGTGAAGTAAAATGGATAATTACTGGCAGAGCTCACCTTGGCAAGCAAGTTCTCTGTTTGCTCAATTGTCCAGGGATATTGGTGCGGTGAGTACATTTGCTCAAGTGATAGTGCCTTGCAGCCTTCTTCTGCTGCATATTGATTCAGTTCAATCAAGCCAGTTTCCAAAATCTCAACATAGGCCTGATAAGAGCTGGCGTCATTTAACACTCTCTGGGGAAAGGCATGGGCGAAAAATCCCAGTCCAGCTTTCAGCCTGCTGGCCAAACGGATCATGGGCTTAAACCACTTATCGATGATCCTGCGCCTGACCCGCGGGTCCGTATGAGTTAAGCCCAGGGTTGAGTATGTGCCGTGACCCGAGTAAAGGTTAGCCAGTACAAGTCCGTGTTTTTGAGTGGCAGCTTCCACTTGCCAGACCCAGTCAGCCAAATACTCTGGTCCCATATACAAAGGGTCAAGCTCTGTATCGGCACTGGCTTCAACGTATTTAATGCCCAGGTCAGAAATTATTGCACACCATTGAGCTGGTTCTGTCCATCGTTTTTTGGCAAAACAATTATCAATTGCTAGATAGATTTTAGGGAAGGCCAAACCAACCACCTCACTTTGCTAGGAATCCACAGTAGCCTTGTTTATGTCAAAGCAAGGTCATTTTGCTTAATCGGGCAGTAAGGACCCACCTTGCTTGAGCAATTGCCTGACCTTTGCAGCATCCAGCTGCCAGACAGGCTGATTTTCCTGGACCGCCAGATAAGCTGCCACTCCAGCAGCTTCGCCCACTTGATTAAGGTTAACCATGACCCGGACAGCTCCAAAAGCGTCCGGATCAGCATCGATCATGCGGCCGGCTGTGATCAGGTTGGGTAATTCTCTTTGCACCAGGCTGCGTAGGGGTATCTGATAGTATTCAGCAAAGCCGCCATCTGTACGCCACATTCTTTTTTCAGCTGGTGTGGTCCTGTCATGGCGGACCATTTCACTGCCGTCCAGATAGCGGAAAGTGATGCCGGCATTGTCGGCATGGTGGATATCTACTGGATAGGTGCCACAAGCAATTGTATCCGGATAGGAAACACCGTACAAGAGGTCATCTTTGTTCAGGCGAAAATCACTGCTGAAGTGTCTGCTTTCACGAATACCCAGCAGCGAGGACATTGCCGCTATGCGAAAGCTTCCAGCCGGCTTGCCGGCATGGCTGTTGAGCAGGTCAACGACTGCCTGCATCTGGCGGCGTCCTTCGATCTCAGCCCGGGTCAGGTCAGCTGCACTGGCACAGTCAACTGCAAAAACATGCGTGTCGGCCCGGAAAGAGAGCTGGGGCATAGCTGGAATGGGACCGCCCCAGCCCCAGTCATCCGGCAGGCCAAACTTTTGCCCATGTTCTTGCAAGAGCCCGGCCACATTAACACCAGTTAGATCGCCATACAATTTAAAGGCCGGTGTAGGCGGTTGCTTATTGCTGTGTTCATAGCTGGCCAGGCCCAGATGGTAGGCCAGGTCGCCATCCCCTGATGCATCTATAAAGAAGCGGGCCAGAATGACTTGACGGCCGTCTTTATTTTCAATAATAACACCACGCAGCTGGCCATCAACCACATAAGGCGCCGAGTAGTTAGTGTGTAAAAATGCTTCCAGATCATTTTCCAGCACCAGGCGGTCCAATTCGATCTTGAGCAGCTCGGTGTCAAGCTGATAAGCGGCTTTGCGGCTGGCTGTGCGCTGGCAGCCACCCGCCTGGTCCAGCCTAGTGATTGTCTCCTGGGTCAGACCACCGATTATTTGGTTTTTGCCGGACATATCAAGCAGGCTGTGCCAGACATTGACCAGGCCGGCAGTGGCAGTTCCACCAAAGCAGTTGAGTTTTTCAACCAGGGCTACCCGGGCACCCAGCCGGGCCGCCCGGACTGCGGCAAAAACCCCTGTGCAGCTGCCGCCAATCACACAGATATCCACTTGACTGATTACCGGCAATGTTCTTTTTGCTTCTTCAACCTGCATATCTTTACTCCTCACAAAATATTCTCAAAGTCCAGCTCTGGCTTCGTTTGATAGCTTGCTTCCATCTGCTGAATCTTTTCATAAAAATAACGGTTGACAGGCACTGCCAGTTGATGGCGGGCAGCAATTTTCAGCACTGTACCGGCAAACAGCTCAACTTCAGAAGGACGCCGGGCCAGGGCATCCTGGCGCATAGAAGGATAGCCGTCCGGATTTAAGGTTTGCAAGATAGCTAGACTTTTTTCCAGATCAGCTTCTGTCAGATTAACACCTTCCTTTTCTGCGATCAGGATCACTTCCTGCATAGCCTTGATCATGGCCTGATAGACCTCTGTAAGCTGGAAAGCCCCACCATAAGTCGTCTCATAGACCATACAGGCCTGATTGATGCCGACATTAAGCAAAAACTTGGCCCAGAGAGCCTGGCGGATGTCCTTTTCAATCGTGTGGGCCAGGCC
Source organism: uncultured Oscillospiraceae bacterium (assembly GCA_964654125.1). Classification (GTDB taxonomy): domain Bacteria; phylum Bacillota; class Clostridia; order Saccharofermentanales; family UBA5734; genus JAAYBY01. The sequence continues at coordinate 5,790 of CAZZGG010000097.1, forward strand.
GGCAGTTGCTAAAAAGCTGTTTAAGGCTGTCAGAATATCTATCTGTTGCGCCTGGAAAAGGCCAATCTGTAAACGGCCTGGCTTGGTGTAGCTGACAGCTGAACCCTCTCGCACTGCATCCATACCTATCGCCACACAGCCCAGCACCTGCTGCCAGCCAAACCTTTTGGCGATTATCTCTTCACTGCTGATTCCATTCAAGACGGAGATAATTATGGTATCCTTGCCAATAAATTGCTCAGCCAGGTCAAGAGCCGCTGCAAGACCAGCGTATTTTGTGGCTAGGATTAAAAGGTCAGGCGCCAGGGCAGAGCTGGCAACCTGCAGCTTAAAGTCCTGCTCCTGGCCATTGACTGTAAAAGTACAGTCCTTATTTTGCTGATAGCGCTCCGGATCCATCACAAAGCTAACCTGGCAATTTACTTTTGCCCGCTTAATCAGCTCGGCATACATCATGCCCAGGGCACCCATACCTATTATGGCCAGCTGCTTGATCTGCAATTTATTCTTAGTCATACTCTACTCACTGTTCATATTCAAAATAGTCATCATATATCTGATGCTGCATTTTTTACCTACTCACCATTATAACAGTAGTGCCAGCTGGGCAGACAGCAAAGAAGGTAAATTTTTTGCCTCCTGACGAAAGCCTTTTCTTCGGGTATAATTGGCTGGTCTTGCTTGCATAAGCAGCACAAGTGCTAGACCTTATTATGCTTAGTCTTTGGGAGGTATTTATGAAGACTTCACAGAAAATTGCCCCGATTGCAGCTTCCATTGCTATCCAGCTCTGCTTAGGTACAGCTTATATCTGGAGTGTTTTCCAAACCGGTATCGCCAACAGTATTTTTGCTGGTGACAATGCAGCAGCCAGCCTTAGTTTTTCCCTCCTGCTGGCGACCTTGTCAATCGGCAGTGTAGCTGGGGGTAAGCTGACCACGAAATACCCCACTGGCCGCATTGTTATGATTGGTGGCTTTATTATGAGCGCCGGCTTTTTACTGGCTTCATTTGTTACAGCCAGTGTTCCCTGGCTGCTCTGGCTCAGTTATGGAGTAATGGGTGGTGTCGGGATGGGTTTTACTTATTCAACCACAATTGCTTGTGCCCAGAAGTGGTTTCCTGAGAAAAAAGGCGCAGTCACAGGCCTGATCGTTTCTGCACTGGGCTTTGGCGGTGTTATTTTCACTCCGATCATAGAAAAACTGATTCTTGCTTTTGGCGGATCTGGCCAAGGCGAGGCGATGGCTTTTCGTATTTTAGCTCTGATCTTTTTTGTGATTTGTACTGTGGGCTCTTTGTTTTTGAAAAATCCACCTGTCCAAGCAGCCAGCCCGCAGCTGCCTGAGCAGGCTTTGCCGGCTAAAGCCACCAAGAGCTTCACTCCAGCTCAGGCTCTGCGTGATTACAGGTTTTATGCTTTAGCTGCAGCCTTGATGTTGGCCAGCATGGGCGGCCTGATGATGATAGGTTTTGCCAAGCCGATTGCTGTAGCCAAAGGCATGGCTGCTACTGCCACGATTGGCGTTTTAGTGATTTCTCTTTTTAACTCTATGGGCCGGCTTTTTTGGGGCATGGTTTCTGATAAAGTGGGCCGTAAACCAACCATTATGTTGCTTTTGGTCGGTTCTGCTCTGTTTTCTTTGCTAGTCAACCGATCAGACGGCTTTTTCCTCTATATCTTGATCGGTTTCATTGGTTTTTTCTATGGTGGTTTCTTAAGTACCTTTCCTTCTCTGACTGCAGATATTTTTGGCCCAGAACACATGGCAACTATCTATGGCATGGTCCTGTTTGGTTTTGGCAGCGGCGCTGTTATATCCTCTTATATAGCCGGCTACTTTAAAAATCTTGCTGTTGACGATATATCATTGATGTCACCTGCCTTTATGATAGCTGCTGCCAGTGCAGGCTTGGCTCTGCTCCTGCTGCTATTCTTGCGGACCAGCCCCCGGAATAAAGCTTAGGCAGCTTGCTAAAGGGCCTGCCTTTGGCTATGCTGGACTTAAAGACAGTCTAGCTTTGTTTATCTGGCATAAGTGCATTTTCGGATCTGATTACCAGTGCTACAGCAATCTGGTCAGGAGACGGGTCTATGAGAACAAATGCTAAAAAGGGGCAATGGTCAAATGAGGCTGATTTTTATGCTGCTGCTTTTTCCGCTCCTATTTGTAGCTTGCTCCGCCAGGCAAAATACCAGCCTGCCTGATGACAGGCCGGGCCACCTGATCAGCTTGCATTATTCTTATGGTGGTTTTCGCTACAGGAACTCCACTTTTGCTATCAATAGGCAGCTGGATGAACAGGGGCTGGAAAAGATTGTTTTCAG
>CAZZGG010000097.1:8218-10092 GCA_964654125.1 uncultured Oscillospiraceae bacterium
ATTTCCAGCAGGATCGGTGTATGATCCTGACGGGGGCCTGAATCAAGCATTTCGGACCTGATTACTCTATCTTTAAGCCGGTCACTGACCAACCAGTAGTCTATCCTCCAGCCAGAGTTATTGATTTTACTGGTCCGGGCTCTTTGGGCCCACCAGCTGTAGACTCCTTCTATATCACCATGCAGATGACGGAAGGTATCAGTGAAGCCCCTAGCCAGCAGCTGACTGAAGCCTTCTCTTTCTTCATCAGTAAAACCAGCTGTGCCTCTGTTGCTGTCAGGATGGGCCAGATCAATTTCCTGATGAGCAACATTATAATCTCCTGCTGCTAGAACATATTTTTTTTGGTCCAGTCCTGCCAGATAATCAGCATACTTCCGATCCCAGATCTGCCGTTCCGGCAGGCGGGCCAACTGGTCGCCAGCATTGGGTGTATAGACCTGGGTCAGGTAGAAATCCGTAAATTCCATGGTGATAATTCGGCCTTCATGGTCCATGGTCACGGGTGCTCCTATTTCAGGATATGTGATCTGGGGTTGGAGATGGTTTTTATAAAGGACCATGGTTCCCGCATAACCTTTGCGGGCAGGTTCTCTAGAACTGGTCCAAGCCAGCTGATAAGCCGGGAACATCCCGGTTAGAAGCTGCAGATGGGCCTTGCTGGGGCCAGTACCGGGCAGCTTGGTTTCCTGGAGGGCTAGGACATCGGGGTCACAGTCGATGATTGTGGCTAATACTGCTCGGGTTAGTTTGGCTCTGGCTGAATCAGCTGTTAGGGCTGCATTGAGAGAATCAATATTCCAGGAAATTAGTTTCATCTGCTTCTCCTTTATTCTGCAGGGGTTTGAAATACAGGCCACTAGAGGTGTCTTTTTAGATAATGCCTGACCAGCAGATTTTTTTCAAGAGCAGCTAGTAGGCTTTAGCCTGTTTATCCGTTATACTTAGAGCTTGAATCGGTGACTTGAGTGAAGGAGATTTATTGGTGGACATTTTATTGTTCTTGGTTTTTTCTAGTTTACGTGGCCTGAATGCCATTGCGATGAAGATGGCTCAGAAGGATCGGATTAAGAGCTTTCATGATTCTATCTTCTTCACCATCATCTTTTCTTCTTTTCAATTATTTTTTCTCTTTCTAATTCCACCCTGGACAGGCTACAGTTTCAGGCCTGAAGTCTTCCTTTTTCCAGTCTGCTTTGGCTTATTCTTTTTTGTTTCCAATGTCTTTTTGCTAAGAGCCCTGCACGAGGGACCAACTTCGCTGACCAATATAATTTATAGTTTTCAAGCTATCATCCCTATTATTGTCAGCCTGATTCTCTGGCATGAGGCTATTGGCAGCTGGCAGATCCTTGGTTTGGTCTTGTTTGTGATAGTCTTATTCCTCTTTAACCAAGGTTCTTATAGTGATGGCCAAGCCGAAAATAAAAAAGTCACTTTAAAATGGATAATACTAGCTGGTATCAGCACTATGGCAGCCGGTATAGCTGTTATATTCACGAAAGAACACATGCTCAAGTTTGACGGGTTGGTTAAAGAGTATCTGATGATTTATAATGCGGTGGTTGTCCTTTTAGGTCTGCCTTATTTACTCTTGACCAGGAAGAAGCAGCAAAAGAGCCTGCTGAAAGATAAAAAGTTTCTTGCTTTCACGGCCAGCCCCGGCTTGATGACAGACATAACTAATATGATCTATATGTTTTTCATCACCAGATTCCAGTCGGCCTTCTTCTTCCCTTTCATGAGTGTTTTGAATATTTTGTCAGTGGTTATTTTAAGCCGGCTTCTACTCAAGGAGAAGATCTCAAAACCAGCTTATGCAGGTATTGTTTTAAGTTTCCTGGCCATATATCTACTAGGCATCAAGTAGGACT
>CAZZGG010000098.1:0-10080 GCA_964654125.1 uncultured Oscillospiraceae bacterium
TGTCCCAATGTACGGACTACAAATAGCGTTCAGAGATTATAAGGCCCGTCATGGGATTTTTCGCAGCGAGTGGGTTGGTGCGACAAACTTCATCAAATTTTTTAAAAATTATTATTTTGTGAGAACTTTGAAAAACACTTTGGTTCTTTCTTTATATTCGTTAATTTTTACATTCCCTATCCCGATAATCACAGCACTTTTGTTAAATGTTATTCCTTCTAAGCGATTTAAGACACTGACCCAAACGATTATTACTTTGCCTCACTTTATTTCTGTGATAATCCTAGTTGGTATAATGTTCCAGTTTTTTGGTTCTAGAAGTGGCTTTTATGGGAACCTCGTTTTACGCTTAACTGGCTCATATCCGTCTGACTTGTTCAGCAAACCACAGAATTTTCGACACTTTTTCATATGGTCTGGAGTTTGGCAAGAATTTGGCTGGAGCTCGATTATTTATCTAGCAGCACTATCGAGTGTTTCGCCTACGCTTCATGAAGCTGCAACTGTTGATGGAGCTAACCGTTTCAAACGAGTAATTCATATTGATATACCAGTAATATTGCCAACAATTGTTATTATGTTGATATTAAGAACAGGCAGTATAATGACCATCGGTTTTGAGAAAGTGTTTTTAATGCAAAATGGTGTTAACCTACCAGTAAGTGAGGTTATTTCTACCTACGTATACAAAGTAGGGCTTGCTTCTGGTGGAAACACTGACTTCTCATATGCAACAGCAATTGGTTTGTTTAATTCAGTTGTAAACTTTACCTTTATTGTTACTGTAAATTGGATAACTAAAAAAATAAGCGATAGTAGCTTGTGGTGAAGGAGCGACATAGAGTTGACTAAAACAAATAAAAACAAATTTACTCGTAAAGGGACAATAGAAGATAAAGTTTTTATTGCAATTTGCTATAGCTTTGCAGCATTTTGTGTCGCAATTGTTCTCTATCCCCTGATCTATATTTATTCAGCATCTTTCTCATCTGCAAAAGCTGTCTTGTCTGGCCAAGTATGGCTTTGGCCTGTTGATATTTCTTTTGTTGGATATAAATACATCCTTAACTATAAATATATCTGGATAGGCTATCGCAATACTATATTTTACTCATTTTTTGGTACTGGTATAGCTATTTTTATGACTCTTATCTGTGCGTATCCTTTAGCAAGACAAAACTTGCGCGGGCGTAGAATAATAACATTTCTCTTTTCCTTTACCATGATATTTAGTGGTGGTATGATCCCATCCTATATTTTGATGCGGAACTTAAATCTCATTAATACTGTTTGGGCAATCTTGATCCCATCAGCTCTAAGTGTCTATACAATGATAGTTGCCAAAACATTTTTACAGACTAATATACCAGATGAGTTAATGGAAGCAGCAAAAATCGATGGGCATTCGGATATTGGTATTTTTCTGAAGATCGTCCTGCCCTTATCAAAAGCAATAATCGCTGTTATGGCTTTGATGTATGTATCGGGCCACTGGAATTCTTATTTCAATGCTTTTCTTTATCTTAACTCAAGAGAGCTGTATCCGCTCCAAATGTTCTTGCGGCAAATTTTAATAAACTCTGATTTTGATACTGATTTGCTAGATCCTGAAGCGTTGGCTCATTTACAAACTTTGCAACAAACACTTAAGTATTCACTAATCGTAGTGGCTATGACTCCAATGCTTATGGCATATCCTTTCGTTCAAAAATATTTTGAAAAAGGTGTCATGATTGGTTCATTAAAAGAGTAATTTTTGAGAATTTAAAATATTAAAAGATATTTATTGCATTTGATATTGAGAAGAGGTGCCCATAATGATTAAAAAAGTTGCTCTTGTAACTGGCGCTGCCGGTGGGATCGGTCGGGAGATTGCTTTGCAGCTGGCCGGGAAAGGTGCCAGACTGGCTTTGCTGGATTATAACCAATCCGGTCTGCAGGAGACTTTGCAGATGATCGAAGACGCAGCTGGTGTAGCTTTAATGTATGAGGTGGATATCCGCGACAGTCAGCGTATAGTTGAGATAGTTGACGATGTCTTTACCAGGTTTGGCCGGATTGATATTTTGGTTAATAATGCAGCCGTGTATTACCAGCAACCAGATGGCAGCTACCCAAGGACCCGTTTCATTGATGCCAGTGCAGCAACCTGGCGCTATGTCATGGATATTAACCTGCTCGGGACGATGTCTGTCACCCAGGCTGTTTTACGCAAGATGGTTGGCCACATGAGTGGCAAGATCATCAATATCAGCTCCGTTGCAGGGGTTAACGGTCTAGTCAACATGGTGGATTATTCTGCCTCAAAAGGAGCCTTGATAGCCTTCACCAGAGCCTTGGCCCAGGAAGTGGCTGAATATAAGATCAATGTCAACTGTGTGTCCCCCGGCTCAATTGATGTGGGCAGGGGTGGACCGACTACATTTTTGGGCCGGATGGGTCAACCGGGCGAAGTTGCCAGCCTAGTCAGTTTCTTGGCTAGCAAGGAAGCAGATTTTATTACGGGCCAGAATTACATCATTGATGGTGGCCGCACTTTGAGCATGAAGTGCGACTAAAAATATAAGAATAAAATACATATACGTAATAACTAAGGAGTAAAGTATGAAAAAACCACTGTTCTCACAAGAAAAAATGCCGATGCTGTTGGCTTCGCTAAGTGACGCTAACATCGACCAGCTGATCTGTACAATCAGGCACTCAATCTATGATGGAGCAGATGGTTTTTTGCTGCATATGGAAAAAATGCAGCAGGAGTTTATTAATGAAGAAAGCCTCAGCCGATTATTCAGCTACCTGGGCCATAAACCTCTCTACACCATGAACTACCGCGCTAACAAGGATAAAGATGACGACCAGCTCATGGCTGAACAGCTCATGGCAGTAAAAGCTGGTGCCTCCATGGTTGACATGATGGGAGACATGTATGATCCGGCTCCGCTTGAGCTGACCAGGGACAAAGCTGCCATTCTCAAACAGCAACGCATGATAGAGAAAATTCACGAAGCAGGCGGCGAAGTCTTATTCTCCTCTCATACCTGGGTCTATATGACAACTGAAGAGTTGCTGGAGCATACGCAGGAACTGGAAAGACGCGGAGCTGACTTTATCAAGATTGCCATGCGGGTCACTAATGAGGACGAAGCAGCTGAAGCTATGAAATCGACAGTGCTAGTCAGTCGGGAGCTGGGGGTGCCTTTTTTACATATCTGTATGGGCCAGCCAGGTAAGCTGCACCGCTCAATTGGCCCCTTCTTAGGTTCTTGCTTCGGTCTTTGTGTGCAAAACTATACTCCAGCCAGCCTAAAAGATAAGCCATTGCTCAGGGCTCAACGGGCAGTCATGCAAAATCTTGACTTCATGATGGCCCGCGACTTGTTGCTGGGAACTTAAGCTTTTTCTTTTTGCTGCCGCACATGGTAGCTGTAGAGCTCTTCAGTAGCTAGAGCCAGCTTGGTCACAACATTTTTCAGATTAAGGGGATAAATGTAATAAGTGTCATCCATAGTGGATAAGTCCAGGCAGTCACCGCGCTGATCGTAATCATACTCTATATGGCAAGAATAAAGGCTGAGCGGGCTTTTATGCAGCTGAACTGCTGGCTGGCCCGCCCGGCCTTTTGTTGTCAGGTAAAAACCGTTCATGTCATGGACCAGCTGGCCGGGGCCTAGGTTGATATAGCCACGGGCATTAGGCAGAGCATCGACATCAACTTCATCGACGACATAATATGTGCCAGCCTCTATTTGTGAGCGTACCTGCTGGCGCAAGAATTCATACCAGTTAGGTACATGCGCAAATTCGGTCTCGCCCTTGTCAGCTTTGAGGAAACCTGTCGGCAACAAAGTCCAGCTTTTCTGACAGTTATTACACCAGATGCTGGTCCTGGCTGAGTCCATCTGTTGCTCAGCCAGACAATTGGGGCACTGGTAAAGGATCTTGTGTAAACCGGCAGCATTATCAGGATGGGTGATCAGGAATTTTTTGTCCTGCCACCAGTGATACTCATCATAATAAAATGCCTGCCTGATTCTTTCATTGATTTGAGGAACAGACAAAGCAGTAGTCTCTGCAGCAGTGATAATCTGGCTAAGATCCGCTTCCAGCCGGACTTTACGTTTTTTTAAATTCCAGCAGGGTGAAGAAAGATAATTGCCATGCATATTGAGCATAACCACAGGCACCTTGAGCAGGCGGACCAGCTTGCCTAATGAATCCGGCAGGACAGCTGTGGTGCCGCATTGGGAATAGCGGGCCTCCGGATAAAGCGCCAGTACATCCCCGTTTTTGATGACCTGGCGGATATGCCTGATCATGTACAGATCATTGGTGAACTTGCGTTTGCAGATCCCGCCTACATTTCGCAAAAGCCATTCGCGGCCGATAAAGCCATCGATAGCCACTACATAATTGGCGCGGTGGGGAAAAATAGCAGCAGTTGTCACCATGAAATCAACAAAGGCCATATGAGTACAAAGCAAAAGGTAGGGCGGCTTTAGCCCTGTGGTGTCCTTTTTATGCACTTTAAGGCGTTTGGACCAGACCACCGGAAAACTGATCAGCCAGGTGACAGGCCGCAAAAACCAGCGTTGCCGTACTGGAGGCCGAGCCAGATCAAACTTGATATCCAGAGAGTTCTTGCGCATATTATCCTCTTTTCAGTTTGGCTTTGTCATCAGTACTGCCAGTATACCATGCTGTAAAAGCCAGGAGTAGGGCAACATCTGTTTGACTAAAAATGCAGGCACAGCTATACTCAAGGACGCTAGGACCAGCGCGCAGCTGGCTTTTTGGAGCAAACCGCTCCTTTAAATTGTGAGGTTGGAATGGGCTTTTTTGAATTGATCCTGCTGGCACTTGGTTTATCGATGGATGCCATGGCTGTAGCTTTATGTAAAGGATTGGCCCACAAGAACTCCTCCCAGCAGCAGGCCTTGGCCTTGTCTGGCTCTTTTGCCTTTTTTCAAGCACTTATGCCCCTAATGGGCTTTTTTTTGGGCCGCCAGTTTGAACAATACATTGCCGCTTTTGACCACTGGCTGATCTTTATCCTGCTGCTTCTGATCGGTGGTAAAATGATCTATGGCTTTTTCAGGGGAGACAGTTGCCAGTTGGATAAGCAGCAGCGCTGCAGCAGTGGTGAGATTATTTTACTGGCCGCCGCCACCAGCGTTGATGCTCTGGCGGCTGGAGTGATGCTGGCCTTTTTGCATGTGGAGATCCTGCCGGCAGTTTTGTTGATCGGCCTGGTCACCTTTGTTTTATCTTTGGCTGGCTACCTGGCTGGCGGCCGGCTCAGCTTGCGTTTTGGCAGTTACGCTGAATTAATTGGTGGCGTGGTCCTGATCCTGATCGGCAGCAAGATCCTGCTGGAGCATCTGGCTGTAATTTAAAGGCAAATGATTTTCCCCCACTTTAGTCCAGATGGTATACAATATAACCAAAAGGCCAAGAGCCTTAATAATCATTTAGCGGAGGTAGAAGATGGAACCATTAAATGTCGCAATTATCGGTCTTGATACGAGCCACTCGGTCGAGTTTCCCCGGCGGATGCAGGCGCCCGACTGCCAGCCCCAGATGCGGGTGGAAGGGCTGAGAGCAAAAACCTGCCTTTCTTTCCTGACTCCATTCACAAATGAGAAGGTGCTTAAGGAACGGCGTGAACAGCTGGAAGCCTGGGGCGTTTTGGTCACTGAAGATTTTGATGAAGCAGTGGCGGACTGCGATGTGATCATGATTGAAATCAATGATCCGGCCCTGCATTTGGAGTATTTCACCAAATGTGCTGCCTTACGTAAACCTATATTTTTGGATAAACCTTTGGCCGATACATGTGAAAACGGCAAAGCAATCATTGAACTGGCCGCAAAACATAAGATACCGTTCATGTCTGCTTCTTCCTTACGCTTTGCAGCAGATCTGGGCACTGCCTGTCAGGCTGTACCTGAGCCGGACCAGGCTACTGTTTATGGGCCTTTAGGTATACCGGCAGCAGGCGATGGCATCATCTGGTATGGGGTGCATTGCTTTGAAATGCTGCAAAAAATCATGGGCCGAGGAGCTGTCCGGGTAGATGCCCGGCGTGACAGCAGCGGTGTAGTGACGATAATAGAATACCCCGACCAGCGCCGGGGCATAGTTGAGCTGACTGAAGGTGTTTATAAATATGGCGGCACCTTGCGCAAAAAAGAGGATGTAGCCTCTTATGTGGTGGATAGCTCTATGATCTACACAGAAGAACTGCGTCTGATCAATGATTTTTTCCGGACCGGCCAGGCTAGCTTGACACCAGAAGACACTCTGGAAGTTATGCGTCTTTTAGATGCTGCTCTAGAATCTGCCGATAAGGGTGAAGCTGTGCTCTTAGCGTAAATTTGTAAAAAATCAAACGGCTAGCTTTTTTAACTGATTGTTCATCACAAAGCCCCGGCTGCATTCCTGCAGCCGGGGCTTTAGTCTAGTGAGTCCAGTTTTTTTAGTAGTTTAGCTCAATGACAGTAAACCCGTCCACTAAGGGGACCAGTAGATTTTCACCGTCCCAGTCCAGCGGGCTGGCCTGCGGGACCAGGCGGGCGGATTTGATCTGCCTGGGCAGCTGCAGCTGCAGTTTTAGATTATGGACCTGGCTGCGCTCTTCTATGATATCAATGGAGGCAGACTTGCGCACCGGGATATAGCTGAGCAGATGGACGGTATAGCGGTTTTCCTGCGGCTGGTCCAAGAGCTGGACTGTTAAAGTTGAAGGACCATTATGCTGGACCAGGGGTGTGATCAGGTTGTTTATGGCATTTGCGATTAGTGTTTTGCACCAGTAAGGGGCATTGTTGCGGTATTGGCTGAAGAGAGGATGGGAAAAAACCAGGACCCTGCCTGCTTTAATGGCAACCGGATGCAGCTCGCCCTTGGCTGAGGGTGTGTAGCGGTGCGAGCAGAAGTGGTTGCCCTGGCGGGCAAAGTAGGGCGCGGCAGCTTCTAGTACAACAGATCCGCTTGTGGCTGCCAGGCGGTTGCCTTGCTCATAGATCGCATAGGGTTGGCCCTGCACCAGATCCTGGGCCAAGGGGCCAGTAGCAATGATGAAGTCTGGGTAGAGCTCTTGCCGGCCCAGTTTTTTGCTGCCAAAAGCAGGCGGATAATCACCTTTTTGGTTGAGGCCGCCATCCTGGCAGGCGATCACAGCACCGCCACCGGCGATATAATCTGTCAGCTTATGCTGGCCCTGGTCAGACAAGATCAGGTCATCCGGCAGGATGAGCAGTTCGTAACTGGAAAAATCCATCATCTCGTCAATAATGTCATATTGGAGGGCCAGTTCGTCGAGCAGCTGAGCTGCGCCCAGGATGCTGTCCGGGATCGCATGCTCAAAGAGCGGGTCTTCTGCAGTCAGGACGGCCGCTTGAGCAAGTGCCCTGGCGGGTCGAGCCCAGGCCTCCAGCCTGGCCAGTTGCTGGTAGACACTGCCAATCAGATCATAGGTGGCAGTATTAAGACTGCCATCTGGTTCCAGCTGGTCGCCGATTGAGCAGGCAAAACCGAAACTGAGCATGCGGAAGCACTCAAACTCCAGGGCGGCCTGACTTTTCAGCGAGTGGAAATCGCCCCAGCTGGTATGGAATTTGCCGGTCATCCCCAGGCAGTCCAGGCCCAGGCCCCGGGCATAACGGGCTGAAACAGGGAAGTGGAGGTAGCCCCAGCCGCCGGAAGGCAGGCTTTCCAACTCAAAATGACTGTAGGCGGCCTGACTGTCTTTGCTGCAGGGGCCGACATGGCCGGCATTATAAAATATTGTGCAGTCAGGGCTGTATTGCCGGACTAGTGCAGTCATCTCCAGTTTGAATGCATCCATGGTCATTTTGGCAAATTTGCGTACAGCCAGATCAGCGTTGACATCAAGGCCTTGTGCGCGCATTAAGGCCAGACAGGCCGAACACCAGCAAGGCCTGATCCCAGTGATATCGAAAAATATACCATCCAATTCTTGGCCCAGCAGCTGGCAGACTTCTGCCGTCTGCTTAGCTAAAAATGCCCGGTAGGGGGTGTTGACACAAAGTGACTGATAAAAGCCGGGCTCTGTAAAAGGACCACCTTCCTGGCTGCCGTCTTTTTTGCGGATCAACCATTCCGGGTGGCGGTTGGCTTGCTGATAGTCCCACTGGACAGTGATGTAGACAGGGGCCTTGATGCCAACTGCATGGAGTGCTTGGACCTGATCCAGCAGCAGGTTTTTAGCAACAAGCTGGGGATGGACAAGCTCAGGGAATTCTAAAGAAGGATAGTAGAGCCAGCCATGATGGCAGCGGGCAAAAACTGTCATGGAACTGACAGCGGCTGCCTGGGCTGTTGCGGCAAATTTTTCTGGCGAGAAATGTTGGCCGATTTGGGGTATGAATTCTGAAGTGTGAAAGTCAAGGTGAACCTGACGTGGTGATAAGAGCATTTTAAGCCTCCCCTTATATCCTGTGGGCAAATGCTGCCACACTAGCGCCCAGGCAGTTGATCAGGTCCTGGGGCAAAATGATGATCTGCCAGCCGCGCCGGCCAGCATTGATGGCAACCTGTGCCTGGTCCAGTATAGCCTGCTCAAAATAAATAGGGAAGGCTTTCTTGAGGGCCAACGGCGAACAGCCACCCCTTTGATAACCGGTCAAAACTACTAGATCCTTACTGTCGATCAGCTCCAGCTGTTTGTTGCCGCTGTGGCGGGCAGCTGTTTTTAAATCGATTGACATATCTACAGGCAGGCAAAAGACCAGCGGACCAGTTTTGTCACCTCTGGCAACTATAGTCTTATAGACCTGGCAGGCCGGCAGCTGCAGCTCAGCAGCGGCTTTCAGGCCGGACAGGTCGCTTGGATCGTAGGCATAGGTTTTTAGCTCATAGGCCAGGCCTGCCTTATCTAACAGGCGCATGGCATTGGTCTTGCCCTGCCTGCTCATTGATAAGTTCCCAGCTGCAAGCCGTATTCTTTAAAATGCAGATAGGTGGCATAATCAACAGTGGGCGGGATGGAATGGTCAGAATGGAGGATATAGCCGTAGTTTTGCATGACAAGAGGTATCTTGCTGGCCAGTTCACGTTCGACCCGGTCCAGGTCATTGCTGTACAGCTCGCGGATGTCCATGCCGCCAAAAAAAGACAGCCGGTCGCCATATTGCCGGTAGAGCCTCAGCAGGTCCATGCCAGCCTTGACCTCAATCACCTGCAAGCAATCAATGCCGGCATCGATCATGCCGGGCAAGAGTTTTTCCACCATGCCGCAAGAGTGCATGATAACTGGCAGCCCTAAGGACTTATTGTAGGCGATGGTCTTTTTATGGCCCGGCTTGATGATCTCATCATACATAGCTGGTGACATGAAAGGCCGCCCTTTAAAACCCATGTCCTCATAGTAAAAAATACCGTCCGGTGGACCTTCCTGGGCAAAGAGGATCTCCTGCAAGGCCACAGTCAGACTAGCATAGGTGTCCACCATATCCTTGACCCAGTCCGGATCCAGGGCCATGCCAACCAGCATGTGTTCATGCCCACAGACCGGGTGCATCTGTTCGAAAACATTGACGCCGCCCCAGCAAAAGAAACGGTTGGCTTTGCGGCAGCTCTCCTTCATCTGGCGGTAGGCGCTAAAATTTATCCGGCGTGGGTCCGGAGTCAATAAAGGTTTGACATGTTCCAGCCAGGTGGCCCGGTCCTTGACCAAAAAGTCAACATGCTCCGGAGTGGCAGAATGCAGCTTGTGGGTGCGCAGCAGGGCGCCATTGCCATCTCGTTTTAGGACCGTTTCTGCTGTTTCTTCTACAATGACAGGGACAAAGTCAAGGTCTGCCACTAAGTTGAAACTCCAATTGGAATCCATATCAAAATCAAACACTTCCGTGAGCTTTGCTCCGGGTGCAACCCAGCCCTTGGCTTGCCAATGTGGCTGGGTGTCAGACCAGAAATGTTCAAAGACCCCGATCCTGTCCACTGGTTTGCGGGCCAGGATGTTCCCGATTCTTTCCCGTCCAGTCATTGCTCTCATATTATTTACCGTTACTGAAAACTTATAAAAAGCTATAAACTTTTATGTTTCATTCCTTCTTC
>CAZZGG010000099.1:0-2057 GCA_964654125.1 uncultured Oscillospiraceae bacterium
TTCTGGGCGTTCTTCTATAACACCCTGGGAATCCCCCTGGCTGCCGGTGTCTTTTTCCCGCTGCTGGGCTGGACCTTAAACCCCATGTTTGCTGCTGCTGCCATGAGCTTGAGCTCAGTCAGTGTTGTGACAAATGCCTTGCGCCTGCGTCGTTTCAAAGTGAAATAATTTTAAAATCGGGAAAGAGAGTGATCGAGATGCGTAAAGTTATAAAAATATCCGGCATGACCTGTGCTCACTGCCAGGCCCGGGTGGAAAAGGCTCTCAATGAGCTGGCTGGTGTTTCAGCCAAGGTTAACCTGAAAAAGCAGGAGGCCAAGCTGCGGCTGGACAGTCCTGTCAGTGACGCAGTGCTGACCGGAGCTGTGACTGAGGCAGGCTATGATGTAATAGCCATCAGTGAGAGCAAGGGGCTTTTTTCATGAAAGCCGATCCTGCCCAGGTCAACCGCCTGCTCAAGACTGCCCGGGGCCAGCTCGATGGTCTTTTAAAGATGGTTGAGGATGACCGTTATTGCCTGGATATCTATAACCAGATCCTGGCCTCCATGGCCATACTGGATAAAGTCAGCCGGGTGGTTATGCAGGCCCATTTAGAAGGCTGTGTGCGGGAAGCCTTTGAAACTGGTAAAGAAGCAGAAAAAATTGAAGAAATATTGAAATTATTGCAAAAGCTGACTGCTTAAGTTATTTTTTTGCATTGCATTATCTCAGTTTGCTGAGCTATACTGGGCATACTAGCAAGAGCTAAGTGCGGGCGGAACAAGAGCCCGCGTCTCTTGAAGGGGGGTCTTCGTATTCAACTCAGCAAACTTTTTTTAAGGCAGAAAATGATGCAAAAGGTCCTGTACAGCCTGGTGCCGATCTGTGTTTTTGCGATCTATCTGTTCGGGTTGCGCGTCCTGGTCATGCTGGCAATTGTCTGTCTGGCCGGCTGCCTGGTCGAGTATGGGGCGATGCGCCTGGTCAGCGGTAAAACTGCCCGGATCTCTGAAGCGGCACTTGTCTCCTGTGTCCTGTTTGTATTGACACTGCCGCCGGCCACACCCTATTGGGTGGCTGTCCTGGGCATAGCTTTTGGCCTTTTTTTTGGTAAAGGAGTCTTTGGCGGTTTTGGCCGCAATGTCTTTAATCCGGCCCTGGTCGGACGGTGTTTTGTCTACATATCATTTCCTGCTTATCTGACTGGCCGCTGGTCTATGCCCTTTACAGGCCTGCCGGGCGGTTTTTTTAGTTATGATGGCGGTGTAGATGCGATTGCCAGCGCCACGCCCTTGATCACCCAACAGGCCGGCGGGGGATCAGCCTCTTACCTGCAGCTTATTTTTGGCACAATTGGCGGTTCCTGGGGCGAGACTAGTGCTGTCTTGATTATCCTGGCAGCGATTTACCTGATTGTAACAAAGACAGCTTCCTGGAAAATAATGCTGGCCGGCACCATATCTTTTACTGTATTCAGCAGTATTTTGTATTTCAGCGGTACCAGCACAGCTGATCCTTTGTTTTCACTCTTATCAGGTGGTTTTTTGTTTGCTGTTGTCTTTATGGCGACAGACCCGATCTCAGCTCCCAACCAGGAAAAAGCCAAGATCATCTATGCCAGCCTGATCGGCCTGATCACAGTCTTTATCCGCCAGTTTTCACTCTTTACAGAAGGGGCCATGTTTGCCATTTTAGTCAGCAATATCTTTGCCCCCCTGATTGACCGTCAGATCAAGCAGCTGGCGGCCAAAAAGAAGGCGGTGGCATCATGAAGAGCGGTTATATTTATACACTGGTTTTCGCCCTGCTGCTCAGCGCTGTCTTTGGCACCATGCTGGCAGGAGCTAATGCCTGGCTCAGGCCGGCGATTGAAGAAAATGAAATAGTTGTCGAAAAAAGAGCTGTGCTGGATGCCTTTGGCCTGTCTGCAGCAGGGACTGACCAGGAGATCAGTACACGTTTTGACAGCCTGGTCCAGGCTGAAGAAATTGCCGGATTGAATGGTTACAGCTGGCAAGATAATGGCCAGGCTGCAGGTTACGCCCTGCCCTTTGCCGGGGCTGGTTTGTGGGGCAC
>CAZZGG010000099.1:2067-9882 GCA_964654125.1 uncultured Oscillospiraceae bacterium
CCGGGGCTATCTGGCAGTCAGTCCAGATTTTAAAACTGTCCTGGGCTTAACTTTTATTGAACAAAATGAAACTCCTGGCCTGGGTGGCCGGATCGATGAGCCAGGCTATAAGGAACAGTTCCGGGATTTTCAGATTGATGAGCAGGCCGGCTTTACTTATAAGGACGGCCAGCTGGATGCTATCACCGGAGCGACCCAGACGTCCAATGCTGTTTTGCAGATCCTCAACAATCTGCTCCAGCAAAGCCTGGCTGACGTGAAAGGGGGATCCTGATGGCAGTTGAAACAGTAAAACATCTGATCAAACGTAATCTATGGTGGGAAAACCAGGTAGTGCGCCAGATTTTAGGCATCTGCTCCAGCCTGGCTGTCAGCAACCTGATGGCTAATTCGCTGGTCATGGGCCTGGGTCTGACCTTTGTCACTGCCTTGTCCAGTTTTACCTTGTCCTTGCTGCGCAATGCAATTCCGCGCCGGATCCGCATGATCGTGCAGACCCTGGTTATCGCAGCCTATGTCATTCTGGTTGATCTTTTTATCAAGGCCATGCTGCCGGATATCAGCAAAGCGCTGGGTCCTTATGTGGCGCTTATTATCACTAACTGTATCATCATGGGCCGGGCTGAGGCCTATGCCCAGCAAAATCCACCTGTACCAGCCCTGCTGGATGGTTTTTTTGCCGGGATCGGCTATACGATTGTCCTGCTTCTGATCGCCCTGGTCAGGGAGTCGCTTGGCTTTGGCACCATTTTTGGTTATCCAGTCAACTTTTTAGGGATCGACACCTGGACCATCATGGTGATGCCGCCAGCGGCCTTTTTCCTGATTGGAGTTTTGATCTGGCTGGCTTCAAACCTGCAAAATCGTCCCAAACGCCCGTCGGCTGACGACAAAAAGGCCCAGGGCCAGTAAAGGAGGCGCTTATGCCAGCTGCACCGCCCATTAATCCCTTCATCATATTTTTTGCTTCAATCCTGACCAGCAATATGATCCTGTCAAATTTTTTGGGAATGTGTTCTTTTATCTCGATTTCCAATGAATACAAGACGGCATCAGGCCTGGGCAAGGCTGTATCCTTGGTCATGGTAGTGACCATGGCCATTAACTACGCAGTCTATCACTATCTGATAGTGCCTTTGGGCCTGGAGTACATCCAGTATATTGTCTATATCATTGTTATTGCTGCGTCAGTCCAGATTATTGAGATGGCCATGGACCGGTTTTTGCCGGAGCTTTACCAGAATCTGGGCATTTTCCTGCCCTTGATCACTGTTAACTGTGCCATCCTCGGTATCACCATATTTATGGTGATCCGCCACTACAATTTCATCCAGGCTATTCTATTTTCAGCCGGCAGCGGTCTGGGCTGGTGGCTGGCTATCAATGCCCTGGCGGCTATCAGGGAAAAGATAGCGCGCAACAAGTTACCGCGCGGCCTGGCCGGTCCGGGCATCGCCTTTATCATTACCGGCTTGATGGCGCTGGCCTTTGTCGGTTTTTCGGGAATATTCAGCGTCCAGTGAGTCGTCTGCTGAGGTGAAGCTATGTTTTTTCTGACAACTGTTCTTAGTATATCCCTGATCTCCCTGGCCTTGTCGGCCATTATCATTGTTGCAGAGATGCTGCTCAATAATTATGGTGACTGCCAGATTGATATCAATGCGGGCAGCCGCCAGCTGGTGGTCAAGGGCGGTGCGTCCTTGCTGACTGTGCTGGCGGAAAACGATATCTTTATCCCATCAGCCTGTGGAGGTAAAGCCACCTGTGGCTTATGCAAAGTGCAGGTCCACAGCGGAGCCGGTCCGATCCTGCCGACAGAAGAGCCCTATATCAGCAAAACAGAACAGGAAAATGGTGTCCGCCTGTCCTGCCAGGTCAAGGTCAAGCAGAATCTTTTGATTTCGATTCCCGAGGACCTGTTTAATATCCGGGAATACAAGACAAAGCTGGAACGGATTGATGAGCTGACGCACGATACCAAAGGTCTACACTTGGCTCTACCAGCTGGCGAAACGATCCATTTCAAAGCCGGTCAGTATGTCCAGCTTTATACAAAACCATATGGCAAAGTGAAAGAAGAGGTCTTCCGGGCTTATTCCATGGCTTCAGCTCCTTCTGATGAAAATCACGTTGACCTGATCGTCAGACAGGTGCCACATGGCATTTGCACAACTTATGTGCATCAGGAATTAAGTGTTGGTGATGAAGTGCGGATTACCGGTCCCTTTGGTGATTTTTATCTGCGTGGAGCCAGCAATAAACTGATTTTTATCGCTGGTGGTTCAGGCCTGGCACCAATCAAGTCCCTGATTGTAGATATCCTGCAAAAGGAACTACCCTTTGAGATGACCTTCTTTTTCGGTGCAGTGGCCCGGCGCGATCTTTATTACCTTGAATTTTTTGCAGACCTGGCCCAAAAACATGCTAATTTTACTTTTATTCCCGCCCTTTCCCAGCCAGCTGAAGGTGATGACTGGCAAGGCGAGACCGGCCTGATCACTGAGGTGGTTGACCGTCATGTCAGCGTCGGGGATTTTATTGAAGCTTATCTTTGTGGCAGCCCGGGCATGGTCCAAGCCTGTCTGGATGTACTGGCCGCCAAAAAGGTCCCGGTTGAGAGGATCTTTTACGATAAGTTTTAGAGCTGGCCCAAGGAGGTTCGTGTATGAAACAGACACCAGAACAAAACCGGATCCAGGCCAATATGCAGCCTGGTGCCCTGTCCGCAGCCGGATTTTTGGGCAGTGACACCCGTAATCTGATTGACATTATCCGGGCTGACCAGGAGGATGTGGCAAGACTGGGTCTGACCCACCAGGAAATTGCCCAAAAGATGCGTGCCATAACCGACCGGGGCAAGTCAGAACTGGGCCGACCCTTCCAGATCAGTGCCGATCTGGAAGCTGTTGTACTGGATTATATGGGTTTTATACCCTGTCCCTTCCGTGATCGCAGGTTTTTTGCCAAGCGTTTGACAACTGTCACAGACAAGGTCGGCGGGCGTAAGATCAGCTGGTCAGACCTTAATGTGCATATGATAGAAGCACATGGGTTTTATGAGGGGCGTGGCTCTGATTTCAGGATTGAGCCGCAGGATCTGGCTGAGATCTTGTTTGCAGAATAAAACAAAATAATTAATTGGTGCATAAAAAAACCGCTGGCCTGATCCAGACCAGCGGTTAATTCTTGTTATTTTACAGCTCACTTGCGGCTTTTACTCTTGGACTTTTTCTTGGCCTTGCTCTTTTTACGGCTGCTGAAAAAATTATAGACAGCCATGGCCTGGCCAATGATGTCCAGGGCAGTGGCAATACCACCAGCCCGGGCTGGTTCAGGTTCAGCATGCTTGATAAAACCTGCCACACCTTCAGCAACTACTTTTGTGGCACCACCTAGGGCCTCAACGCCGCCGCGGATGGAAGTTGTCATGGCCTGGGCGTCTTCCAACACCACCGGCACAGTCTCCTTGGCAGATTCAGTTAAGACAGCCACATCAGCACTGACGCTGTCGAGTTTTTTGAGCAGATCTGGCAGCTGGGCTACTGTTTTACTGACTGGTTCGTCAATGTCATCAACTAGTTTATTAATCTTTTTCAAGGTGCTGACCAGTTTGGCCAACAGAATAATTAAGAAGATGCCCAGGATGACGCCGACAGCAACCAGAAGACCCAGTAAAAGGTCCATCAGGTCGATTGTAATAGTCGTGGAAAGAGCATAAAGGTCAGGCAAGGCAATCCCTCATTTCTTAAATGACGCCTGTTGGCTTAATCTTCTTTGTCATCTGCTTCAGCGTCATCTGTTTCAACTTCAATTTCAACCTCAACCTGTTTAGGGGCCTTCATGTGGCTGATTTTTTCCTTGACAAGCTCAGCCTTTTCTTTGGCGAAGTCACCCACCTGACCGGCAGCATCCTTGACCATATCAGCACCGATTTTGGCACCTTCGCGAATATCGGCTCTTGTTTCCTTGCCTGATTTGGGGGCAAAAATAATACCGGCCAAGGCACCTAACAACAAACCTGTGGTAAGTCCAGCAACTGCATTGCAGCGTGCCTGACGTTCGTAGCTACCATCCAGGGCTTTTCTGATTTCTTTAATCATCTCGTGTCCTCCCTTCAGTTCCATCTGTTCTGCACCGTAAACAGCATAATCAGGCGCAAAACTGAGTTCTTTAGTATTAATATTATACCATCAATTGTTAAACGTGCGCAGTGAAAATGCTAACTGATCAATATATTTTTAGCAAAATCTTGGCCTGTCTAGCTCTTTTGGTAGACAATCACGCCATCAATCAAGGTCATTATAGTTTGGCAATCAAGATCCTTTAAAGGATTTTTGTCGAATATTGCGATATCTGCATCCTTGCCAGGAACTAGGCTGCCAACCCGGTCGGCTATACCGCAAATCTCAGCAGGATTGATGGTGATCGCCTGCAAAGCCGCTGTTTCACTAAGGCCTGCCTTGTGGGCCAGGCCAGCATAAAGGGGCAGCTGGTGCAGGGGCATGACAGGCGAGTCGCTGGTGATGGCAATCTTGACTCCTGCTTCGCAAAGGATCCGTGGTGTCTGCCAGGATTTATTTTTCACTTCGTATTTGGTCCTGTGGCCAAAGGTGGGCCCAATTATGGCAACCATCTTTTCCCGGGCCAGATCGGCAGCAATCAGATGGCCATCTGTACAGTGGTCCAGGGTGATGGCGAGATTAAATTCCTTGGCTATGCGAATAGCAGTAAAGATATCATCTGCACTGTGGGCATGCGCTTTTAGAGGTATTTCCCGCCGGAGCACTGGTAGCATGGCCTCAAGCTTCATGTCAAAGTCCGGAACTTTATTTTCGGCCAGGGCCTTTTCCTTTTTTGTCAGATAAAGCTGTGTCTTAAAGAGAGTTTCGCGCAAAAGGGCAGCAGTGCCCATCCTGGTCACGGGTGTTTTGTTCTGGCCGCCATAACAGCGCTTGGGGTTTTCACCAAAGGCTACCTTCATGGCGACAGGAAATTTGACAATCATATCATCGACCCTGTGACCGAAGGTCTTGATCGCTGCAGCTGTGCCGCCGATGACATTGGCGCTGCCCGGTCCGGTGATTGCTGTTGTCACCCCGGCCTGATAGGCTTCCTCCAATGTGATATCCATGGGATTGATGCCATCAATAGCCCGCAAATGCGGTGTGATGGGATCGACGCTTTCGTTGTTGTCGGTACCTTCAGATCCGACTGAGCTTTCCCGCATGCCCAGATGGCAGTGGGCTTCGACAAAACCCGGGGTCACCATGCGACCGGCCACATCGATGATCTCACAAGCTGGTGGCTCAGCTAGGTCCGCTCCTACTTCCAAAATCTTACCCTTGTCAATCAGGATTGAGCCGTTTTCAATTACTGGGCCAGCCATTGTGTAGATCCGACCATTCTTGATAAGCAGCATGTTTTTTTCCTCCTTTGGCTGATGAATATTTAAATATAAATATAGCACATTGCTGGTTTGACTGTTTTTGGCGGAGCTAAAAAGCATAATGGCAACTGTTCAGGTGCCCAGTAAGCTAACTGCAATCGAACAGATCAGCGGCTAGTGATCTTATTTTCCAAACAGATTGAACAGGAACAGATCTTTTCTTTTTTATCACAAGCCCACTATTATGAAATTATATAAAAATGAAGTTTTATCATGGTAATTGATCTGAACTGGCGGAGGAAGTTGTCCTGTGAGGGAAGAGAGTCTAACAGAGATCCGGCATTGTAAAGCCAACTGACTTGCTAATCCGGGCCAAGCCGCTAAGATAGTAAGGGAAGCCATAGTTTTATAAAAATAGCTTGTCTAGGGAGAATTATGCATGAAAAAAGATTACGATGTTGTCATTTGCGGAGCAGGTGTTGCTGGAATCGCAGCAGCTCTGGCAGCTGCCAGAAATGGAGCAAGCACTTGCCTGCTGGAGCGTGAATATGCCCCCGGCGGCCTGGCCACCCTGGGCCTGATAGTGATCTACCTGCCACTTTGCGATGGCCAGGGCACCCAGATGTCAACCGGCATTGCGGAAGAACTGTTGCATTTATCCTTAAAATATGGACCTGGGGAGCTGCCTGCTGCCTGGGCTGACAAAGAAGCTGGTACTGAGGCAAGAGCCGCTGAGCGTTTCAGGGTCCAGTACGAGGCGGCACCTTTCATCCTGGCTGCAGAAGAGCTTTTGCTGGCAGAAGGTGTGGACATCTTCTACAGTGCCCAGCTGTCCGCTGCCACAGTTGCAAAGGACCAGCTAGAGGCTGTGGCAGTGGAGACCAAACTGGGCCGGCGCTATATTGCCGGGCGCAGCTTCATTGATGCCAGCGGTGATGCCGATCTACTTTATTTTGCAGGAGAAAAGACCCTGGATGATCCGACCAACCGGCGCACAGGCTGGTATTTCAGCTATGATGGTAAGGATTTAAAGCTGAATCAGCAAACAGATTCTATCCGGGGCCAGATCCCGGCCGGCAGCCGGCTTTACTCGGGCACGGACCTGGCGGATATCAGCCAACATTGTATCGACGGGCGTAAGATGATCCTGGAGCATGTGCAAAAACTGCGTGCTGCCGGCAATGACCTGGTCTATCCTCTGATCATTCCGGCATTTCACGGCCTACGTATGACCAGGCGGCTAGCTGGTGTCTTTGAGTTCAGTGAAGATAAGCACGACCAGGTCTGGTTTCCTGATGCTATCGGCCTGATTGGCAATTGGAAAAAGCGTGGTCATCGTTACAGCATCCCCTACAGGACTATCTGTGCCGCCAAATTCAGCAACCTTTATGCAGCCGGCCGCTGCACTAGCGCAGATAAGTCAGGCTGGGACTTGACCCGGGTTATCCCGACTTGCGCAGTCACCGGCCAGGCTGCCGGTACAGCTGCAGCCCTGCAGGCTAAAAATGGCTCCCGTCCGTCTGCTACTCTTGTCCAGGAGCAGCTGCAGGCAGATGGTGTCTTGTTAGACGAGAGCTTGTTTGCCAGAACAGAAAAAGACCTAATCTGAAAGACCAGCCAGATCCCTGACCACAAGGGAGGCCATGATCAGGCCGGCAACCGGTGGCACAAAAGAAACACTGCCTGGTGCCTGAGTATCCTGGCTGCCTCTTTGGGGCTTGCGGGGAATTTCAGTTGAGTAGACAACTCTTTGCTCTGCAACACCAGCCTTACGCAGCTGCTGGCGGACCAGGCGGCTGAGCGGGCAGGTGGCTGTCTGATAAATATCAGTGACAAGCAGTTTGGTCGGGTCCAGCTTATTGCCAGTACCCATACAGCTGATCAGGGGCAGGTTTTTCTGGTTGGCCAGGACGATCAGACTTACTTTGGACTTGACACTGTCAATAGCATCGACTACATAATCAAGCTCATCTGTCAGCAGGCCTGTGGGATCGCCAGGTGCGAAAAAAAGCTCATGACAGGTCAGACGCAGGGCAGGGTTGATGCTGAGCAGCCTTTCTTGCATGGCCTTGACCTTGCTCTGACCCAAGGTCAGGCAGCTGGCCTGGATCTGCCGGTTGAGGTTACTTTTTTCCACCTTGTCATGATCGATCAGGACAAGCTCACCAATACCTGAGCGGACTAGGGCTTCGGCTGTATGTGAACCAACACCGCCCAGACCGAAAACAGCCACCTTGCTTTGCTCCAGCCGCTCCATGGCCTCGCTTCCCAACAGCCAGGCTGTCCTGCTGAATATTCCATCCATCTTGCTCTAACACCTTCTTTCGAATTTTCAGTATAGCAAAAAGCCCCTTTCTTGTCCTCGGCTGCTTCTTTTGAGTTTCCGCAAAATGCAAAATAAGTCCGTCAGACAGCCATCATGAAGAAAG
>CAZZGG010000100.1:0-9543 GCA_964654125.1 uncultured Oscillospiraceae bacterium
CAGTGACTGACCGCCAACTTATCGGATCTTGTCCTAACTGTGGTGCTGGCACGCGCGGTGACCAATGTGAGGCCTGTGCTGAGCTGATTGAGACCGAAACTCTGCTTTGGCCCAGCTGTGCTGATTGTGGCAGTAAATTGGACTTTACAATAGGAAAAGAGCTCTTTTTAGCCCTGAGCAAGCTGCAGGCTGAACTGACTAATTATTTAAAAGCTCACCCTGGCTGGCGCAAGAATGTGCAAGCCTTCACCAAGCGGTATTTGGATGAAGGCCTGCGTGACCGGGCCATCACGCGCAGGTTGGACTGGGGTGTTCCAGTACCCAGAGCAGGCTACCAAGATAAAAGGATCTATATCTGGGCTGAAAATGTGCTGGGCTATCTCTCGGCCAGCCAGGCTCTTTGCCAGCAAAAAAAGCTGGATTTTTTAGAGCTCTGGACCCAGCCAGCCCGGCATTATTATGTCCATGGCAAAGACAACATCCCTTTCCATACCCTGATCCTGCCAGGTCTTTTACTCAGCCATGAAGGTGGCTATCGACTGCCAGACGACATTATCGCCAGTGAATATTTAACTCTGGAGGGCAAAAAGATTTCAACCAGCCAGAACTGGGCCATCTGGGCCAAAGATATCATCAAGGACTACAATCCGGATGCTATCCGCTACTTTTTATTGGCCAATGGACCGGAAAAACGGGACACTGATTTTTCCTGGCGCGAATTTTTCGAGCGCAATAACAGTGAGCTGGTTGCTGCCTATGGCAACCTGGTCAATCGCACACTGGTCTTTATCCATAAATATCAGGCAGGAGTCATCCCGGCAGGTTGCCTGGAAAAAGAAAATGAAAACCTCATCGCCAGCAGCTTTACTAGAGTCGGCCAATGCCTAGAAGAAGGCCAGTTTAAAGACGCCCTCAGTCTAGTCTTTGCCCTGATCAGGCAGGGCAATCAATACTATGATAAAGAAAAGCCTTGGCTGACCCGAAAAGACAATCCACCCAAGTGCCAGCAAACCATCTACAATTGTGTCCAGATAATTGCCAATCTGGCAGTCCTACTCCAGCCCTTTTTGCCCTTTTCATCTAGAAAAATCTTCAGCTGGCTGGAGCTTAATGACAAATGGCAGATCCAGGCTGTCCGGCCAGGTCGGTTGCTGCCAGAAAACCAGATCTTGTTTGGCAAGCTGGAAAAAAGCATAATAGGAGACGAGATCAAAAAAATCGGCAGCTAGGGTCTGGGCCTGGCTGTATGCTTAGATACCCAGCTGGAGGTGACTTATGCAGATCAAGACGGATTTTGCCGGAGCCAATATCAAGCTTTTAGAAGAAAGCCCGGGATATGTTAAGTTCTGGCCGGACTATCGGGATACGAAGACGGGCTGGTTTTATTGGGCCTTTGCTGTGGAAGGCGCCCAGGGCCAGACCTGGACTTTTGAAATACCGGACAAGGACTGGCTGGGCTATTACGGGCCGGCCGTCAGCTATGATCTGCAAAGCTGGCACTGGGGCGGAAAAGACTTGCTGGGAGGCCACAATAAGTTCAGCTACAGCTTCGGACCGGCTGAGGATAAAGTCTATTTTGCCCATCACATGCTTTATCAGCCAGCCAGGTTCATGGAGTTTGCCTATAAAAATAAGTTGGTGCTGGAACAGTTGACCCTATCTGAAAAAGGCCGGCCTGTGCCCCTGCTGCGCCTGGGCCAGGCTGAGAACAGCCTGCTCCTGACGGCTCGCCACCACTGCTGTGAATCAACCGCCAACTATGTCCTGGAAGGTATGCTGGAATATTTCCTAGCTAATCCCTGGCCCGGTCACCAGATCCTGGCTTTGCCCTTTATGGACCTAGATGGTGTGCTGGCCGGTGACCAGGGCAAGAACAGGGAGCCGCATGACCATAACCGGGATTATCATGAGGCACCTATCTATCAGTCCACAGCTGCCTTGATGGACTACACAGCAGATCAAAAGATCAAATACTTTTTTGACCTGCATGCACCTTGGCACTTGGGCGGCCAAAACGACACCTGCTTCATGGTCCATAAGGGTGGTATAGCCCTGGCTGAATATGAAAAGCTGGCCCAGATCCTGGCTAGCTTAACAGCTGCCGATCCTGCCAGCATGCAGTTTCAGGCCGGCAACTACATCGCTGACGGGGTGGGCTGGAACAGTGCTTCCGCCCCGACCTGTGCCGCTTATTTTGCCAGTCAGCCAGCAGTCCGCCTGGGTTGTACTTTTGAGATCTGCTATTTCGGCAGTCCGGACAACCAGGTCAGCCAGGAGCGCCTGGTACGTTTTGGCAATCATCTGGCCCGGGCTCTGGTCACATATGCCGGACTAGAGTCTGGCCAGCAGGTCTAAATCCTGGCCAAGGGCCTGCAGCAGGCGCTCGTGCAGGTCAGCGGTAAAGCCCTCAGCCTGGGCACTGGCCACTTCATAGCCCAGGCCGGCCTGGCGATCTTTTCCGGTTGGGATATAGCCACTGCCGCCATTACTGTTGCTGATAAACAAGGTCTGCAAAAATGGTGAGTTTTGCCTGACCTTTTGCCCCAGTTCAAAAAAGTTCTCCCGTCCAGCTGCGGCCAGGGCTGCCTGGCCCAGCCTGACTGTCTGCACTTGGACTGTCTCAGAGCTATTCCCGGCTGGCACTTGGCTGGCTTTACAGGCAAGTTTTGTCAGCTCCAGCTCCTGCTGCCAGGCCAGGGCGGCACAGACCCCATAGCCGATTGCCCCGCCTATCACATCCAGGGCGGCAAAATTATTTTGGCAGGCGATCAGGGGATTGATGTTACCGCAGGCACCTAATAAAAAGATGGCTTTCGTGCCAGCACCCAGGGTCTTTTCAATCACACGCCGGGCCACACCGGGATAATCAGCACTGACATAGCGGTTGGCCGGTCCCATGACAACCGGGTGGATAGGCACATTAAAAAGAACAAGCCGATCGACCCCTGCTGCGGCCAAGTGGCTGTCCCGGCAGCCTGCGGGCAGCCTTTCCAAAAGCAGGATAGGGATATCACTGTCCAGGGGGCCTTTTGGCAACTGGTCGCCTGCTAGCCAGCTGGTAAAGAGCATTTCCAGGCTGCCATCTGCTTTTTGCAGGCGGCGGTTATAGCCCAGCCGGGCAGAAAACGTGGCACTGGACAATTTGGCCTTAAAGCTGAGCTGGCTGTCAGCGGCCAGGACCTGGCTGCTGATAGTGACCAGGCGCCCGGCTAGATCTGCCAGATAGGCCTGGACCAGTTCTTGCTCCCGGGCAGCTAGCTGATCTTTTTGCAGTACCGGCCCAGCATGGGTGTGGGAGAGACAAAGTAGAATATTTTCCTGGGCCAGGCCAGTCTTTTGGGCGATCTGATCTTTCAGCCAGTTGGCATCCGCCTGGCTGATCAGGCAAAGATCCAGGGCCAGCAGGAGAAAACTACAGTCAGCTGTTTTGAGGCAAAGAGCCTGGGCCAATAGATCGTCGTGGATACCACTGTTATTGAAGCCATGCCTGGCCCTAAAGCCATAACCGGCCAGGCCCAATTCCCGTCCCGGCGAGATAATCGTGTCACTGTAGGCAAAATTAAGGTCAGCCATCGTATTACACCCCTTATCACTTTGATGTGCTAAACTAATATCAGCATATCATTCTTTCAGGAGGTAGTTATGAAGATTTTAGTTATCGGCGGCACAGGCCATGTTGGCTCATTCTTGGTGCCCGAGCTGCTGGCCCAGGACCATGATGTGACTATTGTCAGCCGCAATAAGAAAACCCTGGCGCCAGATTCGCCGCTAAAAGATGTCCGCCTGCTGGCCTTTGATTCATCCAGTGAGGCTGATTTACGTGAATTGGCTGCTAAGGAACACTTTGATGTGGTGATCGATTTTCCCGGTACTGCTGCCCAGGTCTACCAGGCCTTCCGGGACAAGGCTGACCACATCATAGCCTGTGGCTCCCTGTGGATGTATGGTTATCCCTTGCAGCTGCCTACACCGGAACTAAGCCAGTCCATCTGTTTATTTGATGGCTATGCCGCCAGATATGCCAAGATCCGCCAGATGATCCAGGATTCAGGCAGTAGCCGGGCTGTTTTTACAGCCATCATGCCACCTAATATCTGTGGACCGGGTAAGATTCCCCTGGATGCTCTGGGCGGGCGCGACATTGAGATACACCGCAGCATGCAAAAAGGCCAGCCTGTAATCTTGCCGGACGGACCGGAAGCTTTAATTGGACCCTGCGATGCAGCAGATATTGCTCATCTTTTTGCCCTGGCAGTCAATCACCGCACAGCAGCAGCCGACCAGATCTTTAATGTCGGTGCAGACTATGCCCTGACAGCCAGCCAATTGATTGCCGCCTATGCAGCTATCTACCAGGTGGAGATCCCGGTGCAAAAAGTCAGCTGGCAAAAATACACAGAAGAAATCAGCCCAGGCATAGGCCACTGGTGGCATTTTTACGCCCATATGCTGCCCAGTATCGATAAGGCCCGCCGTTTGTTGGCTTATGAACCGCGCTATACACCTGAAGAGACCCTGGCCCGGGCTGTCCAGTGGATGGTCAAAGAAAATCTGCTCTAGATATTCTCACTAGCTGGCGGCCCTGATCGATATGGCTAAGATTAAAGTTCCTCTTTTAGTTCTTCTTTTATTGCTGGAATTTTGCCTGACCGGCTGCCAGGCGGCAGGGCTCGGGTTTTCTGTCTCTGAGCCAGAGGTCCTGCTTACAGCCCAAGAACGTGTCCGGCTAGGCCTCAACTGGTGGCCGGATGGCAACCTGGGTGTTCTAGAAGATGAGCAGGGTCTGGTCTTTTTTGCCGCCAATTCTGGCCAGCTTGCCAAAACACGCGGCAGCCTGGCAGAACCTGTCCAGCAGCTGAGTTATGCAGCCAAAGAGATCCAGGACTTGAGCTCTGATTTTAACTATGCGGCCGGCGGGCCAGTCTACCAGGACGAAAAAACCGGCCTGGTCCTGCTCTTTTACCATGCCGAAAAAAGTCTTTCCGCCGACAAAATGTTTTACTCATCGATCGGTCTGGCCTGCTCCAGTGATGGGGGCGAGACTTTTTTTGACCTGGGTGAGATCATCACGGCTGGCCTGGCTTATGATAAGGCCCAGCGCATTGTGGAAATGGGTGGAGCTCCTTTTCTGGTGCGGGATGGCTATTTTTATGTTTATTTTCGCGATTATCTGGCAGACGGAAAAACGGTTAATAACCTAGCCTTAGCCCGGGCTGAAGTTGCAGTAGTTCTGGCTAGTGCAGCCCGGAGCCAGACTCCTGAATTCTATAAATACTATCAGGGCTCTTTTACTGAACCAGGCCTGGGCGGCCAATCATCTTTTTTAGAAAAGGGCAACCCCCAGACCAGGTGGATGGGACTGCTGGATCTGCCTGGTCAGGATCGCTCGATCATGGTTGTGGCCCAGAATAAGGCACTGGGCCAGGGCACAGAGCTTTACCTGACCTCTAGCCAGGATGGTCTAGTCTGGCAAAAACGCCAATTGCTGGTCAGTGAGCCGGGTGAGTCTTTTTATCCCAGCCTGATCAGTGGCAAAGATGATTTGATTTATGTCTATTACACTTATTCACAAATAGGGGAGTGGGGTAGATGGCAAGATGCCGCCCTGGTGCGCCGGACTATCCACTTGCACTAAAGCCAGTCTTCTTGATCAAGAGCGTCATTTTCCCACTCATCTGGGCCGCGCTGGCTGGTGCAGAGCTCATCCAGCCAGCCTGTATCATAAAGAGTCTCACTGTCTTTATAGGGAACAGGTCGGGGCTGACCGATCTGGTAGAAGGCGCAGGAGAAGGGTCCGTAGCAAAAGCTTTCAAAGCGATGGCGTTTGCTGGCCCCCCAGTTGTACTCAATCGCAACAGCTGCCATAGTCGCAAAAGCACAGCTGAAGCACTTACCCCTGTAGCAGACTGGATCAAGCAGGCGGGCACCGCGCTGCCCGTAGTCAGCCAGGGATAATGGCTTGATCAGATAAGGTGGTGGAGCGTTCACTTGCTCTTTTTTTCTCTGGCTGACTTTAAAGGCAGCTGCCCGGTAATAATCAGCATAATCGCTGACCTTGTAGAGCTTGGTCCAGGCAGTGCCCGTAACCAGATCACCGATGCCAAAGCTGAACTGATCCTGCTGTTTTTCTGAGATAGCAACACTGAAGCGTCTTTTGGCCTGACCTGCTGTTCCTTTTAAAAAAAGATTGTAGCCAATCTGGTAATGAGTGCGGTTATCCAGCAGATAGCGCCAAACTGTGGTGCGCGGCTGAATTGAGATGATCTCGCCCTGCCAGCTGACTTTTTCTGGGACTGCCTTTTTCATGATCAAGCTCCTTTTTTCAAGATAGAATCCACTAATATTATAAGCGGCTTATTGGCAAAAATCAGCCTACTCTCTTGCAATAAGGTCAGGCCAAGCTTAAAATAGTTCCTGGATTGAGATTTTTGTCTAGTTGTAAGCAAGCAGGAGAAAAAAGTGAAGCAGTGTTGCCGTACTTATAAGGGAGCAGCAGCAGTCTTGCTGTTTGTTTTTGCCTTGCTGGCAGTGGGCCGGCCCGCAGCAGCTCTTGATCTGACAGCAGCAGAAAAAGCATATCTGGCCCATAAGCCTGTTTTAAAAGCTGCCTCAATTGATGGTGGTGCACCTTTACATTTCAGAGATAACAAGGGTCAGATCAGAGGTATCGCAGTCAATATCCTGGCAGAGATTGCCCAGGACACAGGCCTGGTCTTCGAGTATGAACTTTTTGAATCTGTTGCAGAAGTATTGGCAAGTGATGCGGAACTTTATTTTGGCATGAGCCGTGAATATGCTCCGCCGGGTGTGGCCTTATCTGAGCCATATCTCCTCAGCCAGACTGTGCTTTTTTTTAATAATAAGCTTGATCCACAGGATCTGGCCGGCAAAAAGTTTGCTCTGATTGCCGGTTCCAGCTTGCCTGAAGGTATACTGGAAGAAAATGTCCTTTATTATGCCAACAGGGAGGACACCTTCGCTGCTGTGGAAAAAGGTCTTGCCGATTACGGCTATGGTAATGCCTATTCAGTTGCCTACTACACCATGCAGAACTCCTATCGCAATATCATGACCATCCCGCAAAAAAAGGAAGACCGGGCCTACTGCCTGGGCCTGCCCGAGGAGAATGAGCTCTTGCTGGGTATCCTGAATAAGGCTATTTTAGCGATCAGTCCTGAGCGCAGCCAGACCCTGATCCTGGATGTGGCCGCCCAGGTCGAAAAAAAGATCACAATCAGGGCGATTTTTGCCAGTTATGGCCCTCATATTTTTGCTGCCGTCTTACTGTTGGGCCTGGCCATGGCCCTGGCCATCCAGCTCAATGTGAAAAAGAAAAAACAACTGGAGCATGAGCTGGCTGCCCGCCAGGCCAAGGAGGCGGAGATCAACTATCTCAGCTACCATGACCAGCTGACAGGACTTTACAACCGGACTTATTTTGCCCAGATAATCACTGAGCTGAATGAGCCCGGTCATTTGCCGCTTTCACTTATTATCGGTGATCTTAACGGCCTCAAGCTGACCAATGATGTCTTTGGTCATGCTGCAGGTGACCGCCTTTTACAAAATGCAGCCCGGGTCCTGCAAAAATCCTGCCGCAAGGAGGATCTGGTCATCCGCTATGGTGGTGATGAGTTTATTATGATCCTGCCCGGTCTGGCTGCCGCTGGTGCTGCCCAGATCGGCCAGCGTATCCTGAAAAGCTGCCAGGAGTCCAGACAGGAGCTGGTCCCCACCAGCATCTCCCTGGGCTGGGCCACTAAAAGCTCTGCTGAAACAAGTTATCCTGCCATCATCAAGCAGGCTGAGGAGATGATGTATCGCAACAAGCTGGCTGAGAGTAAGCTGGTGCGCCAGGCGATCATTGCCCGGCTGGAAAGCCATCTTTATGCTAAAGGTATCGTGACAGCTGATTACATCCACCGTCTGACTCGGTTAGCTGATCTGCTGGGCCAGGAAATGGATCTGTCTGTTGAGGAAAAAGAAAAACTGCGTCTGCTCGTCCGCCTGCACGATATTGGCAAGGTGACAGTGGACGCAGCTATCTTGGCCAAGCAGGGCCAATTGACTGAAACAGAAGAGAGGCAATTACGGAAGCATGTTGAAGCCGGCTACAGGATTGCTGAATCATCCCAATTGTTTACAGGCATCTCAGACTACATCCTAGCCCACCATGAAAGATGGGATGGCCAGGGCTATCCCCAGGGCCTGCAGGATGAAAAAATTCCCCTGCCTGCCCAGATCCTGGTCCTGATCCGCTATTATGACATGTTGCTCAACCAGGAGGGCAAAGACCAGGCCCAAGCCCTAGAGGAACTGGCAAAAGAAAGCGGCCGATCACTAGATCCCAACCTAGTCAGTTGTTTTTCAAAGTCGATCATCAGAGCCAGCTGCTAGTGGACGATAAAGGTCAGCCAGATCAAACAAATAAGTGCTGCTTAGATCCTGGCTGAAGCCGGATTTAGCAAAGAACCCACTTGTAGCTTGACCCAGATAGACCAGCTTTTGCTCAAGTACTTTTTGCTCTTTTTGACCAATTGGATTGTTGGTCCACTTGCATGCAAAAGCAAATAATTGTTCATCTTTTTTCATCACTAAATCGATTTCCACATTTACCTTTTCTCTTGGATCATTGTACCAATACCTACCAATCTCAGTAATGGAGTTCTTAAATCTGCGTTGCAAAAATTGGCTACATATTTTTTCATAAGCAAAGGAGATAAATTCATTTAAATGCGGCTCAATATAGACATCATAGAAATTTTCAGCGTCCATAATTGCTTTTTGGCTGCGGAATCGCTCTAAAAACTGGTAATGAAATTTAAACAATTGATCCTTGATGCTGTAGATAGTTTTTTTCGAATTAGGCCCTTCCCCAAAACAGAGTTCGCGTTCCACTAAGCCTAGGCCCATTAGGACCTCAATATAATTACTAGCTGTGCCTGTGTTAGTGAGACCGCTTTTGCTTGCGATCTCGTTCAATCTTGTTGCACCAGCAGCAATAGCATTGATTATGCGACCATATGTGGCTATGCTTCTTACTTCTTGGCTTAAAAAAAAATAAACTTCATCTTCGAAAATTGCTCCTTCTTCAACCAGCAAAGCAATGATATTTTCTTTGACACTTTTTTGGTCGTTAATCCTGTTGGCATAAAAAGGCACACCTCCGAACACACTGTAATAGGTGACTTTATCCAGGACAGATGCATCAGCATAAAATTTTGCAGCATCGAAATAATCAAAAGCTTCTATTTTTAATTTGAAGCTGGTTCTGCCGTAGAGCGGCTTTTTATAAGATATCGCATCTTCAACCATGCCCACATGACTGCCGGATATAATCACCTTCAATTTTGATTGCAGCAAGGTCTGATCGATAATATTTTGCATGACAGATAAGATCTCTTTGTCAGTTGACATCAAATAGGTAAATTCATCAATTATAATTATGGTTTTTTCTACTTGGCTTTTTTGGGCTAAATACTGAAAGAGTTGCTCTAAACTGGCAAATGTAAATGGTTGATCATAGTGCTTGGCCACAACTTT
>CAZZGG010000101.1:0-9534 GCA_964654125.1 uncultured Oscillospiraceae bacterium
TGGTCAGACCAACTAACAAGTCAGAGCCAGTTTTTCTACAAGCAAAGCCCCAATATGTAAAGAAGACAGGAACCTTATATTTGTTGTTCTTATATTGTTAACAAAGAATGTGACCTATGTTACAAAAATAACGACAAAATGCCCAAATCAGGCTTGACAAGCAGAGCGAGCCCTGTTAAACTGAGATCAGGTTCCAGGGAATACCTCACGAAGTGACCCCTTAAGGACTACCGCCACAGCGAAAGTTGTGGAACAAGAAAGGGTAAGAGCAAACTTAAAAGTAGCTGTTACACAATAAACGGAAAAGTTTCATTTCAAGACGATTCCAGACCTAGGGTAAAAGCTGGCTGGGATGTATCGAAAAAATGATAGGTGATCTGTTTAAGGAAAACTTTCACAAAAGGGTAGCTGGCAGGCAGTAACTGAACAGGATTCGCTGGAACCCCTTTTTTTTGTTATTTTATCGTTGCTATGTAAGGCAGATTCCGGCCTTGTTCTTTTATATCCATGCCATAACCTATCAGACGATCAGCTGATATTGTAAAACCACTGTAAGCAATCGGTACCTTGATCAGCTGCTCTGTCGGGCTAAGCAAAAGTGTGCATACTTTAACACTGGCTGGTTGTCTGGCCTGCAGGGCCTGGACCAGATAAGCTGTTGTCAGACCTGTCCTGATGATGTCCTCAATAACCAAAACATCCTTGCCGGTGATCTCCAGATCAAGATCCTTTATTATGCGGACAATTCCCTTTTGATTGGTTGAGGTGGGGTAGGTGCCTATGGAGATCACATCCAGCTGGACAGGCATGGTAATGGCCCGGCTCAGATCAGATAAGAAATAAAGTGATCCCTTGAGCACGCCCACCAGAATGAGTTCTTTATCCTGGTAGTCCAGACTGATCTGCTTGCCGAGCTCCGTGATCCGGGCTTGCAGTTGCTCTGTTGTAAAGCGAATGGACTTTTCAATATCCAACATCTTATCTCCTAAATATTACGAAAACGTTCCACCAGGGACTGAAAGTCCTTGCGATAGACAATCCTGATATGGATATCAGGATAAAGCTCCTGCAAACGTCTGGCTTTTTTATTTTTTAAAGTGACATATTTTTGATTCATGGTTGTCAGCTCAAGATAAGTATCAAAGCGAGGCAGATAGAAATCAGGACTGAAGGCTGAGGTGACATTGCCTTCTGAATCCCACTCAATTGGGAAGGTTCTTGGTTCATACTGCCATTCAATCTGGTACATATCAAGGATACGGGCAAACTCTGTTTCGGATTCATTTTTAAAGCGGGGAAGTTCCAGTTTATGCTGGATAACCTCGCTCTGGTCAGGGCCTGTGCTGAGCTGGCGGGTCACTTGCCGCTCAGCTTGCAGATTGAGTTCTTTTTGCCTTTGCAGGCTTAAGATGGCAGTGACACATTCATCTACTGAAAGAGCAGCTGTGTTGAGCACTAGATCATAAAGATCCGGATCAGTCAGGTTAACACCAAAGACTGTTGAGACAAAGCGGTAATGCTTCCGGTCTGCCGTACGGACGATTTTTTCAGAATCAGCCTGGCACAGATGATAGACAGAACAGACCCGTTCCACGCGAACAGCCTCTGGCGCAATAATGCGGACATGTAAAACCTCAGGGTTTTCCGCTAAAATAACCTGTGAACCAAAACCGACCATGACTGCTGAGTTGTCCTGGACATAATTATGCAGATGCTCTTCCAGTAAGTCCCGGTAGCTTACGCCGGTACCGGTATCTTCCAAGAAATACTTCGCGCTGTTTTGCAACAAATGATATTCATTTTTA
Source organism: uncultured Oscillospiraceae bacterium (assembly GCA_964654125.1). Lineage (GTDB taxonomy): Bacteria > Bacillota > Clostridia > Saccharofermentanales > UBA5734 > JAAYBY01. The sequence continues at coordinate 1,806 of CAZZGG010000101.1, forward strand.
CTGGAATTGGCAGCAAAGACATCCTGGAGCACAGTGGCTCTGGTGATCAATTGCCAATCTGTTTTATCTGTGAGTGCTTGTGCGATTTCGTCACCATAGCTGGCCATTTGTCGTGAAATAGTGATGATTGGCAAATGTTGTTCCTCCTCGCCGGTTCATGCAACTGACAGGCATTTTTCAAGCTTATTATACCACAGCAAAAAAATCTGTGAAAAGTGCTGCGAAAAAGCACAAGCTTTGTTAAGATTGTTATCAGGCAGCTCAATATATCGCTGGATATAGATAAATATTAAGCAATAAAAATGAGGTGGTAGAATGGTCAACCAGATTTCCCGGCGCAGCAGCGGTGTGCTTATGCCTTTATTTTCCCTGCCAGGGCCTGGAGGGATTGGATGTTTTTCCCAGGAGGCCCGCCGGTTTGGTGATATTCTGCTTGCAGCAGGCTTTTCTTCCTGGCAGCTTTTACCGTTTACACCAACAGGTTATGGCAATTCACCCTACCAGGGTTATTCAGCTTATGCCGGTAATCCCCTCTTTATTGATCCGGCTCAGCTTTTTGACCAGGGCCTGCTCAGTAAACAGGAATTGGCTGCTGCCCAGTCTGAAGGCGATAATATAAGGATTGATTATCCAAGTTTACATGCTAGCAGGGAGAAACTCTTGCGCCAGGCCTTTGCCCGCCTGGATCAGAGGCAAAAAAATAAGCTGGCTGCTTTTGTGGACCAAGAAAAAGACTGGCTGCCTGATTATGCTCTATTCAGGGTCATAAAAAAGGCAGAGGCAGAACGGCCTTGGTGGCAGTGGCAGGATCAGGCCCTGGCCCGGGCCGAACCGCAAGCGCTGGCCCAGATCAGCCGGCAAAAAGCGGCTGAGCTGGAGTTTTGGTATTTTGTCGAATATGAGTTCAAACGTCAGTGGCTGGCGCTCAAGCACGACCTGAACCAGGCCGGCCTGTCCCTGATCGGTGACATGCCCATCTATGTTGCAGCTGACAGTTCAGATGTCTGGGCTGAAAAGAAATATTTTGCTGTTACTGAAGCAGGCGAATTTTTGGAAGTCGCGGGAGTGCCGCCTGATTACTTTTCCGCCGATGGTCAGCTCTGGGGTAACCCCTTATACAACTGGCCGGCCCTGGCCCAGGAAAACTATGCCTGGTGGATCAGGCGGATCAAGGCCCATCTGGCCTATTTTGATCAGTTGCGCATTGATCATTTCCGTGGTTTTGTATCTTACTGGGCAGTTCCAGCCGGACAGAAAACTGCCCGGCATGGTAAGTGGCGTCAAGGTCCAGGCCTGGAGCTTTTCGGGCAGATCAAAAAAGAGTTGCCGGATGCTGCCATAATCGCTGAAGATCTGGGCGATATAGATGATGAGGTCAGGCATTTTTTAAAAATGACCGGTCTGCCCGGCATGAAGGTCATGCAGTTTTCTTTTGCTCCAGATGGCCAGGAAGACAGCCGGGTCCACCAATTCCCCCAGCATTGTGTTGCCTACAGCGGTACACATGACAATATGCCGCTGGCTGCCTGGCTGGCAGAAGCTGACCCGGCTGGCACCAGCTTTATCAGGGATTATTGTGGCAGCGCCAACTGGCAGGCGGTTTTGCGCTGTCTTTGGCAAAGTAACGCCCGCCAGATCATTATTCCTGCCCAGGACCTGCTCGGGCTGGGTCAGACCAGCCGCATCAACACACCAGGCACAATGGGCAATAACTGGACTTTTCGTTTCAGTGCCAGACAGTTGGATGCGATTGACACAAAAATGTATTACCGGCTCAATCAGATATTTGGCAGACTAGCAGAGGAGGTGCAGAACAATGAAATATTGTTCTAACTGCCGCCAGGCCATGCCGGCTGCTGCAGCCTTTTGTAAAACTTGTGGCAGGCGATCCATGTCTGCCAGTGGAACAGAAGTGCAAGCAAAAGCAACCAAAGGCAGGGGAGGCAAAATAATCCTTTTTCTACTGGCAGTATTTTTCCTGCTGGCAGGTCTGAGAATGCCCCTGACTATGCTGGCAGGCAACCAGACAATAGCTGTGATCGAGTCAGTTAAACAGGATATTTCATCCTCTTCCAGCAAAATGGATTACAATTATGATATAGGATATACTTTCGTCACTGACAGTGGCCAACGTGTGAACGGCAGCTACCGGCTGGGCCGGGTTTATAATGTGGCTAAGCTGCCCCGGGAAGGTGCCCTGCTGGATATAAAATATCTGCCTGGCCTTAGCTTTATCAACCTGCCGCTTAATGTCAAGGGCATGGGCACTTCAGCTTTTATTTTGATCGGCTTAGGTGTGCTGCTTTTTATCTTTGCCATCAAGGTCAGGTAACCTTTAGTTTTGTAAGATCTGGCATGGCAGGAAAAAAGGCGGCCGGAGCCGCCTTTTTAAGCATGACAAGAAAATGTGTTATTCAATTGCTTTTTCCAAAGCTAGTCCCAAGGCCTGGGCGACACCTGCACCGTAGGCCGGATCTGCCTTGTAGCAATTGGCTATATGGCGCAGTTTTATCATGTCCGGGGCATCTCCCATGGCCCGGGCCGTGTTGGCAAAAAGAACTTCCTTTTGCTCAGGATCCATCAGGGCGAAGAGTTTACCGGGCTGGGTGAAGTAATCATCATCGTCTTCCCGGAAATTCCAGTTTGTGGCATCACCTTGTAAAGGCAGGGTTGGCTCTTTGTGGTCAGGCTGTTCCTGCCACTGACCATAACTGTTGGGTTCATAGCCCAGTGTGCTGCCCCGGTTGTCGTCCACCCGCATCATACCATCACGGTGGTAGCTGTTGACGTCCTTGTTGCGGGGTGAATTGACTGGAATCTGGTGGTGGTTGACACCGAGTCTGTAGCGCTGCGCATCTCCATAGCTGAAGAGACGGCCATGCAGCATCTTGTCTGGTGAAAAACCAATGCCCGGTACGATATGGGCTGGATTAAAAGCGGCCTGCTCGACATCAAGGAAATAATTGTCCGGGTTCTTGTTCAATTCCAGAACACCCACTTCAAGCAGCGGGAAGTCCTTTTTGTACCAGACTTTAGTCAAGTCAAAAGGATTGTAGGGCATTTTTTCAGCCTGCTCCTGGGTCATGACCTGGATTGACATGGTCCAGCGCGGGAAATCGCCATTTTCAATGCTGTCATACAAGTCACGCTGATGGCTTTCCCGATCCTTGCCGATGATCGCTTCAGCTGCCTGATCAGTCATATTTTTAATACCCTGCTGGGTGGCCAGATGGAATTTGACCCAGATTCTTTCATTTTGAGCATTAATCAGGCTGTAGGTGTGACTGCCATAGCCGTTCATATGGCGGTAGGTTAGAGGTATGCCGCGATCACTCATGGTGATGGTCACCTGGTGCAGGGCTTCAGGCAGCAAGGTCCAGAAGTCCCAGTTGTTTTTGGCGCTGCGCATATTGGTGCGGGGATCGCGCTTGACGACATGGTTGAGATCCGGGAACTTGAGCGGGTCCCTTAAAAAGAAAACAGGGGTGTTGTTGCCAACCAGATCCCAGTTGCCTTCTTCTGTGTAAAACTTCATGGCAAAGCCGCGGATATCACGCTCGGCATCTGCTGCGCCGCGTTCACCGGCCACTGTAGAAAAACGGACAAAACAGTCTGTCTTTTTACCAACTTCAGCAAAAATGCTGGCCTTGGTGTACTTTGTAATATCACCGGTTACAGTGAAGGTACCAAAAGCGCCTGATCCTTTGGCGTGCATACGACGCTCCGGGATAACCTCCCGATCAAAGTGAGCCAGTTTTTCTAAATACCAGACATCTTGTAAAAGAGCGGGCCCACGTGCTCCTGCAGTCATGATATTCTGGTTATCAGCAACAGGTGCACCGGCAACAGTCGTCAGCTTCTTTTTCTTATTCTTATCTTCAGTCATGAAAAGCTCCTTTCGCTCTGATTGTTGCAGACAAAGCAAATAAAGTCTGCTGAAACACCACTTATACTTATTTCATAATAATCGACCTAGAGCAATTTAGCAATTAAAGAATTGCCTGGCGAGGGCTCCGGCAGGATTGGAATCGCGGCTCGTCAACCGCTGCAAGACTCATTTGGCTTGAAATGGCACACTGTTGGTCATAATATAATTAGCTGCTATCTGGCATGCCCAAGGGATAGAAGCTGTATCGGAGTGCGAAAACATTGACGTTTGTTACTGTGAGGAAAATATAAATGTGGTAAAATAAATAAAAAGTGAGGTGGTGTGTATGGAGTTTAATTTGAGTGCGGGGCTGTTTGCTAGTGACAGCAATTTCCAGCCCCTGCAAACTGATAAGACATATGATGTGCTGATTATCGGAGGCGGCCCAGCCGGGATGACAGCAGCAGTTTATTGTATGCGCAAGGGCATGGCGGCTGCCCTGGTCACAGATAATGTCGGTGGCCAGATGACAGATACAGCAGGTATAGAAAACTATCTGGGCTATCGCTACATTAATGGCAACGAACTGGTCGATAAATTCAGGGAACAGGTGATGCAGTTCGGGATAGCCTTTGAATCTGAGCTTAAGGTGGACCGGCTGGAAAAAGGCCCAGTATTTTACGCCCATCTGGCGGATGGCCGTAGAATTGCCGCCGCCACCATCCTGATTGCTTCCGGCGCCCAGCCCAAACGCCTGAGTATTCCCGGTGAAAGAGAATTCACTGGCCGCGGAGTTGCTTATTGTGCGATCTGTGATGCGCCTTTTTATGCTGACAAAACAGTTGTTGTGGTCGGAGGAGGTAATTCCGGGGTGGCTGCAGCAATTGATTTGGCTAAAATAGCCACTAGTGTTACTTTGGTGCAAAGAAGTGAGCGGCTCAAGGCTGACCAGATTCTGATTGATAAATTGGCTGAATATAAAAATGTGCGCTACCTTTATAACCATCAGCTGAGATCAATCAATGGCCAGAACCGGGTTGCCAGCGCAACTGCTTATTCCCGGCTGACAGGTGCTGAGGAGGAGCTGGTCGCAGACGGAGTCTTCGTCCAAATAGGACTTTTGCCCAGTAGCGGCTTTGCCCAGGGCACTGTAGCCATGAATGAGTTTGCTGAAATAGTGGTTGACAGCTATTGCCAGACCGATGTCCCCGGCATTTTTGCTGCCGGTGATGTCACTACAGTGCCATACAAGCAGATAATCATCGCTTGTGGGGAAGGAGCGAAAGCAGCTCTTTCTGCAGCTGACTATTTGCTCAATAAAGTATAGATAATGGTTCAATAACAAGGAGGAAGCGACAATGGCTTTATTTGATGAAAAAATAACAAAACAGTTAAAAGATATTCTGGCCCAGATGCAAGCTGAGGTGCAGGTGGTTTTCTTCACCCAGGAGATAGAGTGTGCAGACTGCCGCAGTGCCCACCAGTTCGTCAAGGAATTGACAGATTTAAATGACAAGCTTTCACTCAAGGTGCACAATCTCGTGATTGATGAAGATGAAGCAAAAAAATATCAGGTTGACAAGGTGCCGGCCACCTTACTGCTTGATGCAGCCGGCAAAGACAGGGGTATGCGTTTTTATGGCATACCGGGCGGCTATGAGATCAACTCATTTCTCAGTGGTATCCTGGCGGTTTCCGGCCATAAGGAAGAACTGCCTCTGGCCCTGACAGAGCGGATAGCAGCAATTGATAAACCGGTTCATATCCAGGTCTTTGTCACAGCCGGCTGCCCATATTGCCCGCAGGCTGTAGTGACGGCCCACAGGCTGGCCTTGGAAAATGACAATGTGCGCGCAGATATGATTGACAGCAATGCATTCACTTACCTGACTGTTAAGTATCAGGTCAGTGGTGTGCCCAAGACAGTGATTAATGAAAAACATGAACTGGTCGGGGCCCAGCCGATCACGGCTGTGCTGGACCTGATTGAAGATCTGCCTTAATCAAGGGTAGCCAGGCCACTGCCTGTGATCGGGATTGTTTCACCCAGATAGGCGGGTTGGGCTTTTAGGATATAGCATTCAGCAAATGCTTTTAAGCGGGCTGCATATTCCCGGAAACGGTAATATGTGGCCCGTGGGTATATCCTGGGGTCGCTGGCCACTCCCTGCAGGTCCAGGCCCAGAGCCTCACCGATGTAGAGGGCGCGGCGCAGGTGGAAGTCCTGGGTCACAACAATGGCTTTTTTCACCAAAAAAACATCACGCGCCCGGTAAAGGGTGGCATAGGTGTCAAAGCCAGCATGATCCATGAAGATATGCTCTGGCGGCACACCCTGGTCAAGCAGGTATTGGCGCATAACATTGACTTCATCGTAGTCAGGCCGACCATGATCGCCTGAGACCAGGATCCGGTCGGTCTTGCCTGTCTCGTAAACTAAAAGGGCTAGGTCGAGCCTATCCTGGAGCATGGGGCTGGGACTATTGTCCCTGACCAGGGCACCTGGAACTATTACACAATCAGCAGAGGTCAGCTCGGCCAGCTCAGTCAGATGGCGCTCACCGGCTTTTTCTACAGCCTGGTTGACCAGCCAGGTGCTGACCAGGCCTGCCGCCAGTAAAACGCTGCAAGATAAAGCAAGTGCAGCTTGTTTTTTGCTGAGCTGTTTTTTGCCTGAAATTTTCTTTTGCATAAGAAAAACCTTTCTGCCTGCTAGGTCTGCTGAAAACAATCTTACTAACAAGCCAGCTGGATGTCAAAATACGAGAACTGACATATTATCAGGCTAAAGTATAAAATAAGCTTGCATAGCATATAAAATTTGTTGCTTATGACAAATTGTTTCGGTATGCTTATTATATAAGCAAGGAATCGGACCTGATGCGGCCTTAAGCCGCACAGCAGACAAATTTGTGGAGGTAACAGAAATGGGAAAAAAAGCAATTGAGATTGTTGATCTTGATGTTGATAAGCTGATCCAGATGCTTAATGAGGCGCTGGCAGAAGAGTGGTTAGCCTACTACCAATACTGGGTCGGAGCACGTTTGATTGAAGGACCAATGCGCTCAGAAATCGAACCTGAACTTAATGAACATGCAGCAGAAGAGCTTGAACATGCGGAAATGGTGGCCGAAAGAATCGTACAGCTGGGTGGGACGCCTTTACTCAACCCCAGCCTTTGGACCCAGTATGCCAAATGCGATTATGAAGAGCCAAGTGATCCCTATGTTGAAGCTATCCTGAAGCAAAATATCAATGGCGAACGTTGTGCGATCAAACGCTATCAGGAGCTGGCCGAATTCGTCAAAGGCAAAGATTTCGCCACCCAGATGATGGCCGTTAAAATCCTAAATGATGAACTGGAGCATGAACAGGATCTGGAAGACTGGCTCAACGATCTTGAACTGATGCAAAAGCACTTTGGCAAATAAGAAAAACCTGGTATTTTTTTACTGGCAGTAGAAGTTTTCTACTGTCTTTTTTATGGTACGCCCGACATGAGCAACAACTGCGGTGAAAGACCGCTCTACGCCCGGCAGTGGGAAGTGATAGCTGAAGGCAAGGGTGTCCATCGTAAGGTGGAATCTGGAGGAAGCTGGAAGCGAAATCTTGCGCTGACGAACAGAAATCGGATAGAAGGCCGATAAGGCGGACAAGGTGCCCATACACACTGAAGTCCAATAACTGCACGGAGCCAAAATCGGTAGATCTGGCAGCGATAAAGAGGAAAGTTGTTGCTCCTTATTCGGGGAGGTCCCTGTAGAGCGAAAGCTTAGTACAGCTCCACATAAGTTCTTGACCAGATAAAAACAGTGCAACTTGACAAGTAAATAGAAACGTTTTTCAAAGTAACAAAATAGG
>CAZZGG010000102.1:0-6524 GCA_964654125.1 uncultured Oscillospiraceae bacterium
TTTTTAGCCTTGTTAGCTCTCTTAACATTTAACCTTGCACTAAAAACTGTCACTATCTGTATCATATCTTCGACAAGTTCTTGTTCTTCTGTTTTGTCTGTGTTATCTATAACTTCGATTACTGTTCCATATTTAGCGGATAAAAGTTCTATTAACTCAAATCCAAACCTTACCAGCCTGTCCTTGTAAAGTATAACTAGCTTCTCAACTTCACCATCAATTATTTTTTCAATTAACTGCTTTAATCCTTTCTTAGTGTAGTTAATGCCACTACCTATATCCGTCAGTATCTCAAAGGAATAGCCCTTGGCTATCATATAGGCTCTGACACTTTCTATCTGTCTTTCTAAGTCATCTTTTTGCTTATTAGAACTTACTCTACAATAGCCTATAGCTTTTCTACTGGTCGGATTTGGTAATCTTAACACCTGTCTTAGTTGTTCTTCACTATAATACCTATGCCCACCATCAGAAATATGATGAGGCATTAGTTTGCCATCTTTTTGCCAGTTTCTTAGTGTTTGGGTTGTTACTTTTACTTTTTCTGCAAATTCTCCGATTGCATAATATTTCATAACTATCACCTCTAAATAATATATCGGTATAATTATAAAATACATTATACATTTTTAATTATTTATAAATATATTTTAACTGCTCTAACCCTCCTTGTCTAGAGCAGCTTTTCACCCAGGGCCTGGCCGCCAATTAAGTGAAAATGAACGTGGTTGACGGTCTGGCCGCCTTCCGTGCCGCAGTTGTTGATCAAGCGAAAGCCTCTTTCATTGACACCCGCAGCTGCTGCGATTTCAGGCAGAGCTTGAAAGATCTCCTGCAGCTGGTCAGGTTTTTCCGCCAGCTCCAGTATATCCTGGCTGTGCTGGCGTGGCACGATCAAGATATGGACTGGTGCAGCTGGATTTATATCATGAAAAGCCAGCACTGCTTCGTTCTGGTAGATAATCCTGGCTGGAATCTTTCCGGCTGCTATCTGGCAAAATATACAATCAGACATATGCTACTGCCTCCTAGCTTATTTTAGTTTTTCCTGCAAAATATCCTGCACAGCCTTGATGGCAGCCGGGATGCCGGCTGGATTTTTACCACCGGCCTGCGCCATATCAGGCCGGCCGCCACCACCGCCACCAGTCAGCTGAGCTGCTGCTTTGACAAGCTGACCGGCACTCAAGCCTGCTTTGATCGCTTGTGGCGAGAGCATGGCCACCCAGGCGGCCTTGCCGTCAATATCAGCAGCCAGCACAATCAGATAATCAGTCAGTTTATCTCTTAGCTGGTCAGCCGCATCGCGCAGGCCAGCCGGATCTGCTGCCTCAATTGTCGTGACCAGTGTCTTGATACCAGCCATCTCCACTAGCTGGTCTGTCAGGCTGGCAGCAGCTTCTTTCAATTTTTCCTGTCGTTTAAGCGCCAGATCCTTTTCTAAGAGCTTAATCCGCTCCAGGACTTGCTCAAGCTTACTGGTTAGTTCATTGACCGGTGTATTAAGCAAGCGCGCACCATTGCGCAAAATATCTTCCTGCTGCCTGGTCAGCTGCCAGGCAGCGCTGCCGGTGACAGCTTCAATCCGGCGCACTCCAGCGGCTATGCCGTTTTCAGACAGGATACGGAACTGGCCGGCTTCACTGGTGTTGGCCAGATGGGTGCCACCGCACAGCTCCTTACTGAATCCGCCCACGGAGACAACCCTGACCAGATCACTATACTTTTCATCAAAAAGGGCCACAGCACCATCGCGGCGGGCTTCTTCAATTGTCTTGATCTCTGTCGTCACTTTACTGCCCAGCAAGATCTCCTGGTTGACCAGATCCTCCACTTGATCAAGCTGGTCCTGACTGAGTGGCTGAAAATGGGCAAAGTCAAAACGCAGGCGCTGGGGTGACACTGCTGAACCAGCTTGGCGCACATGGTCACCAACCACCAGGCTAAGGGCCTTATGCAATAAATGGGTTGTTGTATGGTTCCTGGCTGTGGCCAGACGGGCAGCCGCATCCACACGCAACCAGGCTGTCTGCCCGGCTTCCAGGACGCCTTGTTCAACAAGGGTCTGGTGAAAATAGATGTTTTCGGCACTTTTAGTTGTGTCCTGGACAATCAGTCTGGCAGCTGGTGTTTCTATCTGGCCTGTATCACCCACCTGGCCACCTGCCTGAGCATAAAAAGGCGTCCTGTCTGTGATCACAGTTACCAGCTGGCCAGCCTGGGCTGTACTGACCAGCTCGGGCTGGCCGTTCTCGTCCGTTAGCAGGATATGCAGGATCTGGCCCTGCTCAATCAAGCTGTCATAGCCAGTGAAAACAGTGGCTTGTTCTTGTCTGACCAGATCGGGCAAAGTAGTCTTGCTCCAAGCTGATCCCGCCTTGGCCTGCAATGCCTGGCGGGCTGTTTCCTTTTGTTTTTCCATCTCAGCCAAAAAGCCGCTTTCATCAAGCTCCAGGCCGGCTTCCTGAGCAATTTCCCGGGTCAGATCAAAAGGAAAGCCGTAAGTGTCGTGCAGGCGGAAGACAGCCCGGCCATCCAGCCGGTCTTGCCCGGCTGCCCGGGCCTGGCTGATCAGATCTGCCAGGATCTGGCTGCCTTGCTGGATGGTAGTAGCAAAGCGCTCTTCTTCATACCGGATGATCTGTTCAATGCGGCTGGTGTTATCTTTCAGATCAGGATAGGCTGCAACTGATTCTCTTACCACTGTCGCCACCAGCTTGTACAAAAAGGGTTCTGCCTGCCCTAAAAGACGCCCATAACGGGCAGCCCGGCGCAAAAGTCGGCGCAGCACATAGCCGCGCCCTTCATTTGCCGGTATGATGCCGTCGCTGATCATCATGGTTGTACTGCGGATATGGTCAGTTATGACCCTGATGGCGATATCTTTTTTATCATCCTTGCCATATTCGACCTGGACCAGCTGGCAGGCATGGTCCAGGATGGCGCGGATTGTATCAACCTCAAACAGGTTATCAACATCCTGCATTACGCAGGCCAGCCTTTCCAGGCCGGCACCGGTATCAATATTTTTCTTGGCCAAAGGTGTATAGCTGCCGTCCTCTTCCCGGTTGAACTGGGTAAAAACCAGGTTCCAGATTTCCACGAACCGGTCACATTCGCAGCCGACCTGGCAATCCGGCTGGCCGCAGCCATGGGCCAGGCCACGGTCGAAGTAGATCTCCGAAGAAGGCCCGCAAGGACCTGTGCCATGTTCCCAGAAGTTGTCTTCCTTGCCCATGCGGTAAATGCGTTCTTCTGCCAGACCGACATCCTCCTGCCAGATGGCAAAAGCCTCATCGTCTTCTTCATAAACTGAGACAAAGAGCTGGTCAGCCGGCATTTGTAAAGTCTGGGTGCAAAACTCCCAGGCCCAGGGAATTATCTCTTTTTTAAAGTAATCACCAAAAGAAAAATTACCCAGCATCTCAAAATAAGTGCCGTGACGTGAGGTCTGCCCCACTCTTTCAATATCCGGGGTGCGGATACATTTTTGGCAAGTGGTCACCCGCAGCGCTGGCGGTGTTTCCTTGCCTGTAAAATATGGTTTAAGCGGTGTCATACCGGCATTAACCAGTAGCACCGAAGGATCGTTAGCTGGCACCAGGGAGAAGCTGGGCAGGCGTAAATGGCCTTTTTCTTCAAAAAAGGCCAGAAATTTTTCTCTGATTGTATTGAGGCTTTCCGGCTGCATGTTATGGACACTCCTTCTTGTATGGCTATCCTCGAAGTTTACACGAAATCAGCATTTTGAACAAGTTTTGCTCCCGTAAATTCTCTTTTCTTCAGCCTGCTGCAGCTAAATAACTGTGGTAGAATATAAAAGCGAACCCATTTTTTTGATTCTTCCATTTGAAAGGAATGTCTTATGCTCAGCAGCTTGCCCCACAAGACCGGCTGTCAATCCGGCAACGGAATATGTCCGGTTATCCAACTGCCCCGTATTTTGCTACCAGTGCCTGCTATCGATTTATCAACCTGGGCTGTGATTGCCTGTGACCAGCATACCGCTCAGCCTGCCTACTGGCAGGAAACAGCCCGGCTGGTGGCAGATGCCCCTTCAAGCCTGCAGCTGGTCCTGCCCGAATATTATCTGGAGCATCCCGGCGAGCTGAGCCTGGAGCAGCGCATTAGTGCGATCAATCAGAATATGCACGATTATCTGGCCAGGGACATTTTCCAGACCTTGGACCCCGGCTGTATTATATTGGCAAGGCAATTACATGGCGGAGGTTGTCGACTCGGCTTGCTCCTGGCTATAGATCTGGATGCCTATGACCACGATCCTGCTAAAAAGAATCTGATCCGGGCCACTGAAGGCACTGTCATGGAAAGGATCCCACCCCGGGTGCAGATCCGCAGCCAGGCACCCATGGAACTGCCCCATGTCCAGGTTCTGATCGATGATCCTGGCCAACAGGTGCTTGAACCCCTTTATGAGAGCTTACTTAAAAAAGGCCAGGCACCCTTATACGAAACAAGCCTCATGCAAAATGGCGGCTTTGTCCGGGGCTGGTTCCTGCCAGCGGCTTCAGCTGACCTGACTGCCGGACTGGCTGCCCTGGCAGATCTGCCCTCCTATCGAGACAACGGCCTGCTCATGGCGGTTGGCGATGGCAATCATTCCCTGGCCACTGCCAAGGCCCACTGGGATGCACTAAAAGACGGGCTGCCCGCTGACCACCCTGCCCGCTTTGCTCTGGTGGAAGTGATCAATCTGCATGACACTGCACTGGTTTTTGAGCCGATCCACCGCACAGTGGCCGGGCTCAGCCTGGCAGAGCTGGAAAACCTGGCCGGCCGTTATCTGGCTGACCAGGCTGTCAGCTTTATCAGTCCAGACCTGCCCGTCCCTGAAAGCGGTCTGGCCTTGCCCATCATGTGGGGCGACACCCGCAAAACCATGCATCTGGCCCGGCCCGGCTCTGGCCTGGCAGTTGCCCTGGTCCAGTCATTTTTAGACCAGCTGGTCGAGCAGCATGCAGCCAGGATCGATTATATTCATGGCGAGACGGAACTGGAACGCCTGGCCAGCCAAGGCCAGGTCGGAATCATGCTACCGGCGCTGGACAAGTTTGATTTATTTCCCTATATAGCCAAAGAAGGTGTTTTCCCCCGCAAGACTTTCTCCATGGGTGAGGCTGAGGACAAGCGCTACTATCTGGAAGGCAGGCTGATCCGCTGATGCCAGGGGTAACTAGCAGCGACCTGGGCCTAGCTCGAGGCAAAAATGTCTGTGTAATCGGGGCCGGTTTGACCGGCCTGGTCTGCGCCTATGCCCTACTGGAACAGGGCTTTGCTGTAACCTTGCTGGAATCGGCCCATGAACCGGGAGGTATGGTGGCCTCATTTTCTTTAGGCCAAAGCCGCATTGAATATATCTATCATCATATCTTTACCACTGACGACCAATTGATTGCCCTATTGGACGAACTGGGTCTGGCGGACAGGCTGCACTGGTATAAGAATAAGGATGCCCTTTATTCAGCCAACCGCACCTTTCCTTTTTCATCACCCCTGGATCTGCTCAAGTTCCCGCTGATTCCCTTCTGGCAGCGCCTGCGCACCGGTTTAGCAGTTTTACGGGCTGGGCGTCTGAAAAACTGGCTTGATCTGGAAAAGGATACAGCAGCCGACTGGCTGATCAAAAACGGTGGCCGTCAGGCCTATGAGCGTCTCTGGCAGCCCTTGTTGTATTCAAAATTTGCCAATGATGCCGCCAGTGTTTCTGCCGTCTGGATCTGGAACAAATTCAAACTGCGAGGCGGTTCAAGAGATAAAAACAGCGGTGCAGCCAGATTAGGTTATCTGGATGGCAGCTTTGGCCTGGTGATTGACAGGCTGATCAATCTGATCAAGCAAAAAGGCGGCCGTCTACTGACTGGTCACACGGTCATGAATATTGCTAAGAATCCGGACCAGCAGGGCAAGTTCACAGTATCCTGCATCCTGGCTGATTGCACAACTGTTAATCTGCCTGCAGCGGCTGTGGTGGCCACGGTTTCCGGCCGCCAGTTCACCAGCATGACCACAAGCTTTAATTGGCCGGGTAATTATAAAAAACTGGTGGACAGCCTGGTCTACAAGGCTAATCTTTGCCTGGTCCTGCGCCTTAAGCAAAGCCTGTCTCCTTATTACTGGACAACTGTGCTGGATGATCTGCCCTTTGTGGTGGCGATTGAACACAGCAACCTGACTGGTGCCGCTGCCTACGACGGACATATAGTTTATCTGTCGCGTTATCTTGACCTGGCCGACCCCATCTGGCTGCAACCGGATGGCCTGATCTATCGCCATTTTGTCGACAGCCTGGCCTTACTTTATCCCGCTTTTCGGCCGACAGATGTAATTGACTGGCGCCTTTGCCGCACCCGTTATGCCCAGCCGGTCATCGGGCGGAATTATTCAGCTTTAAAACCGGCTATCGCCAGCCCTGAACCTGGCCTCAAGCTGGCCGGCATGGCCCAGATCTACCCGGAAGACAGGGGCATGAATTATGCCGTGCGTCTGGGCCGCCAGGCAGCAGC
>CAZZGG010000102.1:6624-9397 GCA_964654125.1 uncultured Oscillospiraceae bacterium
GCCAAAGCACTTGGCCTGCTGCTTTTGACCTTCAGCAGCTGGACCTTGTCTTTTTTGCACATCCTGCCTTATAGCCAGTGGTCAATCTATTTGCTGTTGATCCTGGCTGCTGCCCTGATCTGGAGCCGGCCGGCCGCCAGGAAAAATGCCTGCCGCTTACTGGCCAGCCCCAGGCTCGGCCCGGGTCTGGCCATAGCCGAGACAGCCTTTGCCCTGGCACTTTTATTTTGGGCCTTTGCCCGTGGACTCAAGCCGGAACTGGACAGCCTGGAAAAATTCATGAATGTCGGCTTTATGAACAGCCTGTGGCGGACCAGCTGGCTGCCCGGCCTGGATATGTGGTTTGCCGGTGGCAAAATCAACTACTACTATTATGGCCATTTTTTCTACACCTGGTTGGCCAAGGCTGCCTGGCTGCGGCCGGAGCTGGCTTACAACCTGGCCCTGGCCAGTACTTTCGCTCTCAGCCTGGCCTTGTCTTTTACAGCTGGCAGCCGCCTGATCCTGCTTTGGCAAAAAAGCAACAGGCATATTTCAAACAAGCTGGCCCTGGCCGCTGGTGCCCTGAGCGCGTTTTTAGTCAACCTGGCCGGTAATGGTCATGCCTTTTTTTATAGTGAGAAAGGACCGGGCCGCGCCATACTCTTAAAAGCGCAGCAGCTGGGCCTGATCCAGGGTACAGCCGATACTCCCTATTGGTTTGCTGACGCCACCCGTTTTATTGGCTACAACCCTGACACAGCCGATAAGACCATCCATGAGTTCCCTTTCTACTCCTTTTTAGTGGCTGATCTGCATGCCCATCTGATCAACCTGGCCTTTGTCCTTTTATTTTTAATCCTGCTCATTGAATTGGCTGGACAAAGCAAGTTTATCAAGGCGGCTGCCCAGTGCCGGCTGGATAAGGTTCAGTTTGGCCAGGCTGACGACCAGGCCTGGCATCGTTTAGAATTAGCTGCCCTCTGGCAGCGCAGCCGCCTGCTGCTTGAAGACAGCCGGATCTGGCTTTGCACTTTGCTGCTGGCTGTTTTCATGATGGGCAATTATTGGGACTTTGCCATCTACCTGGTTGCTCTGGCCTTGGGCCTACTCCTGCTGAACCAGCGCGGCTTTAACAGTAAACTCCAGCCGGCCGGCTTTTTGGCAGTCGCCTGCCAGATGGTCATCCTGCTCTTGCCTTACCTTTTGATCAGTCAACCACTATTAGCTCTGCTGGCCTTTGCAGCCGCCCTGCTCTTAAACAATTATCTGACCATCCTGCAAAAAGACGCCCTGACTTTGACAGGTGCCCAGGTGACCTGGGTGTTTTTTAGCGCCCATCTGCTGGCCTTGCCTTTCAACTTATCATTTGAACCGATCAGTAAGAGCCTGGCCCGCACCCTCACAGCCACACCCCTCTGGCAGCTGATCATCCTCTGGGGCCCGCATCTGCTGGCTGGCTTGGTCTTTTGCCTGGTGCTTTTTTTGAGCAGGCGGCAGCGCTCTGGCCTTGTCAATCCAGCTGATCGCCTGGTACTGGTCTTGTTTGGCTGGGCTATTTGTCTTTTAGCTCTGCCTGAACTGGTCTATGTTGTCGACATCTACAGCGGTGACTTTAAAAGAGCCAACACCATGTTCAAGTTCACCTACCAGGCCTTTGTCCTCTTGGGCCTGGTCTGGGCCTATGCCGTGGTCCGTTTGGCCCAGACCAGACACAAACATAGCCGGTTGGCAGCTTTACTTTTATGTTTGTTATTAATCATCCCGGCCTGGTATCCCCTGCCGGCCAGCCGCCAGTGGCTGGGCCGGTTCAAAAGCGAAAACTATCGCGGCCTGGACGGTTTGACTGTCCTGGCCACTAAAGATTCTGCCTGGCTGGATGGGCCGGCCGGTCAGCTAGCCCCGGACCTGGCAGCGATCAACTGGCTCAATGAAAATGTTCAGGGCCAGCCGGTCATTTTAGAGTCATTCGGTGAGAGTTATACAGATTATTGCCGGATTTCAGCCTTTACCGGCCTGCCTACTGTCCTGGGCTGGGAAACCCATGAATGGCTCTGGCGGACCAGCAAGAGTACACCTGAGGCTTATCTGACCTATGTCCTGCCCCGCCAAGATGACATCAGACAGATCTACACCAGCCCAGACGAAGTTTTGCGCCAGGAGCTGCTTGATCGTTACCAGGTGGAGTATCTAGTGATTGGCGGTCTAGAAAGAGCTCGCTTCAACCAGGAAAATGGATTCACTCTACAAGAAGAGCAGCTCTTGGCCTCAGGGACCCTGGTCTTTAGCCAGGATGATTTTTTTATCATCAAACTGGAGCGCTGAGCAAACACCAAAAAGACCACCCTTGCCAGGCAAAGATGGCCTTTTGCTTATTCTTGCTTAAGTCCTGCAGGCTGTAGTTATTTTTTCGGAATGATCAGGACATCGCCCACCTTGAGAATATCATTCATGGTTTTACCATTGGCTTCCATAATTCTGTTCATGTCAGCTTCGGTCGTGGAGTTATAGTATTTATTGGCCAAGCCCCAGGGAGAGTCACCCGCCACAACCGTGTGCCGGGCCAGGATATCATCACCTTCAGTCCCGGCAGTCGTCTCAGCCGGTTCTGACTGTGTTGTCGTCTCTGTAGTGTCGGTTACTTCTGTTGTACCTGCGGTTTCCTGACTGCTTGTGATTAGCGGCGACTGCTCGGAGCCTGTCGTAGTGGTGACGGCTGGAGTCAGCTGCCCGGTGCTCTCACTTGGCTTTTTCTCACCACCAAACAGCATCTTATAAATCAGGACGACACAGC
>CAZZGG010000103.1:0-9180 GCA_964654125.1 uncultured Oscillospiraceae bacterium
GGATGTCAGCAGGTAATCCGTGATGGAAGAGGCAGACTTGCCAAACATGTCGGAAACGACAGCATCAAGGGCTACATTGCAGACGGTCCATGCATTTTGAAAGCGGTTCTTCTCGCTGGACCTGCACGAGACAAGCTTGGCACGGTAACGTGTATACTCGCGTAATTCGCGAATTGGTCTGGGAGGAATATAACTGCCAGGTACCAGGCCTAAGCGGAAAAGGTCACCGATCCATTTGGAATCCTTGACATCATCCTTATTGCCTTTAACCGCACGAACCCATTTGGGATTGGCGATGGTGACTCGGATCGAATCCTCAAGGATGTTGAAAACAGGAATCCAGTATTTTCCGGTAGATTCCATGCAGACATCCAGGCAGTTGTTGCTTAAGAGCCATTGCTTGAACTGCAAAATAGAATTGTTGAAAGTAGAAAATCGCTTTTTGGTATAGTGAGGGGTGATTCCAGTCGTGGTGATGATTGTGGCAACGAGAAAAGTTTTGTGTACATCGACGCCACAGCAGATGGGATAAACAATTTTCATGGTAAATCCTCCTTTCTTTTGTTGAAAGAAGACAGTGACTGAGCCATCACACATTTAACGAAGTGCTAAAACAATGATTAGCGTGCGGTCTCATGGAACCACTCATTTGTGCTTGAAAGATGGCTCTTACACTGGTTAAGATACTGTTTTGAACCTAGAAGCGTAATCTACGACTCACCTCTCCGTGCTTTGTAGTGTGTCTTCTTTCAGAAGGAGATTATATCAGAAAACGAGAAACAACCCCTTTTTCATACCTATTTGTGTCGCCGCTACAGCGGCGAAATGGAGGTTAAGATGATGTTAAAATTGAGCTCAACGCACAAAAAGGTAGTGGCCTTTGTATTATTGGTATTGTGCGTGATGTTGGTAGGAATAACCAATGTTTATGCTGTTGTTTATTCAGGTACAGGAAATTTTTTAGCGGCAGGTAGCGAAACTCCGTGGATGATGTCGGAGAAAAAAACGTCTGGCACGCGATATGTCGCGGTCAACACAAGAGAAGGATATCCCAATCCGGGACAGTTGATAGGGCCATCATATCTCAGATGGGATGTCGCAATCCATCCACATTATGTTGTAATCAATAAGACCATTGGGAAAAATACTAGATCATCATCCTATATTTATGAAGATCGGTATGTACCAGGAGCATATTATGACCTAAGCCTGACAAACACAACCGCAATAAATGCAACATGGGGATTGACTTACACATGCAATGCATCGAACTAAAAATGTCCTTTCACATCTCCGGGATTTGATTCCCGGAGATGTGTCCTGGACAACATAAGCCAGAGGTGTGTATGTTAGAAAAAAATATTACCAAATTATGGTTTGTCATCTTGATAGTTATCCTAGTCAGCTTCAATGCATGTGAAGTTGATAGTACTATTCCATCATATAGGTATAGGCAAGATAATTTGAACAACAAAGGTGATTTATCTATAGAGAGTAAGTACTTTGTTGAAATAAGCGATATAGATATAAAATGGATATTTCCTGAATATCCATCTTTTTCAGAAGAAAGTCAACATTTAAATATAACTCCAAATAGGAATTGCCACTTAGATATTTCAATATATAGAGAGCAAATTAAGAACAGCATCGACTATATTATACAGGAATACTATTACTACAATTATTCATACCCGAAGATAGAAGATCAAGATTGTAAAAACATGATAAATTGCGAGCTTGAGCAAGCCTTAAACTCTGCAGACTATTTTATGAACATACAGTCCAAAGCAATTGAGAACAACATAAATATCGATATTAGTGAATTAGTAATTTATGAAAACATCGATACATATACTCATAATGACAATGATGTCATAGTTAGAGTACCTTGCTGGTTCCGATTGTTTGTTGATACAAATGATGTAGAAAGTCTTGTAAAATATTTCCCGCAGTTATACCCAGGAAATATGAATATTATAAATGCGACCTTTTATTTTAGTATAAACAAAGATGGGATCCTCTTAAATGGTTGGAGAGAGGTTTATGCTAATCCCCTCACAGTAAAATGGTTTACTCCAGACGGAATCAACATTCAGCAAAAAAGTCACATTTTGCTTTTTGAGGTTGAAAATGATCGTTTGGCAATTTATGAAGGAAAAGAATGGCTTGGTGAAAAGCATCTTGAACCAGATATGAACATAAAACTGATAAACTGTTTGAGTAGCTTTGCAGAAGCATTATTTAGCTTTGATGATGCAAATTATTGGGATAGGTTATATGGATATTATGCAATTCAAGATGAAAAAATAACTAAATCCGCGCGTGAGAACCTCTTAGAGAATTATTCCGCAAAGTTAATGGGGTATAAAGAAGAACCGAGTGGATTAACAAGTGTATATTCAGATAATCAAGGTGAATATTATGAAGTTATATTACATCTTGCTTATGAAGTTTATCCTAGGCTTCAAGATAACAAAAGTAGTTATATTGAAATAGAAAATGTAAGAATACCAATAGGAAGCTATACTGCCACACTAAAAGCACTTGTTTCGATAAAAAACAAGGAATTGATTCTTAATAATTGGGTTCTACTAAGTTTCAAAAACAAAACGAAAGGGCTAATTATGGAAAACCATTAAAATGTTTTATTACTTAAGAGAAACAGGAGAAAATATGGATTATATTTTATATAAGACTTTTTTTCATAACAAAATGAAGTGGTTGGTAACAATAGTTATCTTTGTTATCTTTTCATTTTACAATATTTATAGAAAAACTTTAATTTATTCATTCTCGATTGAAGAGTCTTTATTAACATCAATAGACGATCGGATAATAATGCTAATTGTCTTTTCTGTATTGCCTTTATTAATCACCACTTCTTCACTAAATTTTAATACATGGGATGCTGTATTACTGTCAAAAATTGGAAATAGAAATAAATGGGCAATAAAAAAGCTAACGAGTATGGGTATTGCTAGTATGGCTGTAATATTAGTTTATTACATATCATTTTTTTTCATTGGAAAAATATTAGGTGTTCCGAATCTCTCTTCATGGAGCAATTCCACATTTTACGTGACGAATATAATCAATCCAGATAGCTTTGACACATCAGGCAATCCATTTATAGGCTTTCTGAATGTGGATGTAAGTATTAATAATGTAATTGCATATTCATATTTTCTCTTGGTTATAAGGACAATCTTTTTAGCTTTTACTGTCTACCTGATATACATTTTTGTAGGTAATTTGGGTGTGGGCATATTGATGGCCGTTTTTTTATCGTGGTTGGAGATTTACTCTTATTCATTTTGTGTCAATTTTGTTCATGTAAGGTTTATTCTCCCTCACGAGCATTCATTGGCAACTTTCATAAATAATGCACGTCCGCATGTAGTTTTTTCAATTTTATATTGGACAATATTGTTGACAACACTATCAACACTGTGCGTGCTTTTTAGTGATCGGATGATTGAGAAGTATATGTGTGATTATAGAAAGAATAATCGAGAAGGAGAGTATGTATAATGGCTGCTGATAAGGTGGTTTCTTTAAGAAATGTTACCAAAGTAATCAATGGTAATATGATTATTCGCATCACAGACTTTCATGTATCACGATCTGAGATATGCGGATTGTACGGGAAAAATGGATCGGGAAAAAGCATGCTACTGAAACTAATAAGTGGTTTAGTTAATTGTACTACTGGGACGATTGAAGTTTTCGGAGAAATCATTGGAGTGGGCGGGAAAATGCCGAAGAGCACAGGTATATTGATTGAGCAGCCTGGTATCCTTCCTCAATACTCGGCATTTGATAATCTTAAAATTCTTGCCAAGATCAATAAAAAAGTTTCAAAAATAGATATAACAGAAACATTGAGAGTTGCTGGGTTGGACCCCCAAGATAAAAAGCCGACAAAAAAATATTCGTTAGGGATGAAGCAGAAGTTGGCATTAGCGCAAGCAATATTTGAGCAACCTCAACTATTGCTGCTTGATGAGCCAACTACCAATTTGGATACTGAGAGCATCACTGAATTGCTAGCATATCTGAAAAAAATCAATCAGGATTTTGGCGTCACTATTCTGATTGTCAGTCATCAAAAAGACGAACTGGAGATGATCTGTCATAGGATCTGCGATATTTCAAACGGGACAATTTATTGTAATTGAGGAAGAGTATATGATTAATTTGCTTTGGTCAGATTTAAAAAGAAGTGTTTTATCATTTTATTTTTTCCTTGCAGTATTTTTATTCGTAGCTTCAGGATTAATTAACTACTTTGTAAATTGTGAGAGATTAGGCGTAAATCCTGGGACATTGACCGTATTTCTGCACTCAACGATGTTGGACTATTCACTTTTCCATTACACAGCTCCTTTTATTGCAGTAATACCGATTGCTTTTTCACTCTACTATAATGTTTCAAGCGGTTATTATAAGCACGAAGCTCTTAGGCTGTCTCCAAAAGGTTACAGTATCGTAAAAGTGATCAATGGGGTTATAACAGGATCAGTAACGTTTCTGTTTGGGAGCACTCTGTTTATTCTGATATGCTTTTTTATTGATCCAAGTTTGTCTATTAGGCTATATCCACCCTCATACTTTGCATCTTTTCAAAACATCTATAATAACAGCATTTTATGTTATTCAATACTGGTGATCATAAACATGATGATTTATGGTGCGCTTTACGCATTCTTTTGTATTAGTATTTTCAGCATCAGTAATAGCTTGATTGTAACTTTAGTTTTTCCTGCAATCTTTTATCTTTTTTCTTCAGCGCTATCAACTATAAAAATTTATAGTTTTGGATTATTACCAAGTCATACTTTTTATCTACCAAGCTCCACCATTGATAAATTGATTCAAGATTATGGTATTGTGTTACTGATTAGTATCATTTTATATATATTAGGATATCGAAAGAGATTTATGAAAGAAAGTTGGATACAAAAATGAATGGGTTAAGATGCGTATGCATTACACTGGCTGTGCTTATCATCACAACCGGATGTGTAAAAACACCTGATGAAACTATTGTAATAAGAAAAAAAGACATAGAACAAGTAGTCAGAGATAAAGAAACAATTGATAATGAACATAATGTGGACAGCGAATTAATTCATTATGATTGGCCCAAAATGTATATAAATGAATTAGATGAATTAAGCAATTTTTCAATAAATGCAGATATTATAACCAGTGATGCAAAGTATTATCCTGTCAACAAAGCAAAACAGGCAGCATATCCGACATCACTAGTTGATACTATAATTGATCAGTTTGCGGATGGTGCCATGTTGTTTAATTACTTGGAAGCTGTGAATACGAAGGAAGCAATTGAAGAGCAGATAATTATTCAAAAAAGATTGATTAATGATGTGCAAAGTGGAAGGAATCAAGCCTATGTCGGCACAGTGGATCATCTTGAGAATTATCTTAACGAATTAGAAATCAAACTTGAATCTGCACCCTCTCAAACAACCTTAAACCCTGTAAATATTCATGCTGAACTGGATAATACAGGCGGATTGCAATTGGTATCTTTGAATGGAACTAAAATGGAATTCATTATTGCCAATCAGAGCTTTCGATTCATTAGATTTTATACTCAGCCTTGTTTGGATATAATGGCCCTTAAGAAGGAAGATGCTATTGATGCTGTTGGGATAAGCCGACTAGATGCTGAAAGACAGGCCTATGATATTGTTCATAGCCTGGGATATCTAGACATGTCTCTATCAGAAGTGAGTGTAGGAATATCCTTAGCGAATTATTCTGACAATAACAACGATTATGAATATTCAGTATATTACTTCTATTTCACACGATCTTTTGCTAATACGGGGATAAATTATGAAGCGACCGATGTTGCGAGTTTTCCATCGTTTGATAGAGAGGATAGCGTATATTCGGAACCTTGGCCTTATGAATTTATCAGTATAGCAATCGGTCAAAATGGACCCCAAGAAATCATTATCAACGGTAATCTTGAAATAACTACATCAGTGACAGATAATGTGAAATTGCTTGATTTTAATGAGATGATAAAAAAAGCTATACCGGCGATAAAACACAAATATATCTATGCTGATGCTCAACATGAAGAAGAATTCAAATATACTATTGATAAAATTAAATTAGGCTATATGCAAGTCGTGTCATTGGATAATCCGAATGAATTTATTATTGTACCAGTATGGGATTTTTTCGGTTTTGAATCGATTAATGATGCAATAATGCTACGTAAACATCATAGTTATCTAACAATTAATGCTATTGATGGAAGTATTATTGATAGAGTGAATGGCTATTAAGAAATGCGTTCAGTTTATAGATTGATGAAGGGGCACTCTAAAGAAATGGGAGCAATTGAATATTAAATAACGATTTATGCATCATCGTTAACAGGGAGGAGGAACTGGCACGTGAAACGTACAATCGTTTCAAATATTAGGCAAGCCATTGTAAACCGCAACTTTTTGCTTAGCGCAATTGGTGTGGTTCTGGTCGTATTCCTCTCTTCCACCGAGAGCATCATTGAAATGTTTCGCATGGATGCTGCGCTAAAGCCCAATGGATTTTATGCGCTGTTAGTACTTGGAGCGCTATCAACGAATAGTATGACATTGGTGCTACCCATATTCTGCGCGCTGCCGTACACCGCGTCGTTTGTCGACGATATAAAAAGTGGTTTTATCAAGCAATATCTGCACCGTACCGATATTAAAAACTACACCGCAGGAAAACTCATCGCCTGCGCACTTTCTGGCGGTTTGACGCTGGTTGCAGGATTGCTGCTGGCCTGTGGCATATCGGCATTGGTGTTCACACCGATAGAAGCTGGGCTTGTTAAAGGCGTGGTAATGCAACCATATTTCGTGCAGTTTCTGACACGTGTGCTGCTATTTTTTTGTTCAGGTGCTTTCTGGTCTGTCTTAGGCATGACACTGGCGGCAATAACAGGCAGCAGATACATGGCCTTCGCATCACCGTTTATTCTGTACTATATCTTGATTATACTCAACGAACGCTATTTCCCCAGTCTGTATGTGCTGTACCCTAAGGAATGGCTTAACCCGACTGATTTTTGGGTGATGGGGAAATTAGGTGTGATGCTGTTATTACTGGGGCTTTTGATCATCGAATCATTAGTGTTCGGATTTGCCGTTAGGAGGAGAATTCGACAGTTATGAAGCAAGCAAGGCAATCCTTCTCTGTGGCATTTTATAACTTCCGTCAATGGCACAAAAACCCACGCATTTTCATTACATATGCACTGGCGTTCATACTGTGCTTTCTGCTATCCGACAAGGCGGTCAATTTCGCGCGGGAATATAAAACAACAATGCAGATTGTGGAAGCTTTTGTCTGGACGTTTGGCGATTCCAACTCTATCCTGCTCTCGTCGCTGCTGCTCGTGCTGCTGTTTGCAGACATGCCGTTTCTGTCGCCCGGAACACCTTACTATCTATCACGCATCAATCGCAGAACTTGGGTTATAGGGCAGGCTATCTATATCATTGGCGCAACAAGCTTGTATCTCTTGTTCGTACTCGCAGCGACGTCGCTACTGTGCATGACGCAATCTTTTAGCGGCAACATGTGGAGTGAGACAGCAGCCATACTTGGCTATTCCGGTGCAGGCAAGGCAGTGGCACTACCGGCATTAGTCAAAACATTGGAGATGTCCACGCCATATCAAGCCATGGCAACGATATTTCTGTTAATGCTGCTGTATGCGCTACTGATGGCGTTCATCATGTTGGCGTTCAACATTCACAAGGGTCAGCTTGCTGGTGTTGTGAGCGCATTCGCCTTTAGCCTGTATGGATTTTTGCTAAACCCGCAAACTCTCAAAACCATATTTCTTTTACCAGACGAGCTCATTTATAAAGCCAATGTGGCGGTGGGCTGGCTATCACCGCTTAATCACGCCGCCTACCATATGCACAACTTTGGCTATGATCTACTTCCGCGTTTAGGGACGACTTATGCTATTTTCAGTGGGCTGATCATATTGTGTTTTCTATTGACACTTCGAGCGGTACATAGGTATAGCTTTATCTTCACAGGGCTGGAAGGATAATCAGCGCAACAAACAAGTTAGGCAAAGAAACGGCTGAGCTTGTCTGTACGCCAAGGATCGTAAAGAAGAGTAGTGAAGGCAGGTGGCTATGGTTAACAGAAGAAAAAACAGATCTGAGAACTGGAGAGTTATTTTATGGATATAGCTATCAGCATAAAGAATGTATATAAGAGATTTGGTGAGGACACGGTACTAAGCAGCGTTTCTCATGATTTTGAAGAAGGTAAGATTCACGGCATCGTGGGCAACAATGGTTCTGGAAAGACAGTGCTCATGAAATGCATCTGTGGCTTCTTGCTGCCCACCACAGGCCAAATATTTGTACGATATAAGCAGGTCGGAAAAGATATGGACTTCCCGGACGATCTTGGGTTGATCATCGAAACGCCGGGGTTTTTGCCAAGCGCATCGGGATTGAAGAACCTTGAGATATTAGCTTCATTAAACAAGAAGATCAATCGGGAAACTATCTGCAACACCATTAAGCGCGTAGGACTGGATCCAAACATAAAAAAACCGGTGGGTAAATATTCACTCGGTATGCGGCAAAGATTGGGCATCGCACAAGCCATCATGGAGAATCCGTCCATACTCATACTGGATGAGCCACTGAACGGTCTTGACAAAAGTGGGGTGAAGGATATGCGTGAGCTGATAAAAGGACTACGGGAGCAAGGCAAGACCATACTGCTTGCCAGTCACAATCAGATGGACATTGACGAACTGTGCGATACAGTTTGTGAGATGGATGCCGGCATTTTGACAGTGATGCGGTCATGAATAAAATAATAGGCTGGGAAAAACCAAAACAGGAAACAAGTCCTAGTCAGATTTAACCTAACTATGATTCACTGGTGCAGTTATAGTGGTCTTTAGCAGCCGTCTTTGATAATAATCATTATCAGGGAGATGCCTATACAATCCAGCTGACGCAAATGGTAAACAGGAAGTCAGCTACATCGTCAGCAAAGCAGATGAGCCGACTAAACTAGTCGCTTGCAGCTAATAGACGATCATAGATAGATAAGCATAGATTTTCATGGAACTAAATAAACCCTAAAAGCAAAGGTATTGATTATGGC
>CAZZGG010000104.1:0-9152 GCA_964654125.1 uncultured Oscillospiraceae bacterium
GCAGCCTGGCAAAGCCAGAAGATGCCTGCCAGCTAAAGCTGGACCTGCCGGCCGCTAGCTTTAACCTGGCCGGTCCCCGGGCTGGCAACCTGCCTGCTGACAAAGCAGACCTGTTCATCCTGGCCGAAAATACAGCCTATTATGCCCGGGTGGAGCTGGATTAGGCAGCTAATCCGCTAATCTATAAACTTTCTAGCTGTAAAGGAGCTTGACTGATGGTATACGAGTTTACTGCGAAAATCGAACAGCTCGCAGGCAAGATCCGCTGGAGTGTGCTGTATTTTCCCAAATCAGCTCTAGAGTGCTTTGGCACGAAAGGTAAAGTCCCAGTTAAAATAACAGTGGACGGTCATCCTTTCGAGCATACCCTGCTGGCTTCCCGTCAGGGACATTATCTGGTCTATAATGAATTCATCCGCCGCGCCGTCAGCAAAGAACTGGGTGATAATGTCTTGGTTAGATTGGTCAAAGATGATCTGCCAAGGGTTTTTAAAGCTCCTGATTATCTGACAGCCATACTGCAGGAA
The DNA here is from genome assembly GCA_964654125.1 of uncultured Oscillospiraceae bacterium. Classification (GTDB taxonomy): domain Bacteria; phylum Bacillota; class Clostridia; order Saccharofermentanales; family UBA5734; genus JAAYBY01. The sequence goes on from CAZZGG010000104.1 coordinate 528, forward strand.
AAGGGAGTACTGGCAGCTTTTTTAAAGCAGCCAGACTATTTAAAAAAAGAGCAGGTTAATACTCTAGAAATAGCCAAAAAGGCTGATACTAAAGAGCGCAGAATTGAGAAACTGATTAAAGTGCTGGGAGCTAAAGATGCTGAGAAAAATGCCGACCCATTGCGGTGATGACACTTGTTCTGCTTGTGTTGTTGCCGGAGACTTTATTTTTCTGGCCCATCATGGCGGTGGCTTTGACAAACTGGATATTGTGCATCAACTAAGAGCTGCTTTTACTGGGATGAAGCAGACTTTGGCCAGCGTCAATGCAACACTGGACGATCTGGTCCAGCTTAATTTCTATATCAGGGATACAGCGGACTTTGCCAGAGGCCGGGAGGTCTTTTACGAATATTTTAAAAATGGCTGCCCAGCTCGGATGACAGTTGTCACCAGCTTTTTAGATGATAGATGCCTTTGCCAGCTGGACGGAATTGCTTATATGCCAATTGTAAAATGATTAAATAAAAGCAGGGGCAGCTTATAAATCAGCTGCCCCTGCTTTTTGGCTAGCTGTATCAGGTATTTTTCCAGTTATTGTAGATAAAATTCAAAAAATCAATGAATTCTGCTGTTGCCTTCTGGTTACCTGCTGCAGTGGGATGGTCATCTTTTTCAGCTTGCGGGTATTTAAGAGTGTCTGAAGCCAGATCCTGGTCAACCAGATGTTCAATCACCTGGCCAAGAACCCGGTGGTGATTGCCGCTGGGAAGGCCCAGATCATCTTTGCTGGTTAGTATATTGAAAAAATCAAAGACAGCAACATTATGGCCGGGGTAAGTTTTCAACCAGTCATGCACTAACCAGTTATTGAGCAATCTAGCATTGGAGGACCATTTTTTGTCTTGCAGGGGCGGAGCAGTAATAACAATAAAAAGTTTATCAGGCCTGGTGGAAAAAAATGCCAGCAGATCAAGATAGATGGACTTGATATTGGCCAGGGTGTGGTGGGGGCTGCTGAAGGGCTGGCCGCGCAGGGGATTGTCTTTTATATCAGGAAGCGGGTCAGCCGGATCGCCCTTGACTGCTGAATTAGGATAGCAGGACTTAAACATGATGATCTCATTTTCACCTGCTGGAATATCAGTGAATCTGCTGTAATTACAGTTTTTATCGTTAAGCTCATAAAGAGCTTTCAAATAGACAGGGCTGTCCGGACCACGAAACCAGGTCCACCAGTGGCCAATATCTGTTGTATCGCCGATCTTATCTGGACCCCAGCCATAGTTGGTTGAACTGACAAAATAGTTATTGGCCATGAGAGCCAAGGCCAGGCCACCATGTTCGTCCTTCAGCCAGTTCTCACCACAAGAATGGTGGATAAAGGCTAGTTTTGTTATTTTTTTGTCTTGTTTTTTACCATAAATGCTCTCCTCATTCACCATCAGATGCGCCTGATCAGCTCTAGATAAAAGCGCACTCCATCAGCTATGGCCTCCAGTGGCACTCTTTCATCATTACCATGGATGCTGGCGCGTAACTCATCGGAAAGCACCATCGGCGAAAAACGGTAGACCTGATCGCAGATGCGGCAGTAGTGGCGTGAATCAGATGCCCCGATCATCAAAAAAGGGCTGACCAGGGTGCCGGGCCAGACCGCCTGGACTGAGCTGGCCAGTGCTTGCCAATAAGGACTTTTATCTGTTGCAGAGATAGGCGATGCCTCTTGGCAGGCCAGGGTGTTCACTTCAATTTCTGGATCAGCAATTAGCCTAACCAGCTCTTGCTGGACGGATGCACAACTGTCGCCGCTGATCAGACGCAGGTTGGCTCCCAGGACTGCCCGGGTCGGCATGACATTGGTCTGGCTGGAACCGCTGGCCTGGGTGAAGGCCACTGTGGTCCGGATCAGGGCGTTTAATTCGCCGCCTTTTTTTTGGAATACCTTATCTAAAATCCCGCTAAAGAGCCACAAATTGGCAAAAATGAGGCGATAAAAAAAACTAGAATGGCGGCCTAAAGTGTCAAACATCTCTTTAATCGGGGGTGTTAACTGCCTTTTTAAGGGATTTTTTTCAATTCTCAGGCAAGCCCGAGCCAGTCTGCCCAGGCTAGACCGGGCTGGAGGAGTCGAGGCATGGCCACCGCCACTTTTATGGACCAGCTCCACCTGCATGATGCCTTTTTCACCAGTGCCGATCACAGCACACTGCGCCTTGACACCGGGGAAGATACCACTGACTATGGCACCACCTTCATCCAGGACAAAGGCCGGCTTGATCTTGTTATTTTCAAACCAGTCCACCATGGCCGGCGCGTCCGGCCCCATCACTTCCTCATTGCCGCCAAAGGCCAGATAAATATCTTGCTCAGGCTGAAAGCCTTGTTCGAGCAAAATCTCAGCAGCCTGGAGGATTGAATTAAAGCTCAGCTTGGTGTCCAGGGCACCGCGGCCCCACAAATGGCCTTGGGCAATCACGCCGGCAAAGGGAGGCTGGCGCCAGAGATTTGCCGCGGCTGGTACCACGTCATAATGGGCCATCAGGACAAGCGGTTTGACATTATTTTTACCAGGCCAGTGAAAGAGCAGGCCGCGTCGGCCTAGTTTATGTAACTGGCAGGTCTGGTGCAGGGCGGGAAAGAGCTCCTTTAGCAAAACAGGCAATCTAGCAAAGGCTGCCTCATCCTCTTCTTCTGGCCGGTAGCTGGAGACAGTCGCTAATTGTAAAAGCCTCTGCAAGGAGTCCACAGCTCTTTGGCTAGAAAAGATCAGCTCAGCTGCCGGCGCAGCTAACTGGGTTTTAGGCCGAAAACGCCAGGCTTTGGCCAAAAGCAGCACAAGCAAAACAACAAAAGCTAAAAGAGGCAGTGCCCAGGCCAGCCACCACATAATTAATCCTCCTTGAGTTTATGCTCGTAAAAGCCCTTTTTATAAAGGATCCGAGCTGTGACAAGAGCAACAATAACTGAAACAGTGACAAAAAGTGAGCCGACTGTTTTAGCCAGGGCGCCGCCAAAAATAAAAAACAATAAAGATACCAGAGCCGGTGCCAGAGCTGTCTTGGGATCCTTGGCTATAAAAACAACACCCAGGCCACCAAACAGGGCTGGCATAATATTATTGAAGGCCGGTGCCAGGGCCGGGCTGGCCAAAAGGTCAGCAAAACCGGAAACTGCCAGTAGCAAAACCCCGGCGGCTATGACCAAGGTGGTGACGATGGTGCTGCTGGCCATGGCAATCGTGGCAATCACTTCACCAGCTTCACTTTCAGCAGAAACACCAGCCTTGTCCAAAGCATTCAAAGCGCAGGGGATCTTCAGATTGGTCAGGTTACCGGAGACAAAGGCCAGGTAGCTGCCGGCAGAGCCCAGCATGGGCACAAAAGTAAAAAACTCAATGATGGTGACAGGAATGAAAATGACTGCAGTGGCGATAAAACCTGAAATAAAGGCCGGCCAGATCACCGGTGCCCGATAAAGCAGGATAGCCAGCACAGGAAAAGCTATAAACAGAAAAAGAGCAATGCCATTCCAGATCCGGCCATATATATGGGTCTTTTTTGCATAAGTTGCTTGATTATCCATCTATAATCACCTCATTAAAGCAGCCAGCGGGTCAGGGGTAGGGCTGCCAGCATACTGACCAGCATGGAAATAGGCAGAGCATATTCACTGAGCCATTCCCAGTGCAGCTTTTTGACAAAAAAAGCGCATAAGCTCATGACCAGGGCAGAGACAGCCATAACCATGACCGGAATCCAGCCCCCTAGACCTTGGTCAATGTCTTGAAAGACCATGCCTAAGAAGGTGGCGATCATGCCCAAAAATAGCGCTGACATCATGATCTTGCTCCATTTGGGGTCGCGGGTATCGATCTTGGTCAGGCCTTTCTGATACTTTTCAACTAAAAAGAGACTGAGTATCAGGCCGGTCACCACACCCAGGGCCATAACCAGGGCGATTGTGACAAACTGGCTGGCCGTGATTGTACTGGCGGTCAGCTGGGCAGCGCTGCTGATCTCACCTGCCTTGACCAGGCCTTCAATGGCATTGGCTGCAGCGGCTGTTTCATAGGTGAGAGCCCCGATAATGGAAAGGCGCAGCCAGGGTAGGACAGGGCCCAATTTGCCGGCCAGGGCAATCACACCAATTAAGATAGCCAGCGCCGGGGCCAGGGAAAAAACTGCTGATCCAGCAATCGTCTTTTTAATCTGGCTGCCAGCTATGCCCAGCAGCTTGGCCTGCCGGATAGCCCGCAACATGAAAAAAACCGACTGGGCCACTACAAAGAGGATAATACCACCAGCCAGCAAATATAAAAGCAGGCTGTCTGCAGAAAAAACCATAGCCACACCCCCATGTGCCTTTTGTTTCAGCCTATCTTTTGCCGCCTCAGCTGTCAACCGGCAAAAGAGCAGGGAAGATCTTCAAAAAAAACCACTGCCTTTTACCGCAGCGGTTTTTTGTCGTTCAACCAAGCACCAGCAGATCCTTGGGGAAACTATTGAGGATCTGGCAGCCGTCATCTGTCACCAGCACCAGGTCTTCAATCCTGACACCGAATTCACCAGGCAGGTAGATACCGGGCTCAATCGAAAAGACCATACCTGGCTCGGCCCGGGCTGGGCTGGCTGAGCTGACATCGGGTGGTTCATGGCAGTCCAGGCCAATACCATGGCCCAGCCGGTGCGTAAAATACTGGCCATAGCCACCGTCTGTAATGATAGAGCGAGCTAGCTTATCCAGCTCTGAGAGTAAAACGCCTGGCTTAACCAGCGCTAGGGCTGCTTCATTGGCTTGCCTGACCAGCTGGTAAACTTCTCTTTGTCGGGCAGAAACAGTTTTATAAAAGACTGTCCTAGTCATATCACACCAGTATCTGTTAATTGGTGTAAAAATATCCAAAGTGACACTGTCGCCGGCTTGAAGCACTGTCTGGTCCGGGGCATGGTGGGGATCGGCGCCATTAGGCCCAAAGCAGACTAGCTGGCTGCCGGCACTGTCAGCCCCATGAGCCAGATAGAGCCTGTTGATCTGCCAGGCCAGTTCATTTTCCACTGCCCCAGCCTGGACCAGGTCCAAAGCCAGGCCCATCACCTGATCATTGATCAGGGAGCTGTGCTGCAGGGCTTTTTGTTCGGGCTCATCCTTGAACTGGCGGGCCAGATCAACTGGGCCTGAGCCGGCTTGTGGCTTTACATCTGGTCTTTTTTGCATGAGACTGATCAAAAACTGGCTGGGCCAGGCCTTGTCAATGCCTAAAGGCCCGGCCTGTACAGTTCCAGCCAGGCCTGTTAAAGGATCCTGACTGTCACTGTGACCGACCAGATCGAGCTGGTCCAGGGCTGTCAGACCGAAGATATCATTAGCAAAAAGGCTGGCTTTATTTTTAAGATCAAGATAAAGGGCCCAGAGCCTTTCATGGGGCTCAACCCAGATACCGGTCAAATAAAATATAGCAGCTGGAGCACTGACAATAATCTGCTCCAGACCGGCTGTGGCCATCTGCTGCCGGACCCTGGCGATACGCTGGCTGTACATAAGCTGCACCTGCCTTATTCTACCAGGACGCAGACCAGCCGGCAGGCCTGATCGGTCCGGTTTTCTGACCAGTGTTTTTCACCTTTAGGAATGAAGGTGGCTTCACCTTGGCGGCAGATACCTTGATAGCTGCCGCTTTCGGTATAGACTTCACCCTCAAGAAAAAAGGAATACTCGTCCTGCTCATGCACACCGGTGCCACTCAGCGGCACCCGCCGGCCTGGCAATAAAGTGATATAGCTGATTTTGATCTTGCTGTAACTGCCCTTTAAGGCAAAAAGTTCCTGCATTTCATATAAAGGCAGGCCGGTGACCGGCACATCATCAAGAATTATTTTTTCCATACTAGCTCCTTTACACACGGCGGCGCATCCTGGGATCTAGATAATCGCGCAGGCCGTCGCCGATGAAGTTGGCCCCGATAGCCACACTGAAGATGGCCAGGCCGGGGAAGGTCGAAATCCACCAGTAATTGAAGTTGAGCACACCATCACTGACCATGGCGCCCCATTCAGCCAAGGGCGGCTGCACACCCAGGCCCAAAAAGGAGAGGCCGGAGAACATCAAGATAGCATTGCCCAGGTCAAGCGTGGCCATGACGGCCAAAGAACCGATGCTGTTAGGCATGATTTCACCATATAAGACGCGCAGGTGCGAGGCACCCAGCACCCGGCTGGCTGTGACATAGTCATTTTCTTTAAGTGAGATCACCATGCTCCGGGTCAAACGGGCGTAGTTGGGCCACCAGATGATGGCCATGGCCAGGATTGAGTTACTGATATTGGGGCCTAAGGCTGTGGCAATAACCATTGCCAGAATCAGGGGCGGGAAGGACTGGACCATTTCGCTTAAGCGCATCATGATCTCATCCAGGATCCCGCCGGTATAACCGGCAATTCCCCCAACCAGAATGCCCAGCACAAAAGAGATGATGACTGTGATGACACCTGCTGAAATAGAAATGCGCGAACCATAGATGACCCGGCTGAAGACATCCCGGCCCAGGCTGTCCGTGCCAAACCAGTGGCGGCTGTCGGGCGGCTGGAAACGGCCGGCCACATTCTGGTAACTGGTCGGATGATAAGGTACTAAAAGTGGAGCCAGGATGGCTGCCAGCAGCCAGGCCAGGCAGATCACAAGGCCCAGCTTGAACATGAAGTTTTTTTGTTTGAGGATGTTTTTTACTGCTTCCATGCCTAACACCTCCTACTGGTAGCGGATCCTGGGGTCAATCACACCGTAGAGGATATCTATCAGCAAATTGACAAGCACATAGGTGACCGCAATCAGTAAAGAAACGCCACAGATAGCTGGAAAATCCAAGGTTGTGGCAGAAAGGTAGGCATACTGGCCGATACCGGGCCAGGAAAATATCTTTTCCACAAAAACCATCCCGCCCAGCAGATTGCAAAAAGCCATCCCGCTGACGGTGATTACAGGTATCAGGGCATTATTCAGGGCATGGCCCGTCACAACCCGGCCTTCAGGCATACCTTTAGACCGGGCTGTGCGGATATAGTCCATCGACATTGTTTCCAAAAGATTGGAGCGGGTCTGGCGCGTGATCAGGCCCATGGAGAAAAAACCCAGCACAACTGCCGGCAGGACCAGATGGCCCAGGGCATCCTTAAACATGGGCCAATTGCCTTGTAATATGGCATCCAACACATAAAGTCCGCTGCCGCCAGTGGGGGAAAATAGACGCGGGTTGAGCCGGCCACCACTGGGAAACCATCTCAGACTGCCGCTGAAAACAGACATGATCAAAAGGGCGAACCAGAAACTGGGCAGGGAAACACCACTGACCGAAATGGCCCGCAGGATCTGATCAAGCGGCTTGTTCTGGAAAAGGGCTGATAAGACACCAAAGCTCACGCCCAGGACAATCGCGATGATCATGGCAAAGACTGACAGCTCAATTGTGGCCGGGAAATACTGGCCCAGGTCCTGGAGGACGGGCCGGCCGGTCCGGATTGATGTGCCCATATCACCCTGGAAAATGTTTTTCATGTAGGTCAGATATTGCACATACAGCGGCTTATCCAGCCCCCATTTGGCTTCATAGGCAGCAACAATTTCCGGGTCATTCAAGGCGGTCTGGCTCAGGTTGGCGGCAACCGGGTTGCTCGGCACCATATGAGAGATCAGAAAAACCAGGACTGACACCCCCAGGAGCAGGACCAGCATCAAGATTAATCTTCGCGCAAGATAACGGAGCAAATGCCTATTCCTTTCCCTTACTTAGCTGATAGATCACGCAGCTGGATTTTGCACAGGTCATTGTAGGTGACATTGGTCAACCGGTCAGAGTTATAAGCAAAGGTCTTGGGATGCTGCAGGATAAAAGCAAAGGGGTTGTCCTGATCAAATTCCTGCTGCAGCTGGCCGGCCAGTTCAGCTCTTTTATCCGGGTCGGTCTCAACCTGGATCTGGGCTGCCAGATCGAGCAAAATCTGGTTGTCGGCTGTCAGCTCCCACTTGGTCCTGTTGCCATAGGCTGTGCCATCATCACCGGTACCGGGCAAGAAAGCGAACTGATTGTTGATATCATAATAGTCAGGAGACCAGAACATGACATAAAAAGGCATGACTGCATCACGCATCTTTTCATAAACCAGGGTGGCCTCAAGGGTTTCGATATTGACATCAATCTTGATTTCTGCCAGGTCCTGCTTGACCTTCTGGGCGATTGTTGTCCACTCGAGGCCTTCAGAATTATTGTTGGCGCAGGTTAAGGTGATGGAAAAACCAGCCGCGTAACCGGCCTCAGCCATCAGGGACTGGGCTTTTTCCAGATCCCGGCTGTCGCTGGACCTGGTCAGGGCACCGGAAAAGCCCTCCTGGACAAAGTTGAAGGGAATGGTGCAGCCTTCCCCGCCCAAGGTTAGATAACCTTCATAGTCAAGGGCATAGCGGACTGCTTCCTGGACCAGGGGATTGGCCATCTCAGGAGACAAGGATACATCGCGGTTCATGACCAGGAAGGTGATGAGGGCTGTGGCGCCACTGGTGATGGTGATGCCATCTTTACCTTCCAGCTGCTTGGCAGTTTCTGAATTAAGGCCCAAAGAAATATCAATCTCACCATTTTGCAGGGCTGTGATT
>CAZZGG010000105.1:0-8869 GCA_964654125.1 uncultured Oscillospiraceae bacterium
AGCCGGTAATCCGGCCCTTTTGCGCATCAATGAAATAGTATTGCCGATTGGCCTTTTAGTGGCAGGCCTGGTCCTTTTGGGCCTGGTCTTTTCCATGCTGCGTTCGCGGCGCAACTAGTTATGGGGGGCAGGGAAGAAGCGCTCTAAAAATGTTGTCAAGGCGGCCAGGTAGGCCGAATCATCCTGGAAGGGTTTTGTTTCTGCTCTGACCTGGCTGATCTGGGTCAGGTCAGGCAGCAGGCGCTCTCTTTCCTGGCTGACGGCCCGGGCCGGGCTGTCAGTGGGCTGCTGGATGATCAGGACCGGTTTTAGGCAGGCACCCAGGATGGTGTTATGGTTGACAGCGCTGCTGCTGCCAGCTGAGATCCTGACTGCATAGGGCACGATCACAGGTAGGATCTTTTGGGCCAGGCCCTGTCTTTGCTGCATCAGCTGGCGGATCGGCTCATCCGGCGAAGGAGCCGGGGAGTCCAGGATCAGGCCGCTGATATAGCTGCGGTCCAAATCCAGCTTGGCCACTTCTTCGGCCAGGCCTTTTTTTTCCGTTTTATCAGCCGGCAGCTTTTGCCAGGCACCCAATACAGCGGCAGTACCACTGCCAAAACCGTAGAGGATGACATCAGTGGTGGCGGCTGTCTTTTGCACATAGCGGATGGCAGCCAGGACATCAGCCCATTCAGCATAGCCAAAAGCCGAGATAGTGCCTTCTGACTGGCCACTGGCCCTGAGGTCAAAGGAGAGCACATTAAAGCCCAGGCCGGTCAGGTGCTGGTAGAGCAAGGCGGTGGACTGGCCGAACTGGAGCCGGTTCTTATCCTGGTCATGGACCAGGATAATACTGCTGACAGCACTTTGCCGGGCTGGCATATACCAGCCATAGATGGTGGTCTGCTCATCCAGGGAAGGGAAGCTGACAGCTGAAAAGGGGGGCATGACATTACTGGTGAAGGTCTCCAGAGGCAGGCTGGGCCGGTGCAGGATCTTGTCAGCTTCGATAAAGGCCCAGACAGCGCAGCTGGCCAAAACAAGGGCCAGCAGGGACAAGAGCAAAATAACAGGCCGCAGGAGACGGCCTGGCTGGCGGCGGAAACTGATTTTTCTGATACTGCTGCTGCGCTGCAACTTATCCCCCTCATTTACGCTCTATTCGTGCTGATTATATCATGCTGGCCTGCTTTTGTGGTAAAATCTTAAGCGGTCCCGCCTTCATAAAAGCGGGCCAGGGGAGGCATGACATGAGCATATGGGAAGCAATCTTATTTGGTCTGGTCCAGGGCGTGACAGAGTTTTTACCGGTGAGCAGTTCAGGTCACCTGACCTTACTGGGCCGGATCCTGGGCAGTGATGAGACAGCCATGCTTTCATTCACCACCCTGCTCCATGCCGGCACCCTGGTTGCTGTCATGGTCGTCCTGCGCCAGGATATCCTGGCGATCTTAAAGGACCTGCTCGGCATGAAGTTGCGTCTTCTAATCATAGCCTCCATCCCGGCTGCTGTCGTGGCCTTTTTACTGGGCGACTGGCTGGACCAGCTCTTTGGCGGCAGCTTTTTGGGCTATGCCTTTTTGCTGACCGGCCTGGTCCTGGGCTTGTCTTTACTGGGCAAGGACAAGGCTGAGCCGGACAAGGAAATTGACTATGCTGTGGCCGCCAAGGCCGGCCTGGCCCAGGCCCTGGCCGTGGTGCCGGGGATATCACGTTCCGGTATGACCCTGACAGCCCTGTTTTCCAGTCGGATTGAGCGGCAAAAGGCCATCCGTTTTTCATTTTTAATGACCATCCCGGCTGTTTTAGGAGCACTGCTGCTGGATATCCTGGCTCTGGTCAAGGATGGCGCTGGTGCAGTCGCAGCCTTTGGTCTGGATAAGATCATGATCGGTATAGCAGTTTCTGGTCTGTCCGGCTATTTTGTGATGGAATTCATGCTGCGTCGCCTGACCCGGCGTGGTTATCTGGTCTATGCTATTTATGTATTTATTTTAGGCGGACTGGTTCTTTTGGACCAGCATGTCACCCATCTGGTGTTCTAGGAGATTTATTTTGGCCAAGGATGTTAAATCTGACCTATATGTTTTGGGGATAGAGTCCTCTTGTGATGAGACAGCGGCGGCGGTTGTTAAAAATGGCCGTCAGATCCTCTCAAACGTGATTGCCTCCCAGGCCCAGCTGCACCGCACCTATGGCGGTGTGGTGCCGGAGCTGGCCTCCCGGGCCCATCTGGAGGCGATTATCCCTGTAATTGATGCTGCTCTAAAGGAAGCTGGCCTCGGCCTTTTTGAGCTAGACCTGATTGCCGCTACCAGTGGCCCCGGCCTGGTCGGGGCCCTCTTGGTCGGACTGTCTGCTGCCAAGGGCCTGGCCCTGGCAACAGGCAAACCCCTGGTCGGGGTTCAGCACCTGGCCGGCCATATCGCTGCCAATTACCTGGCCGACCCTGATCTGGAGCCGCCCTTTATCTGCCTGGTTGTCTCCGGAGCCCACAGCCATATTGTCCAGGTCAAGAGTTTTACAGAGTTTACTGTCCTGGCCCGCACCCGTGATGATGCAGCCGGGGAGGCCTTTGACAAGGTGGCCCGCAGTCTCGGCCTGGGTTATCCGGGCGGACCCTTGCTGGACAAAGCAGCACGAGAAGGTGATGATATGGCCCTGGAGCTGCCCCGCACGACCATGGGCGACAGCCTGGACTTTTCCTTCAGCGGTGTCAAGACAGCGGCCCTGAACCAGCTGGGTCGTCTGGAGCAGCAGGCCAAACAAAAAGGCGGCCGGTGGCAGGATCTGGTTACGTTGGCAGATTTTGCTGCCAGTTTCCAAAGGGCAGTGGTGGATGTCCTGGTCGAGCACACCTTTATGGCCCTGGCCCGAACCGGGCAAAAGCGCCTGGTTATTGCCGGCGGAGTGGCAGCCAACAGCTGCCTGCGCGGGCAGATGGAAGCAAGGGCAGAGCAGGAGGGCGTTAAACTGACCTTCCCGCCCCTTATCCTTTGTACAGATAATGCTGCCATGATCGCAGCAGCTGGCTACTATGATTATCTGGCTGGCAAGACAGCTGACCTTGCTTTGAATGCTGTGCCTTATCTGGACCTGGGTACAAGTGATGATTTATAATTTATACAGTATATACATGTGGATTATTCAAATTGGGAAAAGTGGAAAAGTTATCAAATAGTGACAAAAAGCGGCAATAACAGGCAAAATCTTCTACTCAGATGTGGATAACTATGTGGATAGTGTGTATAAACCCGGTATATTGGAGGAAAAAATGGCAAAAAAGAGTCAAACTGGTAATATTGCGCGTAACCGCAAGGCTTACCACGATTACCATATCGAGGAGACTATGGAGGCCGGCATTGAGCTGGTCGGCACTGAGGTGAAATCCTTGCGCCAGGGCCAGGTCAACTTGCGCGACAGCTATGCCACTGTCCTCAATGGTGAGCTCTGGCTGGTCGGTGTGCATATCAGCCCTTATGAACAAGGCAACCGTTTTAATCATGATCCGCTCCGGACTAGGCGCCTGCTCATGCATAAAAGACAGATCAATCGCCTCAATGGTCTGGTCATGCAACAGGGTATGACCCTAGTGCCGACCAGCCTCTATTTTAAAAATGGCAAGGTCAAGGTGGAGATTGCTCTGGCCCGGGGTAAGAAGACTTATGATAAAAGGGCCAGTCTGGCTGAAAAAGAGTCAGACCGGGCGATCCAGCGGCGTCTGAAAGAAAACAGCCGTTATGATGACTGACTGGCTGCCGGAAAAGTTAAAAAACAAGCTGCTTTATCTGCCGGATCTTTTAGAGCCGGCAGACGCACCTGTCTGGTATTTTATTTTGCTGTTTAGTGCAGCTGTATTAACAGGCTTGCTGCTGTTTAGTTTAGCTGGCTTTATTTACCGGGAACTGGCCGGCCCGCAGGAGCTGGCCTACCGCCTGTCCTTGCTGGCCCTGCCCCTGCTGGCAGCAATTTTGCTTTACCAGGCCGGCCAGTGGGGGGCTTATTTTACTTTTGGCCTGGCCCTTTTAGCCTCGCTTTACTGGCAAAACAAGGTGAGGCGAAAAGTCCAGCTGCCGCTTTTACTCTGGGCTGCCCTGGCTGGGGCTGGTTTAGCCCTGGGTTTTCTAGTGCCTGTCCTGTTTATTTCCGGCCTGGCTTATCTATTTGTATTTTTGCTTTACCATTACCGCTGGCATAAGGCCAGCTTTGTTTTGCTGGTGCGGCTGGAAAAAGCTGCCCTTTTTGCAGTTGAGGAAAAGCTGGCTGCCTTGCAGCAAAGGCAAAGCGGCAGATATTATCTGGCTGGTCTTTGGGAACTGGTTTACCAGGTCAGTCTCAGCCAGGTCAGCCAGGAGCTGCTGGATGATCTTTCCGGCCTGGCCGGGGTGCGCCAGGCTGTGGTGATCAGCCGGGCCAGGGGCCGGCATTGGCCGGATTAGGGCAATTTTTCTCAGCTGCGTATGCTACAATTAGAGAGACTAAAAAGGTGAGGTAAGTCAAATGAAACTAGTGACACGTTTATTAGCCTGTATTGCAGCCATCTTTTTGCTGCAGTATCTGCTGCCGGACCTGATCAGTTATAATGCTCCGCTGGACGCTGTCCTGACCGGGGCTGTGCTGGGTCTGGCCAACACCTATATCAGGCCTGTGCTGCGGCTTTTGACCTTTCCCTTGACTGTGCTCACCTTTGGCCTGTCCAGTCTTTTGATTAATGTGCTGCTGGTCCTTTTAGTGGCCAGCCTGATGCCCGGCGTCAGCCTGGCCGGCTTTGGGGCGGCCCTGGTCCTGGCCCTGGCTGTGGCGGTCCTGCAGGCCGTGATCGGGCGCATCTTTAAAGAACTGCGCTGATAGTCAAGATGGCAAGCTTTAGCAAAAAACTGGTCAAGTTTTCTTTTCTGGCCACAGCAGGTTTTCTGTGTGGCTTTGTGCTTTATTTCTTATTTTTACCCGGCCGGGCTGCACCACTTAAGCCGGACTATCCGCTCCAGCAGGTCAAGCCACTCCGGCCTGATCTGGAAAATATCCTGGTCTATTATCCGCCTGAGGCGATCTTGATCGCATCTTTTGACCAGGCGGATGCCTGTCTCAAGCTGAGTGGCCTGGCAGCCGGATCTGAACTGGAACTTTCCGCCAGGACCATGACCCTGGCTGACCTGTATGAAGAGGGTGGACCGGGTTTACTGCTGGCGACATTAAATGACCTGCTGGAACTGGATCTACAAAAATATGTCCTGCTCGATGATGCTTTCCTGGCTGGTTTTATTGATAAGGCTGGTGGATTGGAGATGGATCTAACAGCTGATGATTTAGAATTTATAAACAGCTGCCTGGCCGGGAAGCGGCTGGAGGTTGGCCCAGTCAACTTGAATGGTCAGGAGGCTGTCTGCTGGTCTAAAGCAGGACCTGGGCAGCAGCAGGAGCTCATGAGGGCGCTTATGAGCAAGACATCCGGCTGGCAGCTGCTGCCCTTGCTGGAGCAGGCCAGCCGGGCCAGGTCAAGCTGGCAGACAAATTTACATCTTGCTGATCTGGTGCGCCTGGGCTGGCAGGGCATGGACAGGCAGGTCCTCTGGCATGAGATTGGGCCAAGCCAGCCTGGCCCGCTTGATTGGCAGGCAGAAAAGCTTGCCTTGGCTCTTTTTTTGGCGCCGGCCGGGCAGGAGGACTAGACTATGGCTAAAACTTTAGCTGGCGCCTTGCTGCAAAAAGGCCAGGCCAGCGTTATTAATCAGGACAACTTATATTTAATCGACCGCTGGGTGAGCGGCCGGCAAAGGGCTGGCTGGGAAGGATCTTTACTTTCTGATCAGCCGCTCCAGTTTTATGCTGTGGCTGGTGGAGCAGGTGGTCCGGATCTTGGTGACCTGGCAGCTGAAACTGCCCTGACTGTCCTGGACCAGGAGCAGCGCCGCCAGCTGGAAGAGGATTTTGTTTTTGCCGAGTTTGCCCGCGATTATGTTGACCGGGCGGCCAGTGTGCTAGGGCGCCTGCTGGAGCCTTATTTTGGCCAGCTGGTCGGGACCAGTTTGTCCTTGCTGGTGCTGGATAAGACGGCTGCCTATACAGTTAATCTAGGTCCCAGCCAGATTTATTTATGGCGGTCTGGCGAAATATTTTGTCTGAGCGAGCCGGAGATTGCCACTGCTAGTTACAGGCTTTTAGGTCCAAGCGCTGAGCCGGTCCGGGCTGAGCATATGACCAGGACAGCCCTGCTGCCGGGTGATATCTTCTTGCTGGCGACTAGTGGCTTGACGGATGTTTTACCAATGGAGCAGCTGGAGGAGCTGCTGGGCCAGCCCCAGCCCTTTGCTGATAAGGCCAGGCTGCTGGGTAATGCTGTGCGTCAGGCCGGGGGCCGGCAGGATCTGGCCCTAGTAGTGCTGCGGGTGCTGGATCCGGCCGGGCATACTGAGCCTGTGGCCAAGGCAAGCCAGCGCAAAAAAAGCAAGTCTGCCAGGCCGGCCATGCGCCAAAGCGAGATCTGGCAGCAGGAAGTGCGCCAGTACCGCTGGCTGCGGCCCTTACTGATCTTTTTACTTTTCTTGCTGGTCGGTGCCCTGGCTGCTAAATACAGCCTGGCCCTGCTGGGCTGGCTGGTCCGGCTGCGCCTGGGTGGCTGAGTATTATAACGTTTATTTAGCATTTATTTCCGGCATTTTTGGTAAATATGCGAAAAATAGCTAGTTGATCAAGATAAAGGTTTTCCTGGCTTTGATTTGTTGTTATATTTAAAGAGGCAGGGTGATTCATGCTGCTGTAATTAAGGCAAAGAGGTGTCTGCCATGAGAAGGCTCTTATTGATTATAGATTACCAGTATGATTTTGTGGCTGAGGATGGTGCCTTGAGCGCTGGTCCGCCTGCTTTGGCTATTGAAAGATCTTTGCTGAGCCGGACCCGGCATTATCTGAAAAATGAGTATGATGTGCTTTGCACCCTGGATACCCACCAGGCTAAGGGCTGGTCCAACCAGCATCCGGAAGGCAAAAGCTTTCCTTTGCATTGTGCGGAGAATTCAGATGGCTGGCAACTTTATGGCAAGCTGGGTGATATGGGCCTTGAGACCTTGACCAAGACTTCTTATATGTTGGACCTGACTGATATTGACTGGCTGGTCCGCCAGTATGATGAGATCGAGCTGGCTGGTGTGGCGACAGAAATCTGTGTTTTGCAAAATGCGATTGGCCTTTATAATCATGCGGCCAGCCAGGGCCTGGCTGTCAACTTCATAGTCACTAAAAAATGTGTGGCTGGCCTGTCTGAGCCGGCAGCTGAGTTTGCGCTTGATTATATGAAGGAGACACTGGGCTTTACAATCCGCTGAAACAAATCTGACTGATTTTTTTAAAAAACCGGTTTCAGGGCCGGTTTTTTCTTGTCAAACTGAGTTTGCTTGTGTAAGATATAGCAAACAAATGTTTTACATGAGGTGATCTGATGGCAAGGAAGGTTATGGTCAAGGTAGTGGCTGAGTTTTCGGAAAGTGGCCACTTGCGGCCTTTGTCTTTGACTTGGCCGGATGGGCAAAGCTTTACGATTGACCGGGTTTTGGATGTGCGCCAGGCTGCTTCTTTGAAGGTGGGCGGCAGTGGCACCCGTTATACCTGCCGGATTATGGGCCGGGAAGTATATTTGTTCCAGGATGAGAACTGCTGGTTCATGGAGGGGCGGGACAGTGATTGAAAAGCGCGCTGGATTTTGCTATAATAAATCCAGAGCCGGACACCCGGTTCTGCTTTACGGGGACGCACTGGTTTCGACGGGGCTGTTGAGACTGGATAAGCGGGTAGAGGATCCTCGTTGGCCTCTTAAAAAAACGGGGAATTTTATAATTGCCAATAATACGGCACTCGTAGCTGCTTAACTAGCTACCGTCAGCCCATCCGATCTGCTGGATGGATCACTGGCGTCAGATAGCAGACCTTACCTGGCGGCAGGTTAAACAGGAAAACGATATGGGATGAGCCTGGCTCCCGTATTGTATAACAGGCTACCGGACCGCTGTTGTTTGTCAATGGACAGCACGGAAGGGGAATACTCC
The DNA here is from genome assembly GCA_964654125.1 of uncultured Oscillospiraceae bacterium. Classification (GTDB taxonomy): domain Bacteria; phylum Bacillota; class Clostridia; order Saccharofermentanales; family UBA5734; genus JAAYBY01. The sequence continues at coordinate 8,025 of CAZZGG010000105.1, forward strand.
AAACACTGACTGCACCCGGAGAAAGTCCAGAGGATAGGGTTTCGGACAGGGGTTCGACTCCCCTCGTCTCCACCAAATTTAGTGTCAAAATGGATATCATGAGCTTGAAAGTCATGGTATCCATTTTCATTAAAGTATAACTTTACTAAATGTGAGGGAGATTTTTGTTAATGAATACCTAATTAAACGTGCGGCGTTTTTTGGTTCAGCAGCCCTATGATATGATTATGGTGTCAGGTATCATGCATCCACCATCAAGAAAGCAATCATGGACCGTTTTTAGGCGGACAATCTATTTCATGTTCAAAATATAATATAAAGATTAGGTATAGTCCCTTTGTAAGCAAGGGATTTAATTTTGCAAGCAAGACATTCGGAACATAAGGGATTGATATTGTTCGGGATGCAGGTTATACAAATTATTGGGAGGATGTGACCACATTGAATAATAAATATATAACCGCAAAGCAAGCGGCAGAAAAATGGAATATATCCGACCGGCGTGTTCGAGTGCTGTGTAAAGAGGGGAAAATACCCGGCACTTTTAAAGATGGAAAAGCCTATAAAATTCCGTCAGATGCCGCCAAACCCCGCGATGGGCGAGAGCGAAAAACCGATGAAGCCGCTGTCCGATGGCTCAAATGGAATGACAATGTGATAGGTAGAATCAACAGAGATAATGCTGTTATTTTTACTGCTCCCCAGTACAACGATGTGGTGTCACTCTACACATGCGGCGCAAAAAGCTGGACGCCTGAGCATCTTACTGAGTTTTTGTCCCAGCGCATTATCAGCCGTGACCGTCGAGATATTGAAAAGATTCTGTTCCGTTTGGGACTGTCTCA
>CAZZGG010000106.1:0-8572 GCA_964654125.1 uncultured Oscillospiraceae bacterium
ATTAAAGAGATTCATGTCCGCTTAAGACCGCAAGAGACCATGCTGATCAAGCTGGGCTAGTAAAAGGCAAGGAGAAATATATGAGTAAAACAATGGCGATCATTGGCTTTTCCTACATGGGACCTATGCACTACGAGATTGTCCGGCATAATGTGGCCCAGCTTAAGGTTAAGGGTATCTGGGACATCCGTCAGATCTGTCGGGAAAAGGGTGAGCAGCTAGGTTTATATGCTTATAGCAGCCTGGCTGAGCTTTTGGCTGATCAGTCTTTGGACCTGGTCACCATAGCCACTCCGAATGATTCCCACCGTGAGCTGGCTATTGCTTGCCTGGAAGCCGGCAAAAATGTCATTTGTGAAAAGCCTGTCTGTATGAATACTGCTGAGCTGGCTGAGATCAGGCAGGTGGCTGCCAGGACAGGTAAGCTTTTCAGTGTCCACCACAACCGGCGCTGGGATCCTGACTATTGTGCAGTTCGTAAGGTTTTGGCAGATGGCACGATCGGCCGGCCTGTTTTCATTGAAAGCCGCATCAGTGTGGCCAGCCGGGCCATGTACAACTGGCGTGGCTATGCTCAAAATGGCGGCGGTGCTCTGCTGGACTGGGGTATTCATCTACTGGACCAGCTCCTGGACCTGGTTGATGCGCCTGTGACCTCTGTGGCTGCTCATATCCTGTCCCTTAATACCCCTGCTGCTGATGATATGGCCCGGATCTTCTTGCGTTATGCCAATGATTGCAGCGCTTTTTGTGAACTGGCCTGGTCCAGCTTCATCAAGGTTCCGCGCTGGCGGGTTACCGGCGAGCATGGCAGCCTGCAGATCCTTGACCCCGTTGATAAAGCCAGCTGGCAGCTGATCCAGGCTGACTTCACTGATGATAAGGTCATCCGCGAGGACCTGGTCTATGGTCCAGCCGGGCCTGAAATAAAAAAGGCAGTCTATCCATCAGATAAGACCAGGAACTTGCCCTTTCCCCAGCTGGAGGTGGACTGGTCTGATTTTTATAAAAACATCCTGGCTGTTTTGGCTGGTCAGGCCGAGCTGCGTGTGACAGCAGACCAGGCCAGGCGGGTTTTGGAACTAGTTGAGGCAGCTCATCGCTCCAGCAGCAATGGTGGTAGTGCTGAGCAGTGTTTGATCTAGGAGAAATAGATGGACAAGATTAGCGGCAGATTGCCGGATTTAATGCAGTTTCAAGACGGATCCAGGGTCCAGACAAAAGCAGATTGGCTCAGCAGAAAAAAAGAAATTTATGCTCCTGCGCTGGATCTGGCTTATGGCGGCCTGCCGCCTCAACCGGAATTTTTAGAGATAGAACAATTGCATCAAAGTGGCAGGGCCGGCTTTGCCACTTTTCGGATCAGCAGCGGCAGAAAAAAAAGACCGATCAGTTTTTGCCTGCAGGTCTATGGCCTGGACCAGGCTAAAAGTCAGCCTCTGGTTTTGAGCGGTGATGGCTGCTATAACAATTTCAGCCCGGAAGTGATCCAGGAGATTACCGGCCGGGGCATGCTGGCTGCTAAATTTAACCGCACAGAGTTGGCCCATGATATGTACAAAATAGACCGGACGGGAGGATTGTACTCTGTCTATCCTGAGCTCAGTTTCGGTGCACTAGCGGCCTGGGCCTGGGGCTATCAGCGCTGTCTGGATGCTCTTATAAAAATAGATGGTGTGGCAGCTGACAAGGTGGCTATCACGGGCCATTCCAGAGGCGGCAAGGCTGTGCTCCTGGCAGGCGCAACAGACAGTCGTTTTGCCTTTGTCAATCCTAATAATTCAGGCGCTGGTGGTGCTGGTTGTTTTCGCTATGAAATGGTGCTGGCTGAAGACGAGCCAGGTCATGACCGTCATAGTGAGACTTTAAAAGATATCCTGACTGCAGTGCCTTACTGGTTCGGGCCGGACCTGCCCCAATACATTGGCCGGGAAGAGGAACTGCCTTTTGACCAGCATTTTTTCAAGGCTTTTGTGGCTCCTAATTATCTTTTACAAACAGAAGCCCTAGCTGACACCTGGGCCAATCCCAAGGGTTCTTACCAGACATATGCAGCAGCAAAAAAAGTCTACCAGTTGCTGGACTGCTCAGATAACATAGCTATACATTACCGCTCCGGAGGCCATAGGCATGGATTGGCAGATTTTTGCACACTGCTGGATTTTATGGAAAACCGTCTGGCCAACCAGCCCCTGCCCGCTAAGTTCAAACAAAACCCCTATCCTGCAATGCCGCTGATCATCTGAAAAGATGCCAGCAGGGAAGTGGACGGCAGCTGATTGCTTGAGGTAAGAAGGAGGATGTCCTATTAAAGGAATAGCCGGATCAGGATCACATTCTAAGCCAGAGCAAAATATTTATGTCAGCTCTTGCTGTCGTTTTGCTAACTAACTTGCCTGGCCATTAGCTTCACTGTTGTGCCTCCCTCATCAAGAATTCTGTTTCGATTATCTTTCCTATATTAGAACCTAGTTTGTTTTCTAACAAATATAAATCCTGTTCGAGTTTTTTTGCCTGTGCTATAGCATAGTGTAATGTATCTTTAAATTTAAGAAAACTCATTCCTTTCTTGGGATTCATATGATACAAGTCCGATACAAGCTTACTGATGTATGTATGAGCACTTGAAAGTCGCCGATTTTCCAAAATTTCCTCATGATTTTTGTTGATGAGATTTTCCACTGCATCCTCGTGATGCAGGAGGAGCCATATTTCAAAACAAGGATTGGAGACACCTAGCATAAAATCATTTTTGTATTTTGCTATAAAATCATTATATTCTTTGAAGTCTTCTCTGTCCCTGTCAAATACAATTAAGAATTTATCAATTTCCTCATCATAAAAAATGTTATCGTTGTCAAAAGATGCTTTTTTATCGATTGCTAATTTAATCAAGCCAGCTGGATGGCTGATTCCTTTTGATTCTTGCTCTTTATACAATGGAATAATTGCTACTAGATCGTTTATACCTAGCTCTTTAGAATGGTTTTTTATTCCTTCAAAATACCGATACTCTGTTTTATCACCTTCACACACTATGAATATCTTCTTTTTGACATTTCTTAAATCTATTTTCTCATGTCTTTGCTGTAACGATTTCTTTATTCGCAATCCCATAGCTAAGCCTCATTTTCATCATTTGTAAAAGTGCCAAAGCTACTAAACAAAGGAATTGCACCATACCTGCCATCCAAATATGCTTTCTCTATTCTTTTGTCATATCTTTCCTTGAAGCTATCAAGAGAGTACAGTATGCTTTCATTGAATTTATTCCTTTCCACAAACCAGATCTCATCTTGTCGCACCAGGTTTAAATCCATTATTTTTGATTCGTGTGTAGTGAAGATTAACTGAATATTCTTCTTTTCGGCAAGCTGATAGAATAACTCAATAAATTTATAGGTTAAGTTAGGATGAAGACTCCTGTCTAGTTCATCCACTACAAAAACTTTGTTTTCTGCGGAGCTAAGCAGAATATCCAGCAAATCAAATAATCTTCTAGTGCCATCAGATTCTTCTCTGAAATCATATGTTATTTTTTCTTTGCCGTGGCTAAGTTTAATTGTCTCTAAATCATACCCATCAGCAGTGATATTGGATATTTGCAAATAGTCCCGATCAGATCGTAAAACACTCTTTCTGGAGCTTGCTTTTAGTTTGTTTGTCTTATCATTTCTAATATTAGTGACAATCTCATCAATTATCTCCAAAGGGACTATTTGGCCAGCTTCGTCCCGAGCTAATTTAGCTAAAGACACCGCACTTATGCCTGTATCAAAAGACGAAATTATCTGATTGATCACCTCGTTTTTGGTTTTATCACTGCCAATTACATAGTCGAATCTTGTAATTGGGTCGTCCGGAAAAAACACCTTCAAGTCGTTTGCAAACCAGTCGTACACTTCATTAAATAAAAACAAGGCAGAGCTTTCCTTGATGACTTTGTTTCTATTCATTTCTGTTAGAAGCAGGGTAGTGAAATTCTCTTTTAGATCGGAGATAATGAACTCGAATCGTTCGCTATCCTGACCATGAATAAGATTTTTATCATAAGAAAACTCATATTCATGATTTATGAGCTTTCTCTCATAAATCATTTCCTCACTATCTTTTTCGGCTAACAGCTTATAAAGCCACTCTGCTTGGATAATCCTCTTATTAAGCAAGAGCTGGATGCCATAGGCATAGACTGAATCATTGATTGTAAATTCGATCTCGAATGATGTAGGTTTACTTATGTTTTCTTTGACTTCGCGAAAATACATATTATTAATATTAATAGGCAATGAATTTATCACCAAAAACTGAAAAAAATCAATCGCTTTGATCAGATTAGTCTTGCCAGAGGCATTTGCTCCATAGATAGCCGTAAGGTTTAAAAGCTTTACACCATTTTTTTCAAATATATGCTCTTTTTTATTTCTGGTACTGCTGGCGATCAGAGCAATGTTTTGCTTTTGACGAAAAGATAAAAAGTTTTCTGTTTGGAACCTAATTAACATAATCGGCACCTCTTTGTGATAAAATCTCTTTAATATACTTTAATAGTATAGAAATAGAAGTATTATTGCAAGTTATATTTTACGTGAGAGATAATATCACATAGATATTCGTGGACTTCCGTAGTTGCTAGTTTGAGCAGAGCTTGGAATGAAAAACTTATTTCTATATGATTGAATCACACAAATTGAACGCAAAAACATTTACTATGTTGGTGAAATATCGAGTCATAGCTTATAAAAGGAATATATTATATCGGATCATCTTTATGACATGTATTTTTGTAGTTTCATGTGGTACTATAATTTTACTCTCTGATCTAGGAGGAATTATGAAATGAAAAATGCAATTGTAAGAATCGAAAGTGTGGAGATAAAAAACTTAAAAAACATCGGTTATGGTTATATCAATTTTCAAAACACGAGTGAAAAGTTCAATGCAAGTATTTTTGGTCTTTATGGCCAAAATGGGTCTGGTAAAACGGCTTTGATTGATTCACTTGCCTTGTTGCGGTTCGCACTAACAGGGCAATCTGTACCAAAGCAATTCGCTGACTTTATTAGCGTAGATTCTGCTAGCGCAACGCTTAAATACGAATTCAAAGTCATAAATCAAGCAGAAGATATTATTTACACAGCCTTCTATGAATTCAGTATTCGCAAGGATCAGGACGATTCCGATCATAATGAGGAACAAACTAATATTGCCTCTGAAGGTTACAAAGTAACTATATTTGATGAAGTACTTTCCTATGCCTATGAAGATAAGAAGATAGACAAGAAGCTCAAATTATTACCGCTTCTAGATACAAGAACAGAAGAAGTGTCTGTTCCATTAACAAAGTATCGTGCGCTTGTTGGTGATGCGAAAGAAACTACAATCAATCTGCTAGTAGCAAAAAAAATTGCAACACTAACCTCTCGTTCCTTTGTCTTTTCACGAGCCTTACTTAATACAGTGCGAAAAAATTGCACAGAGAAACTGCATCTCTTTTTATATGAAAGTTTGATTTTCTTTGGCAATTATGAATTGTTTGTTATCAATACAAGCAATACTGGTCCCATCAGCATGAATGCATTAGCTCTTGCATTTAATTTGAAAGATGGTAATCGGATGTCAGTTGGAAGTCTGATGATCAATTTGAATAAACCCTCTCTTATTCCAGAAGATACTTTTATTACTGTTGAAAAGATCATCAGTAATATGAATATTGTCTTAACTCAGATTGTGCCTGGCCTGACAATAAGCGTTATGAATCTTGGCACACAGCTAAATAAAAATGGTAGTATTGATTGTCGAATCCAGCTTATGTCGCAAAAAAATAGCAGAGAAATCCCGCTACAGTACGAATCTGAAGGTATCAAAAAAATTGTTTCCATTTTGCAGTTGCTGATCGTCGTTTATAATAACTCCTCCATCACTGTGGCGATTGATGAACTGGATTCCGGTGTTTTTGAATATATCCTCGGTGAGCTTTTAAGGATAATATCTGAAAAAGGAAAAGGGCAACTCATATTCACATCCCATAATCTGCGTGCACTGGAGACACTTGATAAAGGATTTGTCGCATTTACAACAACAAATCCGCAAAATAGATATATTAGAATGACTAACGTAAAGACCACTAACAATCTGCGAAATTTCTATTATCGAGATATTATCCTTGGTGAACAAACCGAGTCCGTTTATGAACCAACTAACAATTATGAAATTGCACTTGCGTTTAGAGGGGCTGGTGATACGAGTGCTTCGTAGGAAGATTATTTTCGTTTAGATATATATCTTCTATGTAGTAAAGCACCGCCTAGAAGCCCTTATAATCAATCAGTGATTGTTTGGTGGCATACATTCAGCACCCTGCTTTTACCATTATGGCAAATGCCACCAGGAATGTCTGGTACACGTATTGCCTTATCACAAAGACAGCATGGCCAACAAGACCCGCCTGAGCCGGAACAAACGTATGCGCAAGTTGCTGCAGGGAGGCATAGCTTACCGCAACCGTTTGACAAAAGAGCAGGTGGAGCCAGACTGGCCCGAGAGCCTTTTTAGCTAAATATGATGAGTTGATCGCCTTGGGCAAGAAAGACTAGGAAGATGAGCCACCCAATAAACACTAGTGGGATGGTTACAATCTTAGTTAAATCTGAAATATTACCTTATCTCTACCGTAGTTCATTTGGCCTGGCAAAACTAAGCTCGACATAAAGTGCAGTAATAAAAGTGATAGAATTATACTTAATCTCTAGGAATTGTAAATTATATACAAAATACGCACATTAAACCTTGATTATTAATAAATATAACTTAATATATAAGTAGATCATAATAAATATAATTACAGAGGTGATATGTATGTTGATAGGTTTCAGTTTTGAAAATTATGCTTCTTTTCAGCAAGAGGCAACCTTTACCATGCTGGCGTCAACAGGCAGCGAATACCTTGAAACAAATAGTTTCCAGATTGGAAAAGATAGACTGCTGAAAAGTGCTTTGATCTATGGTCCTAATGGTAGTGGAAAAACAAATTGGGTAAAGGCTATCCGCTTCATGCGTGAAATTGTCTTGCTGAGCGTATTGAATGTAGAATTGCTAAAACAGAACGACGTTTTTAAATTCAATGATCTTTCTAGTTCAAGGGAAACTAAGTTTGAAATTTCATTTGTCAATGCAGGTACAGTCTATGAGTATGGTTTTAGCATCCTAAAAGGTGATATCACTGCAGAATGGCTGTCTAGAAAAGTTGTGAGGAATAGTTCGGTTTTTACTAGGTCTTCAGCTGCTTGGGAAAGCATCAGCTTGAAAGGTGAGATGAAAAAAGCAGAGAAGATTAAAAGGTTTACCAGAAATAACTCGCTTTTTCTTACAACAGCAGCCATGTTCAATATTGATGAAGCTAAAGAGATTATGAACTGGTTTAACGACTTGTACATCCTTGGTCCGGACTATGCCAGTCCTGGCTTAACGATAAGATATCTAGAAAAAGATAAGGCAAATAAAGCCAAGCTACTAAAGCTGCTTAAAATAGCCGATCTAGGAATTCAGGATTTTAGTTACGAAATTAAAGATAAAAAAGAAGAGGATGAAACAAATAAAGAGGAGCAAAAATCAGAAAAATTGCTTACAAGAACAAAGAAAATTAGCAGGAAAATTGATTTAAAAACAAAGCATCATGTCTATGATGATTCTAAAAAGAAAATTGCTGAATTGGAACTAGCCTTTTTGAAATACCAATCTGAGGGAACAATCAAGTATTTTGAAATTTTGGGACCCATGCTAGATAGTTTGGAAAATGGTAAAACACTTATCATTGACGAAATAGATGCACGATTGCACACTGGAGTCTTGAGCTATATTTTAGCCTTGTTCAACTCACTTGATAAAAATTTGCAAAATGGACAGTTGATCTGCAACACCCACAACACTTTGTTATTGGATGAAGAAATAAGAAGAGATCAAGTCTGGTTCATCCAGAAGGATAAATATGGTTCAAGCGAACTATATTGCTTGGATGATTTCAGCGATGTTAGAAAAGATGATTTGAAACTAAAGAAGTATCTGTTAGGTGTTTATGGGGCTATACCAGCAATGGCTACTGGTGACAGCTATGAGTAAACAGAACAAATATGACAAAAAAGCCACAAAAGAGAAGGAAAGAGAATAATGTAATCTTAATTATCTGTTGTGGTGAAACAGAAGAAAGGTATTTTAAAGAATTCAATTTGGATCTAGCCAAAATAAAAATCAGAACAATAACAAGAGCAAAGTGTCCAACCCAGATAGTAGAATATGCTAGAAGAGTCGCTGTAAATGAGCAGTACAGGCACATTTGGTGTGTGTTTGACAAGGATGAGTATGAGGACTTCGACACAGCTATCCAATTAGCCCAAAAAGCAGGTATCGGGGTTGCATATTCAAACCAGGTGATTGAATATGGTTTATATTACATTATGTACGGACTAACAAAAAAATAAATCGAAAAGATTACGCTAAAATGCTAACTGATCTGCTGGGTTATAATCACATACCACCCGTTCAACGGGTGGTATGATTTCAGCCCTATAAGGGCATG
>CAZZGG010000107.1:0-8382 GCA_964654125.1 uncultured Oscillospiraceae bacterium
GGCATGGTACTGGCATTTTCGAAAAAGCCTTGCCCTGACCTGAAAAATAAGCTATTATTGGGAAGTGCTAATTTAACTGCCTGCTTTTTTGGCAGTATCATGAAAAAGGAGGTCGCGGTAGTGAACAATAAATCTGGTTTGAATATTTTTTACATCATGGCTGCGGCCGCTTGATCAGTCTACTGAACTTTTCCAAGCATTTAATTCCCAGCCAACCATATTGATACCAGCCTTTCCAGTCGTATTTGCATTGGAGCAAGAGCGGCTGTAACAATTTTGGAGGTTACATGAATAAACTTTCTTTGATGCTGCGCTTTCTCAAGGGAAGCCGGCTGACATATACAGGTGCCTTGCTGGCAGTTATGGGCAATGTCCTGATTTCTGCCAGCATCCCGCTGGTGATCAAAGTGGCTTTGGACAGCATCTTTGCTGATGAGCCTTTAGCTCTGCCTCTTTTTCTAGAGCGCGCTTTTACCAAAATCGGTGGTGTTGAACTGGTCCGGCAAAACATGTGGCTGCTGCTGGTTCTGATGCTTCTTCTCACTTCCCTGCAGGGCTTGCTCCAGTTTGCCAGAACCAAGCTATCTTCTTTGACAGGTGAGAATTCAGCCAAAAGGATGCGGGACCGCGCTTATTTACACATCCTGCGCCAACCCTACGATTACCATGTCAAAAGCCAGACTGGTGATATCATCCAGCGCTGCACCTCCGATATAGAAACAGCTCAGCACTTTATCGCCAATCGTTCTGTTGAGGCTATTTCCATTATTCTGCAGGTTTTTGTAGTCTTGTTCATCCTTCTGTCCACCCACACCCTCTTCACAGTGGTCTCTGTCATGATCATCCCCCTGGTTTTGATCATGACTGTCCGCTTTTTTCGCTCCATGATGACCCTGTTTTTGGAAACCGATGAATCAGAAGGTGCCATGTCAACAACCCTACAGGAAAATCTGACCGGGGTGCGGGTCGTTAAAGCTTTTGCTGCCCAGCAGTTTGAAATTAACAAGTTCACCAAGGCCAGCTCCCTCTATCGGGACAACATTATGAAAATCACCCGCCTGATGGCCAACTTCTGGGCCGGTTCAGACTTCCTTTGCATGCTGCAACTGGTCATTGTGGTTTTGTTTGGCAGCTGGCTGCTTGTCAAAGGCAGCATCACACTAGGTGCCATGGTTGCCTTCACCAGCTATGCCGGCATGCTGATCTGGCCGATCCGCGGCCTAGGCCAGATGATGGGCTTCATGGGTCAGGCTTTTGTCGCCCTAACCAGGATCCAGGAGATCCTGGATCACCAAGAAGAAGACTATGCAACAGGTGATCAGGAACTGGCCATTCAAGGTGAGATAGAGTTTACAGATGTCCAGTTCGGTTACAGCAAAAAAAGACCTGTCCTGACCGACTTGAGTTTTACTGTACCAGCCGGTACCACTACTGCAATCCTGGGTGCAACTGGCTCTGGTAAGAGCACCCTGGTCCATCTTCTTTTAAGACTTTATGATTACCAGGCCGGTTCGATTAAGATTGACGGCAAGGAACTCAATGAGATCAGCCGCTCCTGGATCAGGCAGCACATCGGTCTGGTTTTACAAGAACCCTTCCTTTTCTCCCGTAATATCAGGGAGAACATCAGGCTGGGCCAGCCCGCTGCGACTGAAGCAGAGCTCAGGGCAGCCGCCCAGATAGCCAGTGTTGATGAAGCTATCAGTGAGTTTGAAGACGGCTATGACACCATGGTGGGCGAGCGCGGTGTGACCTTGTCTGGCGGCCAGCGCCAGAGAGTGGCCATAGCCAGGACCATTTTACGTCAGGTGCCGATCCTGATCTTTGACGACTCTTTATCTGCAGTTGATACTGAAACAGATGCTGCCATCAGGTCAGCCCTGCAAAAACGCCGCCAGGGTACAACCACCCTGATTGTTTCCCACCGCATCACCACCTTAGCTGAAGCTGATCAGATTCTGGTCCTGGACCAAGGCCGGATCGTCCAGCGGGGCACCCATGCAGAACTGGTCAGCCAGCCTGGCCACTACCGCCAGATCTGGCAGATTCAAAGCAGCACTGAAGCAGGCCTGGCCTGATACTGGCGAATATTTGGCGCCGGATCAATGCCGGCAGAAAGTAGAGAATTGATTATGCAGCTGCAGGAAGAAGAATTCAGCAAGCATCTTGACCTCAGTGTCTGGAAAAAGCTGCTCCGTTTTATAGCACCTTACAAGCGCTACCTGGTCATCCTGATCATCCAGATGGTTCTTTTAGGCCTGGTTGATGCGCTTGTACCTATTTTTAATAAATATATTATCGATAATATTGCCTTGACTGGCCAGATTGAAAAGCTGCCTCCCTTTGCCCTGCTGGCTCTGGTTGTTGTCATTTTACAAGCTGTCAATGTACGCCTGATGATCCTTTATGCCGGCAAGCTGGAGTGCCATATCCCTTATGATATCCGGCAAAAAGCTTTTGAACGTCTCCAGACCATGCCCCTGGCCTACTACGATCAGACTCCGGTCGGCTGGCTTTTAGCCAGGATGACTTCAGACAGCCGTCGCTTAGGTGAGACCTTATCCTGGAATGTTGTTGATCTGTTCTGGTCCCTGGCCATGATGATCATGACTATGGCCTTCATGCTGGTCCTCAATGCCCGTCTGGCCCTGCTGGTCCTGGTCACAGTGCCTTTTTTGGTCCTGATCAGCATACTCTTTCAAAAAAAGATCATCTACAACTTCCGCAAGGTACGCAAATACAACTCACATATCACAGCCGGTTTTAATGAAGGTATCCTGGGAGCCAAGACGATCAAGTCTCTTTCAATCGAAGAGAGCATGCATGAGGAGTTTAAAGAGACAACCGGCTCCATGCGCAATTTTTCCGTGCGGGCTGCCACTATCTCGGCCATCTATACACCTATTGTCCTTATGCTGGGTGCAATCGCCGTTGGCCTTGTCCTCTGGCAGGGTGGCCTTCAGATCAGATCCGATTCAGCCATCGGTTATGGCACCATTGTTGCCTTCATTTCCTACGCTGTTCAGTTTTTTGATCCGGTCAAGCAGTTTGCCCGTGTTTTCACGGAGTTGAACTACGCCCAGGCCTCAGCCGAACGGGTCCTGTCCATCCTTGATATGGAAGCTGCAATCAAGGACAATGCTGCTGTTGAAGCGGAATATGGTGAAATGCTTAATTCCAAGCGGGAGAACTGGCCTGATTTTGCCGGCCAGATCACTTTTGAAAATGTCACCTTCCGTTATAAGGAAGGCGAAAATATCCTGGAAGATTTCAATCTGACCATCCAGGCTGGAGAAACAATCGCGATCGTCGGCGAAACAGGCTCCGGCAAAAGCACTATTGTCAACCTGGCCAGCCGCTTTTATGAACCAACTGCCGGGCGTATCCTGGTTGACGGAGTGGACTACCGGGAACGGCCTCTGCTCTGGATGTATGCCAATCTGGGCTACGTCCTGCAAGAACCGCATCTGTTCAGCGGCACTGTGGTAGAAAATATTGCCTATGGCAGAACTGACATCAGCCAGGAAATGATTGAAAAGGCCGCCCGGATCGTCAATGCCCATGATTTTATCAGTCAGATGGAAAACGGTTACCAGACCCAGGTCGGCGAGCGGGGCAGCCGCCTGTCCACTGGCCAGAAGCAGCTGATCAGCTTTGCCCGGGCCATTTTGGCAGACCCAGGCATGTTTGTCCTGGATGAGGCAACTTCATCTGTTGATACTGAAACAGAGCACCTGATCCAGCAAGGTATGCAAAACGCCTTGCGCGGCCGCACCAGCCTCATCATCGCCCACCGCCTTTCCACCATCCGCTCCGCAGACCGGGTTTTGGTCATAGACAAGGGCAAGATTGTTGAAGAAGGCAGCCCGCAGGAACTGCTGCGGCAAAAGGGCCGTTACTGGCATCTTTATACCAACCAGTTCCTCAGCGAGCAAATGCGCCTTTCCACTGACCTGGCCCTGGGCCAGGACAGCGGTGCCTAATTTAATGATCAGTTAGTTCAACCTTTAGGGTGACTATCTCATAGGGCTTGATCGGCAAGGTAACCACCTGTGGATCAAGCTCTATTTTTAGTTCCTCCACTGTTTCTTCCAGCAGATTGCAGCGGCTGACTTTGACCAGCGGGCAGCCAAATGTCAGATTAATCCGGCCCCGCCAGTTGGAGTATTCAAAAATGCGGATAATCAGGCCAGTCCCATCCTCAGCCTGCTTGACAGTTTCTATCATTACATGATCAAAGGCATCAACATTGACAAGGGACCAGTCAGCTGCCAGGCGGCCCGGCTGGGCCTGGCTGATCAGATGAGTGTACAAGGGAAGATTAAGGCTGTAGGCCTGCTGCATGGTGCCGGCCTGGCGCCAGTCTCCTGCATGCGGGTAAAGGGAGTAAACCAGCTGGTGTTCACCCCTGTCAGCCTCGGGATTAGGTGCAGTGCCACTTTTCAAGAGGGTCAGGCGCATGACACCATCGCGGATGTCATGGCCGTATTTGCAATCATTCAGTAAGCTGACACCATAACCGTCCTCGGAAAGATCGGCCCACTTATGGGCGCACACTTCAAAGCGGGCCCAATCCCAGGAGGTGTTCCAATGGGTCGGCCTTGTCACATTACCAAACTGGATATCATAAGTGGCTGTCTGGGCATGGATCTCAACCGGGAATTCAGCCTTGACCAGCAGTTCATCTTCCTGCCAGTCAATCTGGGTAACAAAGTCAATCCGGGGCAGCTGGTCATAGATGTAGATCAGCTGGTTGACTGTGGATGACAAAAAGCGGCGCCTTAGCAGAAGGCCGGCCCGGACTGGGCCTGTTTCCACCACAGTGATAGACTCCAGCTCATCTATGGCAAAACTTTTCTGGCTGTAGTAAATATCAATATCCCAGTTCTGGTGCTGCATGGGCTTGTCTTCGAAGGCACGCAGGACATTGGCCTTGCTGCCAGCCGGCAGGACTTCTCTTTGGCTCGACTTATCATAGATCCGGCAAAAATGTCCTTGCTCGTCCAGTTCGATACGGAAGAAACGGTTTTCCAGTAGGTCCGGCCTAGCCTCTAGGCTGGCCAGTCCTGCCATCTCAATCAGGTCGGGCTGGCTGTTTTCTTGAATATTGATGCTGCAGTAGCCTTTGGCAGGCACCGGTTGGGCCAAAAAGAGCAATTGGCCGCCACTGCGCTGGACAGGCAGGGCCAGATCCTGGCCGGGCCGGGTCAGCTGGGGCAGAGGTTTTTCTTCCGGCCAGGGTAAAACAGCCAGATCGCTGCGCTCAAAACCTGCCGTATTAAAGACAACCAGCGCAGCTTGCTCGGTTTCGATGTTCTGGCAGATGGCCTTGATGGACTGGCCCAGCATGGCTCTGCCTGCTGCAAACACCTGTTCATACTGTAAGAGGGCATCATCATAAACCGGCTTGATCGATGACCCTGGCAAGATATCATGGAACTGGTTGAGCAAGATGAGCTGCCAGTTTTCTTTTAGGCCAGCTGCCGGGTAGGCAGCAGCAGTCCTCTGGCCGGCCAGGCTGGCCAGGCTTTCCACATCATGGTATAAAAGCTCAGCCTTACGGTTAAAGCGCTTGATATTACCCATGGATGTATAGGTGCCGCGGTGATATTCGAAATACAACTCGCCCACCCATTTCTTGAGCCAGGGGCTCTTCTGGACAGCCTTTTCCAGACGTTCAAAAAAGGGCAGGCTGTGTTCCATGGCCACCTGGGGGCAGCCGGGGATGCCGCGGGCCATCCGCCGGCCGGTTTCCAGCATCTCCTCAGTCGGGCCGCCGCCGCCATCGCCATAACCATAAGCCACCAGGATCTCATTATGGATCTGTTTTTCCTGGTAGCGCTGCCAGCCGCCCATGACCGGCCGGGGAGCCAGGACACCATTGTAGGTGGAAAAATGTGGTGTAGGATTATAATCTTCTGATGTTGTCGTGATAAAGTGGGTCAGGACACTGGAGCCATCCAGACCGACCCAGTTAAAGCTGTCCGCCGGGATTGGATTATACTGGTTCCAGTTGATCTTGGTTGTCATAAAATAATCAATCCCGCACAGTTTGAGGATCTGCGGCAGGGCAGCACTGTAGCCAAAGACATCCGGCAGCCAGAGGATCTTGTTGGTTACGCCAAATTTTTCCTTAAAGTAACTGGTACCAAACAGGACCTGGCGCACCAGAGCTTCGCCTGAAGCCAGGTTGCAGTCAGCTTCCAGCCACATGGCTCCTTCTGCCTCCCAGCTGCCCTGCTGGATTTTTTCCTCTACTTTGGCAAAGAGTTCCGGATAATCCTCTTCTAAAAACTGGTAGAGCTGGGGTTGGGAGGACATGAACTTATATTCGGGGTAATCCTCCATCAAGCGCAGGACTGTAGAAAAACTGCGGCCTGTTTTTTCGCGGGTCTGATCCAGCCGCCAGAGCCAGGCCACATCTATATGGGTATGGCCGACAGCAACCGCTTTGATCTTGTCATCCCGGCACATGGCCTGGTAGAATTCTTCTTCCAGATATTTATCAGCCACAGCCAGTGATTCATAAAAGGCCGGGCTGTAAGGTTGGCGCAGGTCGATTAGATTGATGGTGCTGTTGAGTAGATCCAGTATATCCAGCTGCAACTTGCTTTGTTCAGCTAGTTCTGCCGCCACCTGCCAGGGCACCAAAATGTCATAGTAAAGCTTTTTAACGCGGCTGTCTTCAGCAAAAACCTGCAGATAGAGCTCAGTTTTTTTATCAATCAGGCCAGCATAGGCAGCCAGGTCGATTTTGATCTTTTCTCCGGCCTTAGCCTGATCCCGTAAAACGGCTTTGCGGTGATTAATGTCCATACCCTGGCTGATGGCGCCATCCAGGTAAAGCATGAACTGGCGGCTGTCAGGAAACCAGTTTTCCAGATCAACTGACACATCCAGGACAATTTTTACGCCTTCAAATTGGGCTGGCAGTGTAATATCTGTTTGAAACCAGGCATGTCCATCGTAGCTGCCCCAGCGGTCTTCAGGTCCAAATACCAGCAAACCGGCAGCTGCCGCCTGGGTTCTTGAAGTAAAGCGCCCCGGGGTCCAGTAAATCTGCTCCGGTTGCCAGGGCAGGTGATAGATTAGTTTTTGCAAATCATCACAGATTCGTTTTATGCGTTGTTTCGTGAAATACATAAGCGACCTCCGCTCGTTAAATATGGCTGGCAACAGCCTGCTTGCCATTAACTTTTTTTATTAATCATCCTGGCCTTGCTTGAGGGAGCATAAACAAACTCACGCTGGGCAAAAAAACTGACCAGGCCAAGTGATATATCGGTTACCAGTTTGGCGATGAAAACATTAAAGCCCAGCTGGCTGGTTAGTAGTTTGATCAAACCGAAACTGGTCAAGGAGATGACAGCTACCAGAATATAATAGCGCATGGCAGCATGGGCGACTGTGCCCTGCTGCTTGAAAACAATTTTCTTGTTGATGAAGAAATTCAAAACGGAACTGGTCAGGCGGGCTGTCAAGACATCCAGCATAAGCAGGTTAGGGAAACTGAAGACCATAATGGCAAAGATGCCAAAGTCAACTGCAGTAGAGATGATAGCCGACATGATATAAAGCAGGATCAGGCCATAGATACGCACAGAGTCAAAAAAGGAACGGTAGTGGGATGACTTGTTGCCTTCTAAATAAATGGTACTGATGGGCACTTGGACAAAGCTGAGGCCGTGTGGCCTGGCTTCCAGCAGCATGTTCATTTCATATTCATAGCGTTCTCCTTTGAGGGAGAGCATTAAGGGTAAGTGGGCAAAGGGCAGGCCGCGTAAACCTGTCTGGGTGTCCTGGATGCTATTGCCGTTGACCAGGGCAAAGACCCCTCTGGTGATAGTGTTACCCATCTTGTTGAGCAAAGGCATTTTTTCAGAAAAACTGCGCACCCCCAGGACCAGAGCATCAGGCTCGGCCTGCATGGCAAGAGCCAGCGCCTGGACATCCTCTGCTGTATGCTGGCCATCAGCATCAGCTGTAATTAGGCCTTGACCGGCAATACCCCGTAGCAGGGCAGCATTTATACCGGTTTTTAGGGCCCTGCCCTTGCCCATATTGATAGCGTGACGTTCAATCTGACAGCCAGCTTTGGCTGCAGCAGCAAAAACCTCGGCAAAATCAGGACCACTGCCATCATCAACGAGAATTATCCTCGCAAAACCTTTTTCTTGCAGGTCCTCAATCAGCTGCAACATCTTCAGGTCTGGTTTATACGCTGGAATAAGAACTGCTGGTAAATCCATACAAACGTCACTTTCTCTAAGTTTTTGCATTCAACTGCAATCTATCATATCGGCCTCTTCCATGCAAGCAAGAAGCAGTTTGAGTTTCCGCAAAAAATAATCACAGCTCATCATTAGTGGACAAGTCAGCTCG
>CAZZGG010000108.1:0-8340 GCA_964654125.1 uncultured Oscillospiraceae bacterium
TAGCTTTAGCAGAATGCCGGGACAAGTTCGGTGCCCTGCACACTACCAAGGACTATCTGGAAGCAATCAATAATCCTGAAGTGGATGCTATCTGCCTGGCTACAACAGAAAAGATCCGCCTGGGCCCGATTGAAGCGGCTGCCCGCCTGGGTAAGCCGGTCTATTGCGAAAAGCCCCTGGCCCGGGAACTGGATGAGATGCGCCGCATCCAGGCGGTTGTTAATGAAAGCGGCATCCCCTTTTGTATCGGGCACAACCGGCGCAGTTCACCAGCCATGATCGATGCCCACAGGATCTTCCGGGTCCATCTGGCAAATCCCCAGCCCAGCCCCTGGCGCTATGACAGGGAAGGCGAGCACAAGGCAGTCCTGGCCGAAGACGGCACCGCCGGCATGAGTGTGCGCATCAATGACGACTGGTGGAGCTGGAAGAACTGGGTTTTTGATAAAAGCCAGGCTCCGCATGGACCCATGCTCTTTGAGATGGTCCATTTTACTGACTTGTGTAACTGGTTTATGGCAGCTGAACCGGCCAGTGTCACTGCTTTAGAATCTGGCATGCTGAGCAGCGGCGTTGTTATCTCCTATAAAACAGGTGAGTTGGCCACCATCATGACCTCATCCAACGGCACTTTTGCTTATCCCAAAGAGCTTTATGAAGTCTTCGGCCAGAGCGGCGCTGTCATTATTGACCATATGCTGGAAGTGCGCACAGCCGGGATAGAGGGAGCAGCTGCCAAAACAATCTATCCCATGCTGGCTGACCGCCATCCCCAGATCGGCCAGGAAGGTGGCTTTAGCGGCTATCTGGCTAAAAAGCAGGCCGCCCTGGCAGAAGCTACTGCTGCTGGCGATCCTTCCTTGATCTTTACAGCAGAACCCGATAAAGGTCATGCCCATGCAATTGACCATTTTGTTGATGAAATAAACGGCGATGGACCCCAGGTCTGTGGTGTGGACGATGCAGTCCTGGCCACCCGGGTCGCTTTCGCTGCCATAAAATCTGCTGCTGAACAGCGGGTTGTCAGGATGGAGGAAGTATAATGAAGATTTATATCCAGACCGACCTGGAAGGAGTGGCCGGTGTTACATTTTTTGAAAACAGGATAGATGATACAGGCCGGGCCTTTGAACATGGCCAGCGCATGCGCCAACTCCTGACTGGTGAAGTCAACGCTGCTGTCCAAGCCAGCTTTGCCGCCGGTGCCACTGAAGTGCTGATCAACGACAACCACGGCAGTGGCTACAATATTATTTTTGAAGACCTGGATCCGCGTTGCGAGATTATCCACGGCCGCAACACCAGCGGCTCGGACTGGCTGCCGGAACTGGACGCGAGCTTTACTGCTCTGGTCCTGGTCGGCCATCACGCCATGGCTAACACCCCCGGTGCCCTGCTCCAGCACTCGCGCTGGGAAATCAATGAGGGTGAGTTTTACTTAAGTGAAGCCAGCATGGCTGCCGCTTTAGCCGGCGACCTCGGCATCCCCAGTGTTTTTGTCAGCGGCGATAATTTTCTGGTCGAGGAAGTGGCAGACAAAGTCAAAGGTATTAAGACCGCTGTGGTCAAAAAGGCCCTCAGCCCCTACCAGGCCCGGTCCCTCATCCCAGCCCGAGCCCGGGAGCTGATCCACCAGGAGGTTTTGGCCGGCATCCAGGCCAAAGATCACATAAAACCTTATCAAATTCCAGGACCTGTCCGCCTCAACCTGATTGAGAGCCTCAAAGGCAACCATGACCAGACCCGCGGCTACTATCCTGTCCTGGAAAAGGCCCTCTCTGCAGCCACTATCACGGAAGCTTTCAACCAGATCATGCGCCTTTTCCCCTGGAACAAGATGGATATAAAACTGCCCGATGGCTTTAAGTTTCCCTAAAAACAGGAGGTCCACATAATGGAGGACATAATCTTAGGAAAAAACAGTGACGCAATTATCACAAAAATGCTGGCAGAAGCCCGGATCCTAGCTGCCGGCCAGGCTTACCAGGTGCTTCCGGGCGATGCTTTGCCGCCAGCCCAGGCCCAGGTTTTGGACTTCATGATTTTACAAGACGGCAGCCAACCAAAGGAGAAGGCTGCTGTCTTGCTTTGGACCAGGGGTGACCGTCTCCAGGTCCTGGCTGCAATGATTGATTCTGATATCGGTAATAAGGCCACCCGGCATAATGACAGGACCTGGGCCACCGGCGATGTATTTGAGCTGTTCTTCAAGCCCAGCCAGGCCCGGCCTGACTATTTCGAACTGCACCTGACACCAGAACAGATAACCCTGCAGCTGCATGTGCCCAGCCAGGAGGAGCTGACCCAGCATCCTTTGGAGGAGATGTTCTGCCAGACTGATTTTAAGGTCAAGACAGAGCTTTTCCAGATCGGGAGCACAGCCGGCTGGCTGGCCCTGATGGATATCCCTTTTGCCGGTATCCTGGTCGAAGACAGCCTGGCCGGGTCCAGCTTCGCTGTCTGTCGCTATAACTACAACCAAACCTGGCCGGAACCGGAGATAGCGTCAACTGTCCGTTTCCCCAAAGGGGGCGGTTTCCATCAGCCGCGCTTCTACCATAAGATGATATTGGGTTAAGAGGGTAGAAAATAGTTTCCTCTCGGCCTGGGCTTAAAGTAACTTTGTTACCATTTATAGTTGGAAACGCTGTATCGAATATGTACCATTTAACAGCCAGTTGGCAGCATAGTTGATCCTGGTAGCAGCCGGGCCCAGCGGTATGCAAATACCATATTGAGCTGGGTGTTAGAAGCACTTGTAAGCATGTTATTGGCCAGTGTCTCTTCTGATTTGTCTGCCCTGGCAACGGGATATAAGGAGTGTTTAAATGCTGATAAAAAGATTAAAAACTATTCCTTTGGAGCAAATATTGGCAGAACCGAATGCTGCCTTGCCTTACCCTACTGCCAATGATCGGACCAGCTGGGAAAAAGTGCCTGCGGAATTAAGGCAGGTTTATCTGGCAGAAGGTGAAAAATGGCTGAATTACAGCTGGCCGGTACTTTCTGCTAGTTCATTTATGGAGTTTTCCCGTAGTGGTAACAGGTTAATTTATGAAACCCCTCATTTTGCACGCCGGCGAGCTTTAGGAGCCCTGGTTGTTGCTGAATGCCTGGAGGGAGAGGGCCGCTTTCTTGATGATATAGTAAATGGTATTTGGGCTATTAGTGAAGAAAGTTTCTGGGGTGTTCCTGCTCATAATTGGTCACCAGGTTACCAAGGTGATGTTCTAGCTGCTGTTGAAAATCCCTTTATTGATTTATTTGCTGCCGAAACAGCCGGCCTGCTGGCATGGACCCGCCATCTTCTGGGCCAGCGACTTGATCTTATCTCACCTCTCATTGGCCGACGTATTTTCACAGAACTTGAAAGGCGCATAATAAAACCCTTTCTAGAACATGAGGATTTTGGCTGGATGGGCTACAATCCAGGAGCTGTTTTAAATAACTGGAATACCTGGATTGTATCCAACCTGACCAGTGTTTTTCTTTTGACTAAGATGGAGCCTTTTTTAAGGCAAAAAGGCATCTTAAAACTAATGGTGTGTACCGACCGCTTTTTAAAGGCCTATCCAGCTGACGGCGGCTGCGATGAAGGAACAACATATTGGCAACAAGCAGGAGGGTCTTTATTTGATACTCTAGACCAGCTCTATCATGCTAGTGGAGGACAGATTGATTTTGGTGATAACCCATTAATTAGAGAAATCGGGCGATTCATATCTAGGGCACATATTTCAGGTAACTATTTTATCAATTTTGCTGATGGCGCAGCAATTGTGAGTTTAAATCCGGATTTAGTTTACCGCTTTGGTCGCTATATCAAGGATGAAAAAATGATGGGGCTGGCTGCTGAGATAAAACCCAGCTATAACCAAAAAGGTGTGCCGCCCCCCTTAATGAGGGTGATCCCGTCATTATTTAACTACAAGGAACTGCAAGAGTGCAGCTACACAAGGCCGTTTGAGCGGGATGTCTGGCTGCCAGACATCCAAGTGATAGCTGCCAGGCAAGAAAAGGGCAGCGACAAGGGGCTCTATCTTGCAGCCAAGGGTGGTCACAATGGCGAAAATCACAACCACAATGATGTTGGATCATGTATTGTTTATTTAGATGGAGCACCAGTTATTATTGACGCAGGTGTGGGTACCTATACCAAACAGACCTTCAGCGACCAACGTTACAGCTTGTGGTACATGCAATCAGCTTACCACAACCTGCCGAGCATAAATGGCATGCAGCAGCAAGCAGGAAAATCTTTTACAGCAAAAAATGTAATCTACCAAATGGATGAAGACCGCGTGGATTTTGGTCTGGATATCCAGAATGCATATCCAGATGCAGCCGGATGCAGCTTATACCGCCGTGAATATTCATTATGTAGGACAAGCGAAGACTGGCTTAGTATAAAAGACACCTATTGCTTTACAAATCAGGAGAACACACTTTCTTTGTATTTAATGTGCCGCCACAAACCAAGCGCTCTAGAAGAGGGTGTTTTGGCAATCCCCGCGACTGAAAATCGCGCCTTGTACCTCTGGCACCCTAAAGCTTGGCGTCTGGAAGTGGAACACATTGCGATTGATGATAAGCAGTTGCAGCAAGTCTGGGGCGAAGATGGTATATACCGTGTTTGTTTACAAAAAAGCGCTCTAGCAGCAACAGGCTGTGTCCAGTTGCTGCTAGTTCCTGGTGATTCTGACAAGATCCCTGAACAGCCCATTTTAGGCAACGACAGAGGGATCAGTCTAACTAGCAGATATTGATAAGTCTATCTAGCTGAGTTCACTTGACTGAGTTTTGCTTTTTAAAGAACGATCTGGCAGCTTAACCAAAAGCAGTAACTCAAACCATCTTTTGCCTGACCGTAAGCCTGCACTGGGCCTGGTCCACCCGCGACAGGTCGATCTCATAGCTGTAACCCAAAGGTTCCAGGACCCGTCTGTAAAGCACATCACAATGATCGCAGTAGCGTGGATAGGCTGGCATATGCTCCAGTTCAAGCAGGCGGCCCTTGGAGGGGCAGGCCTTCATATCAATCGTGAATTCACCGGCCGCTTCATCCAGGGTCATAACAAAGTCAGCTGCTTCTTCGTTCAGCGTGTGGCTCCAATAGGCAAAGCAGCCAGCCAGTCCCTGGCTGGCTGCAAGATCACGCAGATTAGTCAAGAACTGATCAGACAGGTACTCCCAGAAGGCCACTACTGCCTCATAACCACCCTTTTGTTCAAGAAAGGCAAAGTATTCGCTATAAGCGGGAATGAATTCGGTGCAGGAAATCATAAGTTCTCCCTCCTGCTAAAACGCTGGACATAGCCACCTGTTGCTGGCACATAACCGCTAAACTCTGCCTGATAGGGGGTACCCCGGCAGATGCTGCTGTGCACGACTGCATGGGTCAGGTAAAAAAGCGGTGCTAGATCATTACCACTTTGCCTGATATGCTCTGCAGCAGGGCAGACTGTCACTTCAAGCAGCAGTATTTCCTTTTCCGGACGGCTGATCTTGACCTGGCCACCTTCTATTTCATATATCTTGCGCAAGTATTCCTCTAGGGGATCCAGGCCGTCTTTTCGGATCGCCTCATTCAGCAGCTTATAAAACTTGCCGGCAAACTGGTCCAAATACTGGCGCACACCAGCCTCACCCTGCTGCTTTTCCAGATAGATCAAGGCGAAGTTCAGGGCAGAATGGAAATCTTTGTGCAGATAGACATTATCTGCCGCCTGGCGGATCATTTGTTTTTTAGCCAGTTCTGATCACCTCTTTAACTCTCGGGCAGGATTGGGCAGGCGCCGTATTCTGAGGCGGTTGAGGCAGCCGCCATCAGCGACACTGCCTGCACAATAGGCCAGGAGCAGATCGCCTTGATAAAAATGCATGGCGGTATAACAAAAGCCGCTTTGCGGATCATCTTCCAGCAGCAAGGGTTCAGACCAGCTCTCGCCATTATCACGGCTGACAGCACAGACCAGGGGCGTCCTGCCACCAGTCCAGGATTCTTTGGGCTTAGACCGGGTGATATATTCCGGCACAGGATTCCAAACAGCCACCAGATGACCTGTGCCAGGATCACGCTTCATGGACAGTGGCGAACAAGGCGAGCTGAAACGGGATGGCTGCGGCGTTGTCCAAGTCTTACCGCCATCGCTGGAGAACATTTCATATTGGACACCAAGATCAGTCCTGGCCCAGCCATAAAGCAGGCCATTTGCTAATTCAATCGCCCCGGGTTCTTGTAAACCGGACCTGGTCGCACGGGCATTAACAGTTGCCAGATTGGACTCCTGCCAGTTCTTGCCGTCATCGTCTGAAAAGAAATAAATGGCTGTGCTGCGCATATCCCAAGTCTGCTGCTCACTGGCTGGCCTGTTGACCGTGCGGTGATAGCCGGCCGGTACAAGAAGACGGCCGCTGGCCAGGCGGATAACCCGGTCATTATTAGTCACATAATAGCCTGTGGCCGGAATGCAGGAAGTGGGTTGGCTCCAGCTTTTACCTGCGTCACTGGATCGCCTGAGATGTAGTTTGCCGTAGTCAAAGCCTTTACGGATGAAATAAAACAGGCCCAGATCACCGCTGTTAAGCCAAAGCAGGGACACACTCATGATATTTTCTGCTGCGTCATCAGCTGCACTTAGTAAAGCTTCCGGCTCACTCCAGCTGGTGCCACCATCTGTTGAGCGGATAAAGGCAAGACCTGCCGGAGCATTGTCAGCTGAGCTGTCGCCTTCGAATTTGGAATAAATGAATAAAAGCGATCCATCCTTAAATTCAGCAAAAGCTCCCTCACTGTTGCGGGGATTAGCTGGTTGGGGTGCTAGATCAAGTAGGATTTTTCCTGTACTTGTCATTTTCTTCCTCCTTTGCCTATTGCTTACCACATTTTTCAGATCAGGTCCGCACTAGCGGTCCCACTTGCAGTATAGCCCAATCTGTCCTAGGCAAGCCAGCGCTTTTGCTTGTCTAAACAGCCTGTCTGTTATCTAATTGAGAAAGAAAGGGGATGGAACTCATGAGAACTATTACAGATTTATTTTCCTGCACAGGGCGGGTCGCCCTGGTCACTGGAGGATATGGCCTTTACGGTAAGTCGATCTCAACAGCCCTGGCAGAAGCCGGTGCAAGGGTAGTGATAGCAGCCAGGAGCCTGGATAAATGCCAGGCAGTAGCTGAAGAGCTTAAGCAAAAAGGCTATGCCAGTACTGCTCTTTATCTGGACCAGGGCACTGAGGACTCGATCAAACAACTGATCAAAAAAATTGTTCAGGACTTTGGTCGGCTTGATATTCTGGTCAACAATGCTGTCTTGCGGGTAAAAAATGAAGATCTGCATGAAATGACAGCTGCAGAGTGGGAAAAGTCGCATCAGGTCAATGCAACCGGCCTGGCCCTGATCTGTCGTGAGGCAGTTCAGGTCATGCAAAAGCAGCAGTCCGGTTCCATCATCAATATCTCATCCATCCAAGGAGCAGTCGGACCCCACTTTCCTGTCTACGGCCAGACCGGCATGACAAGTGGCGCCTACTATACTTATGAAAAATGGGGAATGGTCGGACTGACCAAATGGATGGCCAACCGTTATGGCAAGGACAAGATCAGGGTCAACTGTATCAGCCCCGGTGGCTACGCACCGGATCTGACCTGGGATGAGACTAATGAGTTTGTCCAAAATTATCAAAACCTGACCCCGCTGGGCCGCTTTGCCGAAGCTGATGATATCAAAGGACCGATCGTGTTTTTAGCCTCGGATGCCTCCAAATATGTCACCGGCCATAACCTGCTGCTGGATGGCGGCTGGACCAGCTGGTAATAAAGACAGCTGCCAGCCTTACATATACTGATAGTTTTTCTGGCAAACTGATCAATAAAACAGAATTAGCGAGTTATCATTAGCGCAGGAGACCATTACCACTTGAATCAGCATCAAAAGTTGCTGCGTAGTTTTATCTTTATAAAATCACAGGCTGATCATTTTTGATTGTCTAACTCTGATTAAAAACAAACAAGCGTAAGGAGCTCCGTCCAATATATGAGCGGAATCCGGTAATTTAGCTAAAATCACTCCAGCCAACCATATTGGCAGATATTTCCAAGATGTCTCTAGCCTTGTCTATGCGGGAAAGAATTATCTGGCCAGCAGCTTTCTTTGTGCCTTTTAAAACTTGGACTTTGTTTGCTTGATCATTCAGAATCTCTTCTGTCAGCAGGCGCAAGTTAGCAAGCCAAAGACGGTAATATTCTGCATCAATGTCGGGCTTCGGGTCAAGTAAAAGGTATTTTAACAGCGCTGAAGCATGAAAACAGATTTTAGCTGGGCAAGTCATGAAAAAGGAGTAT
>CAZZGG010000109.1:0-8176 GCA_964654125.1 uncultured Oscillospiraceae bacterium
GCCTTTCTTGTGTTGGAACAAAGCCTAGAGCAGCATTATGCAGCCTGGCTAAAAATTCACCTGCCGCCCTGATCTGGGCTGGTCCGCCCGCATAGGGCTGGCCCTTGATAAAGCGGCTCATCTGCCAGATCGTGCCAGCCAGCTGCAAAAAAACACCTTGGCCGGGAACTGGCAGGAGCTCCGGCACCGGTAAAGCTGCCTTGGCCAGATGGCGCAGATATTGAGCTTCAAATTCAGCAAAATCCAGCTGGCCATATTTGGCCTTACGCCGCCTCAACACATAGACGGTGCCAGACCGGTCCGTTACCAGAAAACTCTGGTTAGCTGTCCCCTTGCCTAGAAAATCCAGAGTTCTTGCCGGCTGGCCTAAAAACACAGCTGCCGCCTGGCCTGCTGTTGACAGGATTGCCTCACTCTTCATTTTTGCTTCCTCTTAAACTTGAGCAAGGACAAGGCAAGAAACACCAGTAAGACCAGCCCTAGATATAAAAAGCTCTCCAGGCTGCCCAAAAGCCGGCTCTCAATTTGAAAATCAACTCCCAGCTCCAGTCGGAAAGCTGCCAGGGCTTCAGCCGGTGCACCAGTAAAAGCCAGGCTCTCCGGCCTGGCCAGCATGAGCTTACGCAACAAGACAGCGGCATGGGCCGGCGGAAAGAGCTTGATAATTGTTTGCACAGCTTGGGGCAGGACTCCGATCGGAATATAAATCCCTGTTAAAAAGCCGATCAAGGTTCCGGTCACCATGCTGGCAGCTGCATAGGCATTACTGCTCTTAAACCAGGTAACCAGATAAAACATCACAACACTGGCTGTCAGGGTGAAAAACAAGATCAAAAGCAAGACCTGGGCGGCAGTGAACAGGTCCAGCAGCTCTCCGCCATAAGCGACAATATATATTTCTGCCAGCACGAAAGTCAATAGAGTCAGGAAAAGACTGACCAGCTGGCCACTGAAAAGATAGGCGGCGTAGACCTTGTTGCGGCTGATCGGAGCCACAGCAAAATCCTGGAAAACCTTTTGCTTTTTGTCTTCAACAATTGTGCCCATGGCACCTAAGGCAGTTGTGATCGGCGTCACTGCCAAAAGACCGGACATAATCCAGCTGTCCATCAGGAAACGGGCAGAAGGCATGTCTGTCATGCCCTGGATCACCATATCACCTAAAAACAGGACATAAAGTCCAATGATGATAAAAACAGCTAAAAGGGAGAAAAACACACTGGCCTTATCCCGGAAAAAGACGAGTAGATTACGTTTAATTAAAGCGTTTATTGTCTGATCTCCTTTCCGGTTATATTAATGAAGGCATCGTCCATATCACCTGTTTGCACTTCAAAACCATCAATCAAGTCACGGCAAAGATCAAGCAGGGCCAGGGCATCTTTGGTGCGGGCCAGCTGGATAGTGACCTGCCGCCCCTTGTGCAGCAAATCCAGCTGCAAAGGCTCCAGCAGCGCCAGCACGGCAGCTGCTTGACTTGTCTGTAAAATCAAGCGGTCAGTGCTGTGTTTTTCTTTCAATTCAGCCGGTGTGCCCCGAGCCGCAATCTGACCATCATCGATGATCAGCACATAATCCGCCCGGGCAGCCTCCTCCATATAGTGGGTGGTGAGGAAAATAGTCATTTCCTTATCCCGGCGCAGCTGGTCGATGGCCTGCCAGATATTCTGCCTGGTTTGCGGGTCAAGTCCGGTCGTCGGTTCATCCAGGATCAGGATCTGGGGTGTGTGCACCAGAGCCCGGGCCAGATCAGCTCTTCTTTTTTGGCCACCGGACAACTGGCCATAGCGCCGGTGCAAGAGATCAGTTGTATCTGTAATCTTAGCGGCGTGCTCAACAGCAGCCTGCAAATCTTTTTTAGCTGGGTAGTAAAAGCTGCCCCGGACCAGCATGTTTTCTTTGACAGTCAGCAGATTGTCCAGCACATGATCCTGGAAGACAGTGCCGATGCTGGCCCGGATTCTAGCATCATCTTGGCCCAGCTGCCAGCCATTGACCAGCACCTGGCCCGCATCCGGGTCCAGCAAGGTGCTGATGATATTGATAGTGGTCGATTTGCCAGCTCCATTGGGTCCTAAAAATGCAAAAAGGGCACCTTTTTCCACATAAAAATCCAGCCCTTTGACAGCCTCGACAGGGCCGTATGATTTTTTCAAGCCTGAAACTTCAATGATTTTCTTCATCCGTTTCTCCTGACTGTTCTCAGGAAAATTATAGCATTTACTAGAGCTGAAAGGCTATCTATTTAATTTCTCAGCAGTAAATTCCAACCTGAAATACTGCTCAGAAACATTTTCCATGGGCACTAAAAAGCCTGACTGTGTATCAAAGTAACCAGCATAGTCAAGTTCGGCCATAATTTTGAAGCTGTCTTGCGCATAAGAAAAACTCTGGAAACTGTTTGCACTGATCTGGCTGGCCAGCTGGCTGGGGATCTTGGATAAAAGGCCGGTTTCCTTTTGCGCGCCGGCCAGGGCCAGTGAAACCAGTAACTTATAATTGTCATAAGAGCCCAGCCAGGCATCCTCATTTTTTGTTGCGACAGCAAAAGAAACATCAGTCACAAAACCATCTGTCAGACCATAATGATAGTCCGGTCTAGCCCCGCTGATCATGTCAATGTAGACTGTTCCAGTATAAGCTTTTTCCTGCCAATTGCCGTTTTCAGCAAGATAGGAGTCAGTAAAATCCAGGCCCAGATACCTGGCGTAATAATTGTGGTTTTCGACAAACTGGGCGATGGTTAAATCGCCCCGGTGCGGCGGTAAAAGCTGGGACGATATAACAAGGACCGAGGCAAAGATCACAACAGCCAGCGCTGCCACATAGCTAAGCCCCCGGTACCATTTTTGTTCTTTTATGCTGCAGGACAGCTTTTCATCCCAGGGTTGCACTTCCAGTTCACTGGCAAGACGATAGCTCTGCCAAAGCCGGACCAGATTATAAACAGGAATATTATAGCCCAGGCCGGCACCAACAACACACCAGGTCCGCTGCCGGGCTTCCTTGTAAGATAGCAGGCCACCGGCGCTGTTTTTAATGCGCAGGCCAAAAATCAACTTGCCCGGTGTGCTGCCAAAAAGGCTGAGCCAGAGGGGCTCCAGCAAAAGCAAGAGGGCCAGGGCCATATAAGAGTCAAACAAATGGCCCCAGTTGCTTCTATTGGCCAGATTAACTGCCAAGACAAAAGCCAGCAGGGCTGACCAGATGGCCCGGCAAGCTAAAATGTCCAGCAGGCGGGCCAAAAAACGGGGCCAGGGCGCAAAGACCTGCTCGACTGCATCATCTGCCAGGGAAAAATAGGAGCTGCTGGCTTGTGGCCTGGTACTGATACCAGCCAGATATTTACCGGCATCCAGGTCAGCAAAGCTGGCCTGGTCTTTTTGTATAGCCTGGCAGAGCTCCTGAGCATAGGCCAGGTCCTTTTTTTCCGCTTCCAGCCTGGCCAGCTGGCTGGCCAGGACCTGGCTGAGTTTTTTGTCCCTGGACTGCAGGGCCCTGATCTCAGCCAGGGAAATATGCAGGCTGCGCAAGAGCTTGATCCGCAACAATAAAGCCAGATCCTCTGGCGAATATTCCCTGTAGCCATTATCTAGGCGCAGTGGTTTGATCAGGCCCTCTTTTTCGTAAAAGCGGATATTGGCCCGGTCCAGGCCAGACAGTTTTTCAATTTCATTAATTTTCATTTTTACCTTTTCCTGTCCCTTTCTTGGCCTGAGCTTAAGCTATGAAGCAGGTTTACAGTCAAGGGTTTATTGCTAATTTGCAAAAAAAGGATGAACAACACTCAGCTGCCCATCCTTTTTTGGAGATAACAGTTAGTCTGTGCTTCAGCCGGCAATTGCTATCCAGCTGCCTGGCTGGGCCAATGCCTTGTGACCGGCCTCAATCATGGCAATAATTGCCAATGTCTCTTCCTTTTTAACCGGAGCCTGGCCACTTGCGAAAAATACGAGCAGGTCTGCAATGAAAGGCTGCCAGAAGTCTGCAGTGATCTCAAGGCCTTTACCTGAGCCATCGGCAGCCTGGACGGCCAGAGAAAAGCCGGCCCAGGGCATCTGGTTGAGCAGGCAGCTGCGCCCGTCCTGATATTCATAAACCAGGACAGGAGCGTTTTTTGTCCCTGTAGCCAGAACCCGGACTGCACCGGGACCCATGATCTTGACGATCATCTCCAGCTGGTGGACAGAATAATTGGCAAAAGTGCCGCTGCCCCGGGCCGAGATAAAATCTGTTTTTTGTGGCACATCGGCCAGTTCAGCCGCATAACGCAGGGCGGATGTTGAGTACATAGGGGTGTTATGTTTTTCAGCCAAGGCAAAGAGCCTTTGGGCAGTGGCCAGATCAGGGGCAAATGTCTTGTCAATATAGGTCGGCTTGCCGGACCTGAGTGCCTCCTGGGCCAACTCTTCATGCATTTCCGGATGATCCGGTGACAAAATGACCAGGCAGTCACTTTTTTCGACCAGTTCCTGGCGTGAGGTGGCTTGGCTAAAACCGTATTTTTCACACCAGCCCGCGGTGGTCAGGCCACTGGGACTGTCAAGTGCAGCCCAAGCCCAAGCCAACTCAAATTCCCGGCCCCGGCTGCTGGCCTTGATCCAGGCCGGGTAGTTGTTGGCATGCCACTCATCCAGAAAATAGTCGATGAAGCCTATTTTTTTCACTAGAAAACCACCTCTTGGCCCAGTTCGGCGGACTTGTAAAGGCCATCCATGATCTGGGTTGTGACCAGGATCTCATCAACATAAGAGCGGATCTTTTCGCCCTTCTTACTGCACTTGATAAAGGCATCTATTTCATCATAGAACATATCAGCCATGGCCATATCACAATGGGTTTCTGTCAGCATGCCGTCCTTGGTGCTGTAGAGGGTGAATTTGCCGCCATACTGCAGCTTGATGCCGCCTTTGTCACCTAAAAATTCGATGAACATGGCGCTCTCGTTAATATTTTGGGCCCAAGCCCCATTCATGGTGATGGTGGGGCCGGCAGTGCGGACCAGGCCGGTGATGAACTCTTCAACATCGTAGGTGCCGCTATAATCAGGCGGGCCGGCCCACATATTAGTGTAGGTGTATTCTGCCATATCAGTAGCCAGTTTGGAATAAGCGCTGCCGGAAACAGTCTTGACAGCCGGTGAATCGATGCAATAGCAGATCAGGTCGATAAAGTGGACACCCCAGTCAATCAGGACGCCGCCGCCGGCCATGGCCTTGGTGGTGAATTGGCCGCCCAGGCCGGGGATGGAACGGTGAGCCCTGAAGGAGCTGTAGATGTGGTAGACTTCGCCCAGCTCACCTGCTCTGATCAGATCACGCACCTTATTAACAGCTGTGTTGAAGCGGTTGACTACACCGATATTAAGGATGCGGTCGTTTTCTTTTGCTGCGGCCTGCATGGCCAGGACTTCCTCATAGTTCAGAGCTGCCGGTTTTTCGCAAAGCACATGCTTGCCAGCCTTGAGGCAGTCGATTGAGATGGGAGCATGCAGGTAGTTGGGTACACAAACAGAAACCACTTCAATTGTTTCATCTGCCAGCATTTCTTTGTAATCAGTCAGGGCTATGGTTTTAGCATCACCGAATTTTTCAGCCAGGGCTTGGGCCCGCTCTGGTATGATATCTACACAGCAGGCGATCCGGGCTGCAGGATTTTTTGCATAAGATGGTCCATGAGCCGAGTTGGCAATGGCTCCACAGCCAATAATGGCGACATTCACTTGTGGCATGGTTTTCCTCCAAAAATCTTATTTGTCCTGTGGACATGATTTCAAAAGTATTGTAGCAATCAATCAGCGCTCTTACAATAATCGTTCTTGGCCGGGCCGCGGTACAGCTCATAATGGCCTTCCCGCAAGGCGGTGACATAATCCTGGTAACTTTTAATCTCAGTCACAAAGTCGACTCCGCCCAGACCCTTGTCAGGCACTTGGTGGAAATCAGAACCGGCCAGCTGCTTCAAAGCAAATGTTTCAGCCCACTCAAGAGCTATGGGGTTTCTGGCATCGTGACGCGGGTGCCCATTATAAACCTCCATGCCATAGAGGTTTTGCGGCAGCATCACGGTCATGCCATTGCGGAAGGGATGGGCCTGGTAAAGTAAAAGACCGTGTTCCCGGGCAAAAGGCCTAAAGCTGGCCAGGGACATTTCATAAAGGCGCGGATAAGCTAGAAGTAACTCACAGCTTATGCCATAAACCAGATAGTCATTACTGTTTTCCAAAAAACGGATCTCCATGCCTAAAAAGACCTGGACACCTAAACTTGCACCCGCTTGCCGGGCGGCTTCATAACCTGCCAGATAATAATCCAGCTGCTCAGCCCAGGATACATCCGGCAATCTCTCCTCAAAATACCCCTTAAAGTAATGATCTGTCACCACCAACCCCTGATAGCCCAGTTCCTGGTAAAGCCTGACTCCTTCTGCAGCCGGTACCTTACCGCAAGGGCTGGTTTCCTGGGTGTGGAAATGGGTCTCGAAACGATTCTCGCTCATCTTAAAAAAGCTCCTTTTCGCCAACAAAGGCACTAGTTAATCCAGCTTTTAATTGTAGCACAAAACAAAAACAGTTAAAAAAGTAGCTGCTTGCCTGTATTTTGCGAAATCTCCACTCAAAGTGAATATCCAGTGCGAAAATAGCGATATAATAGGTGCCTGAGTCCTAGAGTAAAGCAGACACTGGTCTGGCTAAGGAGTGAATTATGAAGCAGGAAAAACTTAAAGGTGTGAATATCCGTTTGTTTCTCCTACCTTTTTTGATCCTGTTTATCCTTTTTGCCACCATATCTTACATCAGCATCAAAAACCACATCAAATCCACTTATGCCATGGTTGAGCAAAACTCCATCACCATTGCCCAAAGCTACAACCGGCGGATCACAAACTCACAAAAAGCGGCTCAGATCATCAAGGAGCTGCTGGAAGATAAGTTCTTTGCCTTGGGTGATGCTGTCAGTAAGTTGGATGATTGCCGATCCGGCCAATCCTTAGAGGAGCTCAGTCATACTTTCAAGGTTGACGAAATCAATCTTTACGATAATGAAGGCCAGGTCATCTGCAGCAGCAGGCCGGAAAATATCGGCCTGGCAACTGAAAAAAATCATCCTGTTTCTATGATCCTGCCCAGCTGGTCAGGGGTCTATTTCGACGATACCACCATACCAGCTGAAAATGCGCTGTACAGGTATGCCTATCTCAAAATTGACACTGATCTGAGCATTGGAATTGGTATCTTAATTGAAACTTATGACAGTTTCCTGCAGCAGTTCACCATAGAGCAGCTGATTACAGATATAATGAACAGTGAAGATATCACTAACATTTTTTTCACCAACAACGATTATCAGCTGGTTGCCAGCGGCATTGCGGATTATGTCGGGATCAACTTCAGCGCCGCGGAGATCCATACCCATTTCTTACACGATAAGCCCCAGGTGGGTAGCGATATTATCGGCGGCAGCAGGACCTTGCATGTTTGTGCACCAGTTTTTTACCGGGATGAAAAAATCGGCACCCTTACAGTTGTCTGGCCTCCGGAAATGATCAACAAGGAGATCAGGCGCATCTTGCTGGATAATGCCATGCGTTTTTTGCTGGTCGCCCTGGTCCTGGCGGTGGTCTTGTACTATGCCTACCGCAAGAACAAGGCCAGCATTGCAGTGGCCTACTATGATAAGCTGACCGGGTTGCCCAACACAGAATATTTAAAAGAATATGTCACACAAAAGGCCAGGCTCCTGCCCCAGCGCAAATTAGCTGTCCTGCTTTTTAACTGCGAGAATTTCCAGCTGATTAACCTGACCTATGGTTTTTTATATGGTGATAAAATTCTCCAGCAGGCCGCAGCCGGGCTGGGTCAGCTGGTCCAGCCCGGCCGGATGCTATTCCGTCTCAGTGGCGACAGGTTTGTCCTGGTGGTGACAGATTACCTGAGTGTTGCTGTGCTTGAACAAATAGCCCAAGCCGCCAGGCAGCTGCTCGCCCAGCCAGATTACCTGATGCACAGGCACGAATATCTGACTTTAAAAACAGCAATCTACGAACAGCTTGATGAAAAGCTCACAGTGGACCAGGTCATCCACAATGCTACTTTAGTTACTTATCAGTAATATTCTTGCTAAATTGGGAAGAAAAATTAGCCCATAACAGTGGCAAAGCCTGACAGATCACGGGT
>CAZZGG010000110.1:0-8103 GCA_964654125.1 uncultured Oscillospiraceae bacterium
ATTTTAGTTATTTTATATTATTTATATATATTGCTTAACTGCTTAACTCCCTCCTTCAGGGCAAGCGGCTCTTGTTTATCCTTTTTATCCTTGTGGAGCAGATCATAAATGACTGGTATGACCACTAAGGTCAGTATAGTTGAGTAGATCAGTCCGCCAATCGATACAACAGCCAGGGGCTGCAGCATCTCAGATCCCATACCCACGCCCAGGGACAAGGTGGACAGGCCCAAAATAGTTGTAAAGGCTGTCATCAGGATCGGCCTTAGCCTGGTGCTGCCAGCTTTAAGGAGAGCCTCTTTTTTGCTTAAGCCCCTTGCCCTGAGCTGGTTGGTAAAATCGACAAAAACAATGCCGTTATTAACCACTACACCACTTAAGACCAAAAAGCCCAGCATAGAAATGACGCTTATTTCATAGCCCATGATAAAAAGAGCCAGCAGTCCGCCGGTAAAGGCCAGCGGGATAGTGAACATGACAATGAAAGGCGAGAGCAAGGACTGGAACTGGGCCACCATGATCAAATAGATAAAAGCAATTGCGATTAAAAGCATATAAGCCAGATCCTCCAGGGAATCATTGATCACCTGGTTTTCACCGACAATCTCAATTCTGTAACCCTGGGGCAGCTCATACTCTTTCAGCTGTCTTTCAAAGTCACGGCTGACTAGACCAATATTATGATCAGCATCAACACTGGCTGTGACAGACAGATATCTTTGTTGCTTATCCCGCCTGATTGAGGCCAGGCCACTGCCTTCGCCTATTGTAGCAATATCGCCCAATCTCACCTTGATCTCTTCTTCGCCACTCCTGCCTGTCAATTCAATATTTCTCAGATCTTTTTTTTCTAGATCGCGGGTCTTATCATCCAGGATAATAACTGGATAATCCTTGCTCTCAACTGTCAGGGTGGTGGCTGACCTGCCCTGGGCAATGGTACTGGAGACTGCGGCATAAACCTGGGCCACTGTCAGGCCTTTGGCCATGGCCTTTTCCTTGTCCACTCTGATGCGCATTTCCGTCAAGGTCTCTTCCTGGCCATAAGTTACATCAAAAGTTCCTTCCACCTGCTCTAAAAGCGTGCCCAGTTCGCGGCTGATCTCCTGCAGCTTGTCCAGGTCATCACCTTTGATCATTAAATCAATCCCGGATCCGCTCAGGGCTGACATATCCATATTGGATGAGTTGACACTGATCTCGGCCGTTAGATCAGCAGTGGCGGCCAGGATCTCCCGCTCCATATCTTTGTTCTTAATCCGCAGGCTCTCGTCCAGCAAAATATAAAGTGACATACTTGTTTGCCTGCCGCCTCCACTGCCACCCATCAGGCCCATACCGGCCATGGCTCCGCCAGCAAAGGCACCAATTGTCTCAATCCCTTCAATAGTCATCAGCCTGTCAATGACTTCTTCAGTGGCCTCAAGCAGGTCTTGCCTGCTGGCACCTTGGTCCAGGCGAACTGATAAAGACATCTGCGGCGCATCCATATCCGGAATAAAGGAGGTGCCCAGCGAAAGGGCCAGGATGACACTGAAGCCGGCCAGAGCCACCACCAGTAGCAAGACGACAGCCCGGTGCCTTAAAGACCAGCCCAGTACCTGGCTATAACCTTTAGTGAAAGACTTAAAAAGCCGGTTTTTCTTTTCAGTTGATTTTTCCAGCATCCGAGAAGCCATCATGGGCACTAAAGTCAAAGCCACGATCAAACTGGCCAGCAAAGAATAAGTGATTGTCAAGCCCATATCTGTAAAGATCTGGCGCGAAATACCCTTGACAAAAACAATCGGTAAAAATACTGATGCTGTGGTCAGGGTGGACGAGATGATGGCGCCAGCAATCTCTCTGGCTCCTTCTATACTGGCCTCTCTGGTTGACATGCCCTCCAGGCGCAGACGATAGATATTTTCTATCACCACAATAGAGTTATCCACCAGCATGCCAACTCCCAGGGCCAAGCCAGCCAAGGAAATGATATTGATGCTGACCCCGGTGAAGTACATCATGGTTATGGCAAAGACCAGGCTGATCGGGATGGAAACGGCAATAATGAAAGTGGGCCGAATATCCTTCAAGAATAAAAGCAGGATCAGGATGGCTAAAATACCGCCATAGATCACATTACTTTGCACAGAATCAACCACTATGTCAATGTACATGCCTTGGTCCATCAAGGCTGTGATGCTAAGCCCAACTTCGTCCTGGGCCAGCTGCCTGGCCCTGTCCCTGATAGCGGCTGTCACTTCAGCCGTGGAGAAGGTGCTCTGTTTTTGAAAGCTGAGAATAACAGCGGCATTGCCGTTAACTCTGGCATAGGTGTCTTTTGAGTTATCCAAACTGGTCACTAAGGCAATATCTTTTAAATAAATCTTGCCGATCGCCTCTGCACCTGTATCAAACAAGAGCAGGTTTTCCATTTCGGCCTGATCAGCCAAACGATCGCCCACCTTGACCAGCAGATCACTGCCCTGATCAACGATCGAGCCGGCTGGCATGGAAAAGTTCTGGGCCGCCAGAATTGCCGAGACCATATCTTTTGTTATAACGCCATCCAGGGAAGCTTTTTTCAAGGCCATATCTCTGGCTGTTTCAAACTCAGCCATCTTTTCAGTTAAGGTCGCCTCGCCTTCAGTGAGCTTTTCCCGGGCTCTAGCCATCTCCAAACCAAGCAGAGTTTTTCCGGCTGTGATTTCCTGCTCCTTCTGGCCCAGCTCACTGATCTGTTGCTCCAGCAGCTGCTTACCAGCTTGTAATTCCTGCTTTTTTTCAGCCAGCAGTACCAGACCCTGATCAATCTCGTTCTTACCTGTTGCCAGCAGCGTGGCGGCCTGATCCAGTTCAGCCTTTAAGCTGCCAATCATCTGCTGGATTTCCTGGCCAGCCAGTTGTTCTGACTGGGCCAATCTTGCCTCCAGCTCCTGGAAACTTGGCCCCAGTCCGGCCTTGATCTCTTCCGGCAAACTGCTGATAAAAGCCAGCAAGGTTTTTCTTATTTCAGCCTGAGGTTCAAACATACTGTCCAGACTCGCGCCAAGATTTTTTTCCAGTTCAGCCAGTACACCTTGCAAAAGCTGGAGATTATTTTCTTGTACAACCAACTCGATCCGTTTATCACGCAGCTGGGCCTCTGCCTGCAGCAGCTCACTTTCACCTGTCAGCAGAGCTGCTTTAGCCTGATCGAGCTGTTCTTTGCCCTGCTTGATGGCCTTTTCACCCTGTGTCAGCTGGGCTGTCTGCTTTTTTTCTTCAGAGTCCAGCTTAGCCAGGCCATCCTTAAGTTCTGCCTGTGCCTGCTCCAGCTGATCTTCGGCATCGGCCAGTCCGGCATCGATCTGCCTGAGCAAGCGTTTGTTGAGGGCACTTATTTTACTATCCTCCAGGAGGACCTCAATTTTTTCTTGCAATAGACCAGTGGCCGTGACAGAAGCCAGGCCTGGGATGCTCTCCAGCTGAGGAATAATATCATTTTGTACTTTTTGCGACACTTCGATCATGTCCATGCCCTCGATATCAACCGAGGCCACCATGATCGGCAACATGTCTGGATTTAGCCGCAAAAGCATGGGTGAGCTGATGCCATCCGGCCAGGCCGCCTTGACCATATCTAAAAGGCCATTGATCTCAATCGTGGCAGAATCCATATTGGTGTCATTATTGAATTCCATGATGACAACAGAGGAGTTTTCACTGGAAACAGAATTGATCTGTTTTATATTACTGACTGTGGCCATGACTTGTTCCAAAGGTTTAGTGACAATTATCTCCACTTCTTCCGGACTGGCCCCCGGGTAAGTCGTCATAACAAGCACATAGGGCAGGTCAAAACTGGGCAATAGGTCTGTCTGCAGGTTCATAAAAGATATGGTGCCCAAAAGCAGGACCAGTATGACAGCCACCACCACAGTGTAGGGTTTTTTAACGCTGAATTTTGCTAACACTTATTTAAAGCCTCTCAATCACATATGAATCCGACCGACTGGTCGGTCGGTAAAGATCATAGTACTACAGCTTGGCCAAATGCACAAGCAGAAAGCTGTAATTTTAGCAAAATTGCACTGATTAAAAAAAGCTGGCTCAGGTCACCTCTAGCCGTTCCTGGACCGGAGCCAGATCAGGCAGTTGGTTAATGGGACTGGCCAGATAAAAATAAGCACAGCTGGACCAGTCATCCTGACGCTCAAAAATGCCGGCCGATGCTCCCCAGGCCGCCTTGGCCATGTCCATCTGCTCCATCCTGGTCGAATAAATCAGGCTCTGGTTATAGTGGAAGAGGGGACTGACCTTTTCATTCCAGTAGCCAATCTGCTGGATACTGACCCTGATCTCCCGCTCAAAATAAACAGGATCGGGAATATGGTAGCGGTAGAAGCAAAACTCCAACTTGTCATGGTCTGCCACATGGCAGCCCTGGAAAAGATGGTCATACCTGCCCTGCCCATAAGCAGTCCCGATATAATCTTCCGTGCCTGTGCCGCACAAGGTCGGGTGTGTTGTGTCTCCGTCAAGATAGATCTTGACCTCTCCTTCGCCCCACCAGCTGGAAAAATAGACATCAGTGTTGGCAATCACACCTATATTACAGCCCAGGAAGCGGCCCCGCCCCTTAATCTGCGGCATGATCTCATAGTCTTTTTGCAGGCTGGTCGGGTTTTCACGCCGGAAGCAGGCATGAAAATACATGGTGTCTGCGTCATGTTGATCACCCACAGTATAATTAATATCATAAAAGACACTGCGCAGATCCTGGCCGCTTTCATTGGTCAGGACGACCTTCATGCCATTACGAAAGGGCATGGGCACAACACAGTTAAAGCTCCTGCCTTCCGGACTGGAAAAAAGGGCTGCCTGGAAAGGAGCCATGCGGCCCAGGCCGGTCCCAAAAAAATCACCCAGAGGAGCTGAAACTGCCGCCTTGGCCTGGCCATCCCAGTAAAAATCCAGCCGCAGGCCGCGCAGCATCAGGGCATCTCTTTGGCTAATCGTCATCCAGATCCGCCGGATAGTGCCGCTGCCACTTTTTTCTTCAGCCAGGACAGCGGACTGGCCAGCTGCCAGGGAAAAACAGGGCCTGCCCTTTCTTCCCCCGTCGGCCTGGCCACCAGCACCTCTTGTCCCACCGGGGTTTTCCGGGCTGGCCCAGCGAGTCTGTACACCACTAACCTTCTTGTAAAGCTCTTCACCTGTAAACATTTTATAAGCTCCTTTCCAGAATCATGGTTTAAGATCCAACTGTCTGCTTGACATTAACTAAAGAGGGCTACACTTACTGATGTGTCAGGTTTATGATTTTTTTCTAAAAATTAGCTTGACTGCTTCGCCCAAGACGAAAGGTACCAGGCCAAATACCAGTACTAGGCCCCAGTGGGCCAGGCTAAGGGGCAAAGTGTGGAAGATAGGATTAAGGAAAGGTATATAAAGCACAGCCAGCATGAGCAAAAACGATATGCCCACCCCCTGGACCAGTTTCCGATTTGTAAAAAGACCAATCTCAAACACAGTATGCTTGCTGGAGCGGATCGAAAAAACCCTGAAGAGCTCGGCTGTGATCAGGGTGGCAAAGGCCATTGTCCGGGCTGCCACTAGATCAGCCGGGCCAAAATGCTGCCTGCCCCAGAGATAGGCAGCCAAGGAGGCAGCTGCTATGGCGATGCTTTGCAGGCCAATGCCCAGCAGCATACTTTTATCCAGGATCGGCTCGTTGGGATCGCGGGGTTTTTGCCGCATGATCTCCGGATCGCCTTTTTCCACGCCCAGGGCCAGGGCCGGGAAGCTATCAGTGACCAGGTTGAGCCAGAGCAGCTGGATCGGCAGCAGGGGGACTGGCAGCCCGAGCAGGATACTGCTAAAGACCAAAAGGATCTCCCCGATATTGCAGGAAAGTAAAAAGTAGACAAACTTCCTGATGTTCTCATAAATGATCCGGCCTTCTTCGACAGCCGCCACTATACTGGCAAAATTGTCGTCGGTCAGGATCAGGTCAGCTGTGTTTTTGGCCACATCCGTGCCTGTGATACCCATGGCCACGCCTATATCTGCTTTTTTGAGAGCTGGCGCATCGTTAACCCCATCCCCTGTCATGGCAGCTATCTCTCCGTTTGCTTTGAGGGCGGCAACGATCCTCACCTTATGCTCTGGTGACACCCGGGCATAGACCCTGGTCTTTTTGACAGCAAATTTGAGCTCTTCATCTGAGAGATTATCCAGTTCTGTACCGGTCAGGGCCTGGTCCTGGGCTTGGGTCATACCCAGTTGGCGGGCAATGGCAAAGGCTGTTTCCTTGTAGTCACCGGTGATCATAACTGTTTTTATACCAGCCTGGCTGCACAGGCTGATTGCTTCTTTAGCTTCCTGTCTGGGCGGGTCCAGCATGCCGGCCAGGCCCAGAAAGACCAGATCAGTTTCCACAGCATCCGGGCTCAGCTCAGCAGGCAGGTCGGGGTGTTCACGTCTGGCAAAAGCCAGCACCCTTAAAGCTGTGCCGGCCAGCTGGCTGTTCACTGTTAATATCTTTTGTTTGAGTTCATCTGTAAAAGGCAGGACCTGGCCATTTTCCAAGAGCTGGCTACAGCGGCTGATAATGACATCCGGTGCTCCTTTAGTGAAAGAGACAAGGCTGTCCGGCAGATAATTTTCATGAAAACTGGTCATCATTTTGCGTTCAGAATCAAAGGGCAGTTCAGCAATCCTGGAGTAGGATTGGTTCAATTGGTCTTTGGTCAGGCCGGCCTTGGCTGCCAGGGTCAGCAGGGCACCTTCTGTCGGATCACCGATGATTGTGGATAGGCCATCAGTTGTTTCCAAACTGGCATCATTGGCCAGGGCAGCAGCTACTAGCAGGTCCAAAAGACCGGGCCAGGTACTAAGCTCAGCTGCACTGTCTGCCAGCATGATCCGGCCTGCCGGTTCATAGCCACTCCCCGTGACAGTGAACAAATTGCCGTCAGCATAGACCTTGCTGACGGTCATCTCATTTTGTGTGAGGGTGCCGGTCTTGTCAGAACAGATCACAGTCGTGCAGCCTAAAGTCTCCACTGCCAGCAGCCGCTTCACAATAGCATTGCGCTTGACCATCCGGTTCATACCCAGGGCCAGCACAATAGTGACAATAGCCGGCAGGCCCTCCGGGATAGCAGCCACAGCCAGACTGATGGCCACTAAGAGCATTTCCAACAGGTCGCGGCCCTGCCACAGGCCGCTGGCCAGGACCAACAGGCAAATGATTATAGTCGCAACACCCAGGATCTTACCTAGCTGATTAAGCTTTTTTTGTAAGGGTGTACTTTCCTCTTTATAGCTTTGGATTAGTGTGGCTATCTTGCCTATCTCAGTGGCATGGCCGCTAGCAACCACCACACCTGTCCCCCTGCCATAGGTGACAATAGTGCTCATATAGGCCATATTGTGCCGGTCGCCCAGACCTACTTCAGTTTCATAGGCTGCTGCGGCCTGCTTTTCTGCCGGAACAGATTCACCAGTTAAAGAGGCCTCTTCAATCTTTAAGCCCGCACTCTCCAGCAATCTTAAATCAGCCGGGACGATATCCCCTGCTTCCAAAAGGACCAGGTCGCCTGGCACGAGCGTGTTGGCTGGCACAAGCAAGGCAGTGCCTGAGCGTAGGACTGTCGCTGCAGGGGCAGACATCTGCTTTAAGGCAGCCAGGGCTTTTTCAGCCTTGCCCTCCTGATAAATACCCAAAAAAGCATTTAAAACAACAATGGCCAGGATAACAAAAGCATCCTGTGGTTCATGGACCAAAAAAGAGATGACGGCTGCACCTATCAGGATAAGAACTAAAAAATCAGCAAACTGGGCCAGCAGCCTGCGCAAAAAACCTGCTCTTTTTTCTTCCTCAAGTTCATTTTTGCCATATTGAGCCAACCTTCTAGCAGCCTCAGCCGCAGTAAGGCCAGCTTGGGGATCAACTTCCAGGCGGTGTAAAACTTCATTTTCTGTCTGTCTGTACCAGTCCATCTGTCATCCTTCTTCCATCTTGGGCTTAATACCCCTTCATGCATCAACAATAGAAGAAAAGATAGAGGGATGTCAATCATAATTGCAGCATTCAATCCCAGTCTGCCTGATCCGGCCCGGCATCCATCAGCT
>CAZZGG010000111.1:0-8099 GCA_964654125.1 uncultured Oscillospiraceae bacterium
TAAAGCCATCAGGCCACCACAACTTAAAAAAGATAATCACGACAGGCGTCTTCGTTATTGAATCTGCGCTTGAATTCCATAAAACTGATTGTTTCTTGCTTGGCCATAAGACTCAGCTCCTTTGCTTGCATTATATCAAACATACGTTCGTCATGCAAGCAGTTGCTGAATCAACACGATAGCCATGAAATACTTTAGTTATTTTAGATTTTTATAAATATTGCTTAACTGCTTAACTCCCTACTTAAAATAAGCTGCAACCCAGCTTAAAAAAGATCCTGTGTCAAATACCCGGCCAATTTCCGGCTCATGTTTTCTGATAAAAGTTTCTAGTATCCGCCACAGCTGCCGGGTTCGGGTCTGATCATGAAAAAGTTTGCTCTCCCAGGTGAGCAGAAGCAGGCTGAGCAACTGCAGGTAGATTGCCAGATACTGCCAGGAGATATAGTGTTCACTTGCCTGATCAGCCAGCTTTTTTGCGGTAAAATCGGCAAATTCTGCGACTAAGTCGATCAGGTCAGCCAAGTCCTGGCTTTTCTTTTGAGCCAGGGCGTACTTTTCATAACCGGAGTCCGTCCAGGAAAAATCCTCCGGCAGGGGGATTTGGGGATCAAGACCATATAGGGCGCTGAGTTTTCGAAAAAAATCCAGGCAGACCGGTCCCGCCTGGCCATAACTGCTCTTAAAATAGTTTTCTGCGATACTGGCATAGCTGGTGCTGCTGTCCCACAAGGTCTGGCCCAGCACCTGCATGCCCAGGCCCAGCGGCCAGAAGCACTTGATGACCTGGCAGCTGATATAGCCGGTCTGGCCCATTTTTGCTAGATTTTTGATATCGTCGTAAAGCACCCTGCTGATAGAAAACTGGCCCGGATCACTGTAATGGGCCCGCCAGTAATGGTACTCAAATAAAAAACTGTCCCTGCCCCACCAGTCTTGCCAGCTCTTGATAAAGCCTGTATTGGCCTGGCTGGAGACAGGATATTTGTTCTGATTGCGCTGAAAAACCGGCAGCTCTTTTTCATCTAAAGCTTCTCCCAGGCTCTTGTTATAAGTCCGGTAAAAGGGTGCCTGGGTCAAGATGAACCTGTCCTTATTGATAAGTTTTTCCTTTTGCGGCCGCCAGATCAGGTCAGTGTAGGAGATGAAGACAAGCTTGGTCTTTATCTGATGGCGGGTCAGCTTTTCATCCAGCTCATTTAAAGTTTTAATGTAAAGGTCAGCCGGCAGCAGCTTAATGCACTGGCTGCATTCACAATGATTATTGTTGCCATCGGCCAGCCAGACATGGAGTAGGTCAATTTCCGGCCGGGTCTTCAGGAGGCTGACAATATAATCTGTGATCAAGTGCCTGGTCTGGGCATTTGAATAGCAGAGGTTGGTGTCACTAAAATTGCCACGCAGCTGCCTTTTACCATCGATCAGGGCCAGTTTTCGCCGCACCTCGTCACTGACCTGGCCCCTATGACCCGGCAAAATAGCAAAGGGAGCGCTGGTGAAGCCATGGCCTGCGGCATGAAAGAGCAGGCCCAATCTTTTTACTTCAGCCACAGCCTCTTCATAGTATGTTTTAGCTAGGTCTTCACTATAGAGCCTGGTCCTGCTGCCGTCTGCTTGCCTGTCACTGCTATAAAAACTGCCCTGCCAAGGCTCAATCCCCTCAAAAAAGATACTGTTAAAGCCCAGTTTCGGCGCCCAGCGGATCATGTCCAGG
Organism: uncultured Oscillospiraceae bacterium; assembly: GCA_964654125.1. Lineage (GTDB taxonomy): Bacteria > Bacillota > Clostridia > Saccharofermentanales > UBA5734 > JAAYBY01. The sequence goes on from CAZZGG010000111.1 coordinate 1,715, forward strand.
ACATCCTCCCGGCTTTTTTGGCCGCCGAAGTCGATCCCGCGGTGGCGATAGGAAGGAGTTTCATGCAGCTTTATAGTTAGGCTGGCCAAGGCTTGACGGGGGATATAATCGCCCGCTGCACCTGGTCTTAAAAAGGCACAGCCTGCCTCCTTGAGCAGGCGGTAGACTGCTAAAAGGACACTGCGCGGATTATTGCCAGCCACAATTCCCTGGCCACTAGTCAGGTCAACATAGATCTCATCATCAAAAAAAGGGTCTGCCCCAGCAGCTGGCTGGAGAGAAAATTCCTCCAGCAGGCCCAGTCTGATCCCAGCGGCAGGCTCCTTGCTTCTTTTAGCTGTATGGCTGCTGGCAGTTAGCCGGGTCAGATAGCTGGCCAGTTCAGCGGCGGCATAGGCGATCGTAGTATTATCTGAATCAAAGTAGACAGTTGCTTGCTTTTGATGAGCCATTTTGCATGTCCTCCTCCAGGCGGGTGGTGCTGATCATTTTAAACTCTGCCGGGGCCAGGCTGACCTTTGCGCAAAGGCCGAACTGGTGCAGCCAGATGGTCCGTTCTTTGGTGTAGTCAATATTAAGCAGGCAGATGGTGCCGGCTTGGGGGAAGTAGGAAAAGGCCACATAGTCGCAGTTGGGGCCTGGGTTTTGCTTATCATCCGTGATCCAGACATGGCCACGGTTTTCCTTGGCGATAGCCCGGTAGATATAGCCGGGCAGGCCGGCTGAGCCGATCAGGCCGCCCGGACCTTCATCCAGGTCCAGGGCACCGGGATAGGCCCAGCTGTTGAGGAAATAGCATTTGCCCTTACCATAACGGTGCAAGGTGAGCAGGGGCCGGCCCTGTTCATCGTCAACAGCCAGGATTTCCAGGTTTTCAGCAGTCAGTTCGACCTGGCCCAGGGGTACACCCAGGATTCCGAAGCGGCGCGGGAAGCTGCAACCGAGCCAGTCAGAGCCTGGCGGAACTGTGGCCCAGTAGATGTTCTCACCCCGGCCCAGGACCTTAAGGCCGCACAGCTCGGAAAAATCACCGCCTTTGACCAGGCTGTCCGCAGTGAAATTGAGGCTCCTGGTCGTATTTGTGGCCAGCTGCGGCAGGGCTATAAAAAGAGTGCCGCCAGCAAAGACATAGTCCAGGAGGATCTCATATTGTTTGTCTGAGCAGGTGTTCCAACCGGCAAAAAGGAGGGCCTTGTAGTTACGGTGCAAGAAGTCGGCTGTGATTTCATCTTTGGCCAGGGATACGACATCGACCTGGCCGTAGGGAGTGCCTGACAGGTGGATATTGACATAGGGCTTTAAAACAGGCACTTCCGGGAAGAAAACATCCCGGGCCAGCTTCCAGCCCCGTTCCGGCGGACCTTGGAACCAGTTGGGATCTTGCAGGGCCAGGTCATAAAGGCCGCTGATGGCATAGCTATGGTTATAGCGGGCTGTGGCCAGATCGTTATTGCCCTTGACCAGGGCGAGTGTGCTTTCAGGCTGGCCCTCAGGGGTGCCCTTGGCTTTGATGAAATTCCAGAAGTCAGATATGATCTGCCTGTACTTACGGCAGATGGGTGAATCGTAGTTGAGGCTGGGAAAGTGGGGCCTGGCTTCAGCTAGCAGCTGCTTGATCTTTTGCGGTTTTTCCTGGAGCAGCTTTTTGGCCTGGCCCCAGCCGATCGTGCCCAGCTCCTGCCGGCCTGTCTGGGGAACAGCAAACTTGGGCGAATCCGGGGCTAGAGTGTGTTCGACAAACCAATTGCCGGATTCATTGATGATCAGCTTGCTGCCGGCCATGTATTTTAAGTAGAGGGCACTGCGCAGCATCTCATAGCGGAATGAATCATTGTTAGGCTGCCAGGAGTAATGCTCGTGGGCCAGGTGTGAGCCCCATAAGGGCAGCTGGTGCTGCCGGTAAAGGCCACGCGAAAAGCCACTGGCAAAATTGAGATTTGGGAAGGCAAAGTCTTCGACAACCGGGATATCAGCTCCGCCCAGCACTTCATAATCCAGGTGAAAATTACTGCTGGTGGCCATGATATGGCCCCAGCCGCTAGCCTTGCGTTCTTCGACATGCGCTTGGACCTGGGCCACTAGGCGGTCAGTCAAGCTGGTCAGGCTGAGCTCACTTGCTTGAGGCAGGGCGTCACTCAGGCCGATATTATAGCGTTCCCCAAAATCATAGCCCAGGTAGAAAGGTCCGCCTGTTTCGGCCATCTGCCGGACCCATTCTGTGTTGGCATCTGTATAAAGAAAGGCTGTATAGATGCCTTTTTTGCGGGCTTCCCGGATAAAACGGACCAGGCCGGCTCCGAAACGATCCTGGTGCTGCTGAAAAAGCTCCTCATATTCAGCCACAGTCAAGTGACGGCAGTTTTCCCAATCCGGGGCGGGGATCTCCAGGCCCAGCTCATCCAGGGCATAGAACCATTCAGCGATGAGGCGGGGCGAAAAGCCCCGCGCTATGCCCCAGACCTGGGCCAGGTTGCCCTGATTGTCCTCAATTATTTTCTCAATCATGTCCAGCGGAGCAAAATACTGGCATTGCCAGGTGTAATGGCCCAGCATGGTGCTGAGCAAGGTGTCTGTATCGGTTGGATAGACACCGGTTCCGACAAAAATACCTTCAGCTGGCAGTTCAATTTTTGGCATGATATATCCCCTTAACTTTTGATATCATAGTAACATAGCTAGAAGAAGACTGGCAGCTGCCCAGGAGGTTTTACCATGATTGCTGTGCAAATGGATTTGGCCAGGCAAAAAGAGAACCTGGCTGAAATCGAGAGTTTTTTTGAGCTGGCTGCTGAGAATGGTTTTGATACAGTGGTGCTGTATTTAGAAGACCGCATCAAGACCCGCTCCTACCCTTTTTCTAGTGATCAGGAGAGCTATCTGCCTGAGGAGATCAGGCAGATACTGGATTATGCCACAACCAGGCACCTGGAACTGATCCCGGTCGTTTCTAACCTGGGCCATGTCGAGCGGTTTTTACGCCACCCGGAGCTAGCTGACCTGGCCGAAACCAGAGACGGCGATCCAGCCCGTTTCCAGTTCACAGATGAACAGCCTAGAGCCCATTGCCTCTGTCCCTCTCTGGAGGAGAGTTATGCCTTTTTCGATAGCTACATCAGTGAAGTGGCCCAGCTCTTCCCTTCCAGCTATTTTCATGTCGGTCTGGACGAGGCCTGGGACATGGGCCTGTGCCAGCTCTGCCGCAAGCGCATGCAAGAAGGCGGCTTGAGCGGTCTTTTGACTGACCATATCCGGCATACCCACCAGCTTTTAAAGTCTTTGGGCAAGACCATGCTGATCTGGGATGATATGTTCGAATATTGCCCCGGTGCCCTGGAAGAAATCCCCCGTGATATCGTGCTTTGCTGCTGGAACTACAGCTATATTGCCAAGCAGCTGCCCGGCCATTTCAACAACTCTAAAAAGGCCGACCTTTTCGCCCTTTACGATCAATTGGGCTTTCGCTATATAGCTGCCACCAATACTGATGTTTATAATGTGGCAAGCTTCACCCGTTATGCCAGCCAATATCAGCCAATGGGCTTTTTGGCCACAATCTGGGAAAGGAGCCTCAAGCAGCTTTATGCCCTCTACCCCTTGGTAGCCAATGCCGGCCTGCTCTGGAATAAGCTCCTGGCCGATCAGCCGGACCAGCGCCTGGCCCAGGCCATCCAGCAGACCTACCAGATTGAGGACGAGAGCCTGATCCAGACCGTGGCCATGATTTTAGCGCGCAAATACCAGCCTGACTATAATTTTTTCAGCTCCATCAGCCAGGCCAATCAAACTAGTGACCAGAATTATTATTTGGACAAGGCTCTTTTAGCCTGTCTAGCCGAGGGCAGGGAAATTGAGCCTTTAAACGAGACCATGTTTGCTGTCCTGGAATATGAACTGGCCAGCTCCTGCCTGGCCTATGAGGCCAGGCAGCTGGCCGCCCAAATCTTTGACCACCGCACAGGCCGGATCCGGGCTGATCTGGCCCATGTTAAGCAGGGCCTGGACAATTGCCTGGCTCAAGCCAGGCAGATCAAGCAGGAACAGATTGAGCTGTGGCAGCTATTGAGGTCCGGCATCGCCCTGGACCATCTGCTGGAGCACCATGACTTGCTGCTTGGCAAACTAGGTAAGCTAAAGGAGCTGGCCCAGACCTGCTCATTTGGCGAAGCCGGCCGACTGGATATCAGCTTTTTCCTGCCGGACCAGACAGGTGGGGCGCGCACGAAAATCGTAGTTTTTTATGCTGACGGCAGCAAGACAGTTATTCCGGCCGCCAGCTATAAATATCTGGCCAGCCAGAGTGCTTATTTTGGTCTTGCCTTCCCTTTAGATCCAGATAAGGCAATCAGATCTTGCCAGCTGACTGTCCTGGGTTATGGCCAGGCTGGCTTTTGCTATCTGGAGGCTTTTAATCAAAAAGGACGTTTTGTGCCCCAGGGTATTGGCCAGCTGGCCGGTAAAGTCAGCCAGGCCCAGCATGTGCTGACTGATGACTCGACCTGGTGCTGCCTGGGCGAAGCGGACATGCTGGCACCCTTTGCCAAACCGGAGCTGGCCCGGCAAGAGCACTGTATGACTATCTTTATGCAAGAAGATCTCTAGGAGGGGCAGCATGGTTATTTTATTATTTGGCATATCCAATGTCGGCAAGACTGTGACCGGCCAGCTGCTGGCTGAAAAGCTGGGCTACCGTTTTCTGGATATGGATGCTGAAATAAAAAGGATCTACCAGACCACCCTGGAACAGTTCATGAAAGATAACCCTTTTCCTTATGAAAGGGGCAAGCTGAAGGGCCAGCTGCTGGCTGACCTGGTCAATGGGGCGAAAGAGGACACGATTATAGCTGTCAGCCCGATCTTTTATGCCAGATTCTTTAACCGGATTCTAGAAAAGGAGCAGGTTATCGCCATAGAGCTGCAGGATACAGCGGAAAATATTTTTGAGCGTCTGGTTTTTTCTGATGAAAATGATGTGATTTATGAAGATATACCCTATAAGGAAAAATACCGGGTTCATTATATGCGGGATATCCGAGATGACATCAACCTTAACAAGAGACTGTTCAAAAAGATCAAGCACAGGTACTTTATTGATAACAAGCCGGTTGAACAGGTGGCTGATGAACTGGTTTTGCTGCTGCATGAGATCATGATCTGGCAAAATAGCACAAAGCTGATTGACGCGCCCAGCCTGACCTTACTGGACTGGCAACTGGCCTTGGAACTGGATGGCCAGACATATGCTTTTAATCTGACTGAATTAGCTGATGGGATACAGGAATTTGCTGCTGGCCCTGTGCGTTGGCAAGTCCAGCTGGTGCAGAAGGAAAATTCCCTGCAGCTTAGCTCCAGCCTCTTTAACAGTGGCGCCAGAGCTGTCCGCCTGGGCCAGCTGACTCTTTTACAAAGTGCAGCTCTTTGCCTGGGTGAGCCGGAGGACCAGCTGGTGGTGCTGCCCTGGCAGACCGGCCAGTCCCTGCAGCAGGTCTTCCGGCTGGGTGATCCCCAAGATCCGGGCCTGGCCCGGATCAAGCTGCAGTTTTACAACCAGACCAAAAAGACTGCTTTTCAGGCAGGCTTTATCAGTTTTCAAAGGGCCGACAGCCGGATCAGCTACACTGTCAAAGCAGGCCAGCTGCAATCGCTTTGTGCCTGGTCTGATTATGCTGATTGGCAGCTTCTGCCTGGTGAGTCAACCCGTTTGGAAACACTGCGTCTGGCTTGGGGCGATGACCCTTACCAGCAGATGGAGGACTGGGCCAAAGAGGTGGCCTCTCTCTTGCAGCCGACGATCTGGGAGCAGCCACCGCTTGGTTATCTAGGCTGGGCCTGGACTGATCCCATTAATGGCGATGAGGCCTATGACGAGCTGACCCTGGCCAATCTGGACGCCATTAACCAGCGCCTGGCTGGTTTTGGAGTCAATTACCTCTGGACCAGCATGACTAATATCCAGGGCGGTTTGCCGGGTAACTGGCTTAAGTGGAACCGGCGCACCATCCCCATGGGGCGCAAGGCTTTTATCAGCGAAGTGGAAAAGCGGGGTTTTATCCAGGGCTTTTGGATCGGCCCTTTCTATATTGCTGACCGGCCTGAGCTGCTGGAGCAATTTGGTGATGCCCTCCTGCGCGACCAGGCAGGTGAGCTCCTGGTCGTTGTGCCGGCCTGGTCACACGGTGATGCGGGCCGCCTGCCCTTAAAAAAACGGCCGCGTCTTTTTGCCCTGGATCCGACCCATCCCAAGGCCCTGGATTTTATCAGCCAGGTTTTTTCGACCTATCGGGACTGGGGAGTGCGTTATTATATGGTCGATTTTTTAGAGGCCGGGGCCGGCAATGCGGCGCGTTTCCCCTATGGCAGCCATTATGATACGACTAAAGTGGCGGGC
>CAZZGG010000112.1:0-8086 GCA_964654125.1 uncultured Oscillospiraceae bacterium
CTTTCTTCATGATGGCTGTCTGACGGACTTATTTTGCATTTTGCGGAAACTCAAATGAAAATTGGATTGACAGCTTAACTGTAACAGTCTAGAATTGGTGCATCTATCAACTGAATACAGGAGGGCAGTTATGGGAAAAGTTAAGCAGTTCCTTGTCCGCAAGAATATTTTGTTTTCTGCCAAGCGCTATGGGGTGGACGCCATGAGTGCCATGGCCCAGGGACTGTTTTGTTCACTTCTGATCGGAACAATCCTGAACACACTAGGTACCCAGCTGCAGCTGGATTTTTTAGTCCAGTTGGGCGGTTTTGCCTCAGCCATGGCTGGGCCAGCCATGGGTATTTCAATCGGCTATGCCCTGGAGGCACCGCCCATGGTGCTCTTTTCCTTGACCGCAGTCGGTTATGCCTCCAATGTGCTGGGCGGTGCCGGCGGGCCGCTGGCAGTTTTGCTTATAGCAATCGTAGCAGCTGAAGCCGGCAAGCTTGTTTCCAAGGAGACAAAGGTAGATATCCTGGTCACACCGCTGGTCACTATTGTCTGTGGAGCTTCCCTGGCCATCTGGCTGGCACCTCCTATTGGTGCAGCCGCAGCCAAAGTTGGTGTGCTGATCATGTGGGCTACCGAACTGCAGCCTTTCCTCATGGGTGTTATCATCTCAGTCATCGTCGGCATCGCCCTGACCCTGCCTATCTCCAGCGCTGCTATCTGTGCCGCCTTAGGCCTGACAGGCTTGGCCGGCGGGGCAGCCCTGGCCGGTTGCTGTGCCCAGATGGTCGGTTTTGCGGTCATGTCTTTTCGGGAAAACCGCTGGTCCGGCTTAGTGGCCCAAGGTTTGGGTACCTCCATGCTGCAGATGGGGAACATTGTCAAGAATCCCAAGATCTGGCTGCCGGTAATTGTCACCTCAGCCATCACAGGACCTCTGGCTACAACACTTTTCCGCTTAGAACAAAACGGACCAGCTGTGGCCTCCGGTATGGGTACCTGCGGGATGGTTGGCCCGATTGGCGTCTATTCCGGCTGGACAGAGTCAATCGCCGCTGGCAGCAAGCTTGCCATCAGCGGCTTTGACTGGCTGGGTCTTTTCCTGATTGCTTTAATTTTGCCCGCCATTATCTGCTGGGCCTTGGGCCTATTGGCCCGCCGCCTCGGCTGGATCAAGCCAGGCGACCTGACCCTGGCTCAATAAACAAGGCAAAATGCAGGGGTTTTTACTTTCTTTGCTCCAGCATCTGGCCCAGGGCATGATAAAGGTTCTGATACTTTTCATGGATCATTTTACGATCAAATTCATTAAAATCATCCACTATGGCCGCCAGCTCTGCAGTTGTGAAATACTTCTCTGTTTCTGGAAAAAAGAACTTATCTTCCTTGGCTATGTGACGGGGATAAAAGCTGGTCAAAAAGACCAGCTTTTCCCTGATCACAGCCAGCTGGTCCCCTGCACCATCTTGGAAGGCGGCAGCTGCCTGATTTAGCGCTGCTGTCTTTTGGCGGGCTTCATTATGCTCAGCAACCAGCTCATCCAGCATGATCAGGTGGCCGGGTTCCAGCTCTTTGTCCTGTAGCTTGCGAAATAGAATATCTTCTTCCTTGCCATGGTGAGTCCTGTCAGCATAGGTCTTGATAAAGTCAATCAATGCAGTAACAAAGTAATGGTCGATCAGGCCAGTTGAACTGCTCAGGGCCAGCTCTTTTTCAGCCAGCAGCAGCATATTTTCTATCAACCGATGCTCCATCATTAAAATACCGCGTGGTTTCATATTCCTGCCTCCGCTTCTCATTTTAAGAATACCGCGATAGCTTTGTCTAGATTTTAGCAGGCACAAAAACAGCAGGCAGAACCTGGGTTACCAAAATTCCTACCGGCTGTTATTTAAAAAGCAAATTTACCTTTTTATTTTTGATAAACCACCCGGCCGCCTATCATGGTCAGTTTAATCTTGATCTCATCGTCAAAAAGGACCAGATCAGCATCATAGCCCGGCTGGATGCGGCCTTTGTTTTTAAAGCCGGCAATATCTGCCGGTGTGGCTGTGGCCATCTGGACTGCATCAAGCAAGGGGACATCCACCTGCTGGACCATGGTCCTGACAGCCCGGTCCATAGTAGCCACGCTGCCGGCAAAGGCAGTGCGGTCAGGCAGCCAGGCCACACCTTCATCAACCAGGACCTCCTGGCCATTTTTCAAGCTGCCTAAAAGGCTGCTTGTCACGTCCTGGCCGGCCGCCCGCATGGCGTCTGTGACCAGGGCGGTCCTTTTCACCCCGATCCCCTTGTAAACCTGACGCAACAAAGCAGGCGGCAGGTGCATACCATCCGAGATGATCTCAACGGTCAGATCATCAGATATATAACCGGCCTCAATCACACCCGGCCGCCGCATGCCGCGGATGCGGCGCAGGCCGGACATCCCAGAATAAAAGTGAGTTAAGTGAGTGAAGCCCTGCTTTTGCGCCTCCACGATATCCTCATAGAAAGCGTCACTGTGGGCCACTGAAGGCAAAATATCATATTCCAGCAGGGCGGCGGCAAATTCTTTGCTGCCCGACAGTTCTGGGGCCGCACTCCAGCGCCTGATCAGATGGCCCCATTGTTTGAGGATCGGCCCGTAGTGGTCAGGATCGGGATTACGGATAAAGCGCGGGTCCTGGGCACCTTTTTGCTCCATAGCAAAATAAGGCCCTTCCAGGTGCAGTCCCGGCATCTGAGCCCCAGCCTTATTCTCCTTGACAGCCTGCTGATAGGTTTCAAACATCTCAGCTAGCTCAGCATCGGTTGAGGCTAAGGTGGTCGGCAAGAGGGTGGTTGTACCGTGGCTGGCATGGGTTTTTGCTGCAGCTGTAAAAGCCTCCACAGTGCCGTCCATGAAATCATGGCCGCCACCACCATGCAGATGCAGATCAATAAAGCCTGGGGCCAGATAATAGCCACTGGCATCAATTATTTGCGCATCAGCAACCGGTAGTTTGCGGATGATTTTTTCTATCTTGCCAGCCTCAACCAGCAGGTCGGTTTGGCTGAGTATTCCGGTTTCAGTGATAATATTAGCATTTTGTAATAGTATTCGTGACATGTCCAGCACCTCTATCTCCAGCTGCCTATGGGCAGGGTTATTTGCTTTCAGTATACATTTTCAAGAATAAATAACAAGTTTTGTGCTAAAGCGGCCCAAAGAAAAAGCGGCCTGCTGCTGCAGGCCGCCCCAGCTTTAGCTTATACGTTCAGGCCACTGTCACAAAAGGGGCACTTGCCGCTGGCATCAGGAGTGACCACAGCCCCGCAAAAGGGACATCTGATACTGGCTTTGGGCGCAGCTGCCTGGGCAGCTGTATCCAGAACTTCCTGATGCACCTCAGTCAGGGACTGCTTGATCTGCTCTGCCTGTTGCTGGGCATTCCTGAAATCAACAGAAGTCCGGCCCTTGATCGATGAATTATTGACCCGGAAGGAAATTTCGGAAAACCAGGGATTGTTGACATTTATGTCAATCCGGAAATCATAACTCGACTCATAGCGCGGCGGACTGTAGCTTTCCTTCTTGCCATCTGGCAATTCGCGTTTTATTTCCGTCTTGGTCTCATCAATTACGACAGCAGCACCTGTGACCTGGTCGAAGGTAAGCACATCAGGATTGTCCTCTTTATAACGGGACTTGCGGCTGACCAGCCACTGGCCACTATTATCATCAATGTACAGCTTGGCATCTGTGCCAATTGTCCTGGTCGGGGAAAACTTTTCCAGTCTTGCCTCATTTTCAGCCCGGTAGGCCAGATGATCGTTCATCTCAGCCACACTGTGCTGTTTCCGGCCAGTCAAGTAAGGACTGATCTTCTTAGCACAATCTTTGCACATATTACCGTCGCTAAGCTTCCTATTGCCCAGCAGGCCAATCTTACCGCCGCAAATGTCACAATTTTTCTTTTTCCCGAACAAACCCATAGCTAATCCTCCGCCTTTTTTTACCCGTGCTCTGCCAATTATTTTTTGGTCAGATCATAACTGGGCTGATATTCGTTGTCATTTGTCATTATAAGGTTGTTACTGACTACAACAAATTGAAAGGTCTGGTCTTTTTCCCAAGCTGGCATTGAAACAACCAGAGCATGTCCATCTATTGTATACTCGCCTTCTAATTTTATGCCTAACTCTGTTGTCAGTTTCGCCTTGCCTTTGCCGTCAAACTCCCAGGTCACTTGTGACTTGTCGTCATTGGTGCCTTCCCACTTGCCTTTGAGTGCATCACCGCCGCCACCACCGCCACAGGCAGTTAAAAGGCTAAGCAGGACAGCAGTAACTGTCAGGAGCAGGATCATTCTTCTTCTTGTTTTCATGGTTGTACCTCTTTCATTATGATAACCAATTCTAATCATATATTTCAAGCCAAAGGATTATTATCCAGGCATGTTCGGGCCTTTTTAAGGTAGATAGATCTCCCGGATCACTGAAAGATGCATGTTTTCCGGATCCAGGCAATAGCTGAAGAGCCTGCCATCTTCGCCAGCTTGCTCCAGCAGCTGCTTGAATTCGCTATAAGTGGCGCTTTTTGCCTCGAAAAAATAATCATCTGAGTAATCCAGCAATTTGAAGATCGTGAAATCATTTTCCAGGATGACAAAATGAGGATAATATTTTTCATCTTCGATAACTATCTCATAGTCATTATCAAACGGTGCATCGTGCAAGTCATAATAATCGATCAGCTCAGTGTCTTGGCTGTCCACCATGATGATGTCCTTGATGAAAACAGTTGCCACACCATCGGAGCTCTCCCCGCTGCTACCCTGCCTGATCAGACCCAGCTGGACATCTTCTGCCAGATCATAGTAGGAACTGGCCAGCAGGATGCGGCTGGCCCAGGCTGATGTGGCAGCTTCCAGGTAGCGGAAAGTGCCATTGGGCCAAAAGATGAACATGGAACCATCCTGGTCGATTTCCAGTTCGCACCTGAGCGGGTCTTCTCCGGCAAAATCGGCATAATCAAGCAAATAGGCCACGCCGTCTTCCACTGTCCAGTTATAGAAATAATCCGGTTCCAACTGATAGTCCTCATAGCTAGACAGGTCTTCGGGCCGGATAAAGACATAACCGTCTGCACTGAAATAGTAAAGCTCGGGGTAATCAGCCGGCTCACCATAGGTATCCATGTCCACCCACCAACCAGCCAAGAGTCCAGCCCAGTCCTCCAGGTCCGGCTGGGAGCTACTTGTCTCAACTGTGGTGGGCTCAGGCGCACTTGTTGCTGTAGTTGTAGTACTTTCTGTCTGCTTCGCTTGGGTCAAGACTGTCTTTTTACTGGTGCTCTCTTGCCGGGCCAGGGCAGCCGCTATCCTTGCAGCGATTTTTTCTTCGTCAAGCTGAGCTGCTTTTTGGCAGGCGGAAAAAGATAACAAGAGCAGGCAGGCCAGTATTAAGTAAATCGATCTCCTCATGGATTTCTCCTTTTGTTGCATTTTCACTGCCAGGTCACGCTGTGGATCAGGGCCCACAGGTCCTGGTCAGCCAGCATAGCAGCCAGTTCCCCGCCCCGACTGATCACATTGATCTGGACCAGCTGTTCATCATTAATATAAATAAAAACGTTAATAGCTGCATCAGCACTGTTGGCCTGATCCGTATCGTGCATCAGCACAACGCAGGGCAGATCCCGAAAACTGCTGCTAAAAAGCCGGCCACCCTTATAAGTGGTAAAAAACTCCAGACTGGCCTTTTTTTGCTCAGGCCCGTCAAAGGCAGTTTCCACTGCTGCATTGACCCAGTAGCCGGCAGGCAGCTCAACGCTAGGCAAGCCAAATAAATTCTCAGCCGCTTTGGCTGTCACAGGATAAGTCAGCGTGACACCGGCAGCGCTGATGGTTTTTGTCTCCGCCGTGAAAGCACCCTGGGGCAGGCTGTCCGGACTGTCTGTTTGCTCTTTTGGGCCCTCACTTGGCTGGGGGTATGTCTCACCTTGCTTGTAGAAAATAAAACGATAGCCAAAAAGATCATCCAGGATCAATTGTGCCCCGTCGATCCGGCCCCTGGTCTTAAGGGTACGGCCTGTCAGGCTCAGTTCATCACCTTGCAGCTGCCAACGGCCGCTGGCCTGCTCGCCTTCTAGGATGATCAGGAATCTGCCGCCCTCAGCAAGCTCCAAAGTCAGACCGTCAGGGAAGATCTCCGCCACAGACTGGCTGAGGCCAGGCATTTCTATCCAGACCGCCTGCCATTTAGCCTCATCCTGGCTGCCTCCTGCACCCGGCCAGCCCCTGACCCCAAAAAAGACAGCCACAGCAATCAGCAAAAGACCTAGCCCGGCCAGACTCAGGATCAAGGCCAGGCGGCCTTTTTTCTTTTGTGGCGGCGCCCATTCAGACTGCTCAGGCTGAATGGATGCCGGTGCTGGCGGACCGTTTTCCGGCCAGCTGACAGGGCTGCCGCATTCCTGGCAAAACCTGGTCTGGGCGGCCAGCTTTGTTCCGCAATTACTGCAAAATGTCATATTTCCTCCTTGGGTCAGTGGCAATTCAAATTGCCAGAATCTTTGCTACAAGATAAGCCAGACTCGTGTCATAAGAGACAAAGTCATCGATCTGACCACCTTTTTTTCTATCAATCACCTGTTTCAGGTTAGCCTGGTCCGCCTCCGGGAAAATCAAGAGCAGCTTGCAATCCGGCGCCAGAACCTTAACCCGGCCCGACAGGTCCAGACTGAACTGGGCATCTTTTGTGCCGGGCTCGGCAATCTCCACCACAACAGTGGCTGGGTTGTGGCTGCTGATATAGGCATCAGCCTGCTGATAATTGGTGATAATGCAAGTCTTCAAGGCTGGATTTTCATCCAGTAAAGCCCGGCTGATCCCCTCTGCCAATGGCTTCCTGCGCATAATCAGGGCAATAGTTGGCACAGGCTCTCCACCACCTTCCCTAAGCTTTACTAGAGCTTAGCAAAAAGCAGCAAGGGGCACATCACAGTTAGCCACCATTTTTCAAAATTTGGGATTGAGCCAGCCGTTCAAGATAACATGAGCCACCAGTTCACTGGTGCGGCTAAAGCCCATCTTGCCGGTGATATTCTGGATATGACGGTAGACCGTGTTTTCTGAAATATGCATCAGGCCAGCGATGTTTTCCCGGGACAGGCCTTCACAGACCAGGCGTAAAACTTCCAGTTCCCGCTTAGTCAAGGGCGATTCACCAGCCTGGACAGGTATGGTTCTGCCCCTGGGAAAATAGCTGACTCCTTTGACCACATCACGGATGACCTGGATGAAAAAATCAAGACTCATACTCTTTTCCACAAAAGCATCAGCTCCGGCAGCCTTAGCCCGCGGCATGTAGGTCACCTCATCAAAGCCTGTCATCACAATCACCTTGATGGCAGGCAGCTGACGCTTGATCTGGCAGGTCGCTGCCAACCCGGATGAGCCACCGGCTGTGCAGACATCCATCAGGACAACATCCGGTTTTAGCTTTTCACAGATGAGAAGGGCGATAGCGCTGTCGGCAATATCATCTACCACTAACATATCAGCACAAGCCTCCAGGGCCTGGCGAAATGAATCCCTGATCGATGTATGATCATCCACGATTAAGATCCTGATCATCTGCTGCGTCCTCCTTCAGCTGCTGGACTAAGCAGTACTGTCAAAACAAACTGCGGCCTGGTCCTGATCAGCAACTGGCCGGCAAAAGGTTTGATTTTTTCCCGCATGGCCTTGATACCACCACCTTCAGTGATGGCAGCCGGGGTTGTGCCGTTATTGCTGATGGTCAGGCTCTGCCAATCAGCTCCTGTATGGCAGTGGATGTTAATCTGGCCAGCCAGACCGTGCCGGACCGCATTGGTCACTGCTTCCCGGATCAGATCCAGCATTAAAAGACCGGTTTCATCCTGTCCAGGTGCCCCTTCCAGCTTGATTGCCACACCTACACTGGCAAATGAGTTGATGATCTGCTCCAGGCTTAAAGCGACAGCTGCTTCATCCCGGGCCAGATCATCAGCCAGGCCGGCCAGGCTCTGGCCCAGTATCGTCAGGTCAGGTTCTACCTGGCGCAGGGCATTTTGCAGCAGGGCGATCCTCTGGCCCAAGACATCATGGAC
>CAZZGG010000113.1:0-8011 GCA_964654125.1 uncultured Oscillospiraceae bacterium
GAAGAAGGAATGAAACATAAAAGTTTATAACTTTTTATAAGTTTTCAGTAACGGAAAAGTATGATTAATGAAACAAGACTGGTCCAGGAATTTTGTGAATTGGTTGCCATCGATGCGCCAAGCCTGGCAGAAAAGGAAATCGCGGATCTGGTCTACCAAAAGTTGGAAGAACTGGGCTTGGAACTGGCTTGGGACAAGGCAGCAGCCGCTATCGGGGGCAACTGCAATAATCTTTATGCCACCTGGCCTGGCAGTAGATCAGATCTGGAGCCACTGCTTTTTTGTGCCCATTTCGATACAGTTGAACCAAGCCGGGGTAAAAGGGCTGTCCTGACTGAAGATGGCCGTATCACCAGTGCCGGCGATACAGTCCTGGGTGCCGATGACCTGTCTGGTTTAACCCCGATCCTGGAGGCGCTGCGTTCAATCAAGGAATCCGGCCAGGCTCACCGGACTGTCCAGCTGCTCATAACAGTGGCCGAGGAACTACATCTTCTGGGCTCGCGCCATTATGAACCAGATCGTCTGATAGCCCGCCAGGCCTACACCCTGGATGCCGAAGGACCACCTGGCACAGCCATCATCAGGGCGCCCGGCAACATCGGTTTTAAATTCAAGATCAGCGGCCAGTCGGCCCATGCCGGCATGGCTCCGGAAAAGGGCATCAGCGCCATCACAGCTGCCGCCCGGGGTATCAGTGCCATGCGCCTGGGCCGGGTAGACCATGAGACCACAGCCAATATTGGCCGCATCAGTGGCGGTGGCGAAACCAATCTAGTGGCAGCTTCTTGTGAGATCACAGCTGAATGCCGCTCTCAGGATACGGCTAAACTGGCCGAACAAGCCCGGCACATGCGTTCTTGCATGGAAGAGGCGGCCGGACAGCTGGGTGCCAAAATCACGATAGAAGAGACCCTGGCCTACCAGCCTTATGCCGTGCCGGCAAAGAGCAAAGCCCTGGCTAGATTCCACCAGGCCTGCCAGCAGCTCGGCTTGGCTGGCAAGGAAGAACCCGGTGGCGGAGGCAGCGATAACAACACACTTGTGCTGGCTGGAATAGATGGCCTGGTCCTGACCTGTGGGATGCGTAAAGTCCACACCCTGCAGGAAGAAATCTACATCGAAGACCTGGTTAACACAGCCAGGTTGGTGGAAGCGCTTATTTTATTGCCCTAGGCAACTGGTAATAAAATAAGACAGCAGTAAAGAGGTTTATATGTCATCTGGAAAAAAATACTATGTCAATGATAAGCGTTATCCGGCCAGAGGTAGGCGACGCCGCTCGCCGGCCGGTCCTTTAATCTTCATCGCTCTGGTCCTGGTGATTGCCACAGCTGTTACAGCCCTGATCAAGTATGGGCCAGGCCAGGCAAAACCAACTGATCCGTCAGCTCCACTGGCCCAGACCAGCAGCACCAGCAGTAGTGGCGGTGGCACAGACCAGCCCCAGGCAACTGCGACGCCCAGTCCGAGTCCAACCCCAACCCCGACTCCGCTGGCCTGGAATCCGCTTCTTCTGCCGCCCGAAAACATGGCAGAGCTGGATCCGCCTGTGGCTGCCCCAGGCCTGGCGCCAGCGGAGCGCAAGATCAACTCGACCATCTTTGACAATGCCAATCAGGTGCTGGCGTCTTTTAGCCGCAGCTTTCCGATCAGCCTTTTAAATCCGCTTGACTATAACAAGATTCCTGGTGTGCTGACCTTTCGCGGCAATAATTTCCGCAGCGGAGCAGCTTTTGGCTTGACTGAGCTAACGGAAAAAAAGCTACTGAAAAGCTGGGAAAAAGGCATCGGCAGCCTGCCCTCCTCGTCCTGGGCTTTTTCCTGGACCGGCACGGGCTGGACCGGCCAGCCTTTGCTGGTCCAGTGGGATGAGGAAGTCCGGGCCATCATGAATATAAAAGAGGAGAAAAAAGCCAAGCAGGACTTAATTGAAGTCATCTATGCCACCTTGGATGGCAACATTTATTTTTTGGATATTGCTGACGGCCAGCCCACCCGGGATCCCATTACCATCGGGGCGCCGATCAAGGGCACACCCTGCATTGATTCCCGCGGCTACCCTGTCCTTTATGTCGGCCAGGGCGACAAGAATAAAAATGTCAAAGGGATCGGCTTTCGGGTCTACAACCTGATCGACCAGTCCCTGCTCCTTTTCCGTGATTGCTCCCAAGATCCAGCCTATCGCACTTCCTGGGCTGCCTGCGACTCCTCGCCTCTATTTGATGCCGGCTCCGACACCTTGATCTATCCTAATGAAAACGGCCTGATCTACACAGCCCGCATGAATACAAACTTTGATCTGGCCACAGCCCAGCTGAGCATAAATCCGGAATTCACCACCTACCGCTATGATATGCCCGGACTGTCTTTACAGGGAGTGGAAAGCTCCATGGCCGTCTTTGACCACTATGGCTACTTTAGTGATAATTCTGGTATTTTCACCTGCTTGGACCTCAACACCATGCAGCCGGTCTGGTCACGCCAGCTGGAAGACGACTCTGATGTGACCCCTGTGCTGGCCTATGAAGGTGAGAGCCTGGCAGTTTACACTGGTACAGAAGTTGATTGGCAAAAAGATATTGTCGGAGATTATAAGGGCACTGCCTTTGTTTATAAGATGGATGCCATGAGCGGTGCGATCCTCTGGGAATCCTCTGTGCCCTGCTGGACCAGGAAAGCTGCCAATATCGGCGATGATATCAATGGCGGCGTGATGGGTTCACCGGTAATTGGTAAAAACGAGCTGAGTGACATGGTTATCTTTAGCTTTTGCATGACCCAGGGTATATTCAGCGGCAACAGCGTGGTGGCCTTTGACCAGAAGGATGGCTCCATTTTGTGGGAATACAAGATGAACCACTACTCCTGGAGTTCACCTGTCGATATCTATGATAAGGATGGCAAGGGCTATATTGTCATTGCCGATGCTGTCAGCCAGCTGCACCTGATCGATGGCCAGAACGGAGAAAGGCTTGATGTCCTGCAACTGACCTATGACAGGGATGGCAAGGCTGCCGGTAATATAGAGTCTTCCTGTGCTATTTTTGGCAACCAGCTGGTTGTTGGCACCAGGGGCAACATCATTGTCGGGGTGACTCTAGAGTAAATAAAAAAAGAGGGTGTGGCTATGCAGGCTATCAGCTGGCAGATCATGTTTTCCGGTCCGGACCAGCTGCCCTGGATTCAGGCAGAATACCTGCTTGACCAGCAGGGTATCTTCATGAAGAGAGAAAAGAGGCTGCCGCTGCAGCGGCCTTTGGCTGCACTGACCGGTTTTCGAGTTGGTTACCAGGCCCGGCCAGGCACTGATTACAGAGCGGCACCCATGGACAGGATGGCCCTGATCTGGCCTAAGATCACGGCTGTCCGGCCCCAGG
The DNA here is from genome assembly GCA_964654125.1 of uncultured Oscillospiraceae bacterium. Taxonomy (GTDB): domain Bacteria; phylum Bacillota; class Clostridia; order Saccharofermentanales; family UBA5734; genus JAAYBY01. Next base: position 3,381 of record CAZZGG010000113.1, read on the forward strand.
GCAAAGGACTCTGGCTGATTAGCGGCAACCTGGCTGACGAGCTGGTCTTAAGACTGCCACTGGAGCGGCAGGCCGAAATCATGAGCTTTATCGAGGGTATGTTAAGGCGCAACCCGCCCCAGCTGGACGAAGATGAAACAGCTGCAGCCTGGCTCTGCTGGAGAGATGACGATGACTGGGGCGATCCTTTTCTCACACTAACTGAGATGGTGGCTCATGAAGCTGGCGCCAAGCGCCTGCTTGAACCGGAAATACTGGCCGCCACCAGGCTGGCCAGCCTGCCCCGGCAGCGCTGGCCTCAAGATGTGGTAAAACTTTGACAACTACTGGCAGCAGGCTATACTTAAGTGTATGTCTGATCTGAAGGAGGAAGAGATTTTGTGTTGACAGCAGCGGATATCATCAGTTTGGAATTTGAACTGATTGTCTATCGTAAAGGCAGTCTGCATGCATATGTCAACCTAGAGCGTGGTTACCTGACCTGGCGGGACAGCTGGCAATGGGGTAATAACTTCACCAGGACAATCACGTCTGAACAGGTCAATGAGATATTGCAGTTGATTGAAAAATGCAATGTCCAAGCCAATGATAAACTTTCAACTGAACCAGGTGATTTAGGCAAGCGCAAAATGCCCGATGAGCCTGGTTTTGATCCGGTCAGTTGGTTGATCACTGTCAACCTGGCCGATGATGCCTGGCAGGTGCGTGGTTATGGCGATGTGCCAGTCTGCTGGCAACCATTGAAAGATATGATAGAAAAAATCAGCCGGATTTGCTTTTTTGTCTAGGCAAAGTCAATATTTAAAAAGAGCGGCTTATTTGGTAAAATAACGAAAGATAAGTTAAGGGGGTAGCATGGATTTTCTGGAAGGCTTTTTAATGGGTCCCATCTGGAGTGATACAGAATATGAAACCCGGCGTCATACCGGCCTTTACTGGTTGTTTGGCTGGCTGGCTTTTGCTATTTATATCTGGTTGCAGTTCACACCAGTGCTGGCCCAACCTTGGCTGGCTCTGCCTCGTTGGGCCCCTCTTGTGACATTTGCTTTTCTGCTCCTGCTGGCTCCTTTTGCCTGCCGCTATTATTACCAGCTCAGCCTCCTGGTTAAATTACCAATCCTGTCTCTTTTGATTATTAAGCTGCTGGCAGGTTTTTTAGCCTTTTACCAGTGGCTGCTACCCCTTTACACCTTGCAGACAGAGGACCTGCCCCAGGACCTGCTTGAATATATCAATCAGACTATTGCCAAGTCGACTGAAACATTTTCCAGCATGGGACAGGCTGTCGGCATGCTGGTTGGCATCTTGGTCGGCGGCCTGCAGGTTGTTTTTACTTTTGTGGGGATTTTACTGCTGGCTTCGATCGTACCGGCCCTCTACCTGGCCTTTTTACAAATTATCCAGCGCCTGGTTGACTATCTGGTCCACTACACCTTGTTGCGTGATTTAGATATATAAAAGTTTCAGCTTAAATTTTCTTCAATTGCAATTTGCTCAGCATTAAAAAGCTCATCACTGCCATGAGAACCAGGCAGCTGATCACATTAATCCTGCCAAAACGCCGCTTCAGGAACAAAAATGTACTGACTAGATTAAACAGGGTTAAGAGTGAGCCGGCCAGTGTGATAGGTATACCATAAAAAATATCGCTCTCTTCTTGCAGATTGAAGCGGGCCAGGCGTAAAGCGCCAGCCAAAGGGAAGGCCAGGGCTGCCAGGCAGCCTAATAAACGGCCAAAAGGCAGGCAGACCGCAGCCTGGGCAAAGTGGAGCTTCCAGGCGATCACAGCTGGTGCTACACCAAAGGAAACCAGATCAGCTAAGGAGTCTAGCTGTTTGCCCAGTTCACTAGTGGCATCGAATTTTCTGGCCAGCTTACCATCAAAGCGATCAAACATGGCTGCTGCGATCAGAAAAAGACAGCTGAAATATATTTTACTAATGTCTTCACCCGGATGAATCAGGGATATCTTGTCTGTAGATGCAGTGACCAGGATCGCCAGGACACCTAAAGACAAATTTGCCAGGGTGAATGTGTTAGGCAGATTCTTGCGGATCATGATTTACCTCATGTTTTTGTTTGCTTATTTTTCAAAACGGGCCAGAACAGTGCGCCCACCCTTGACCTTATCCCCGACCTTGGCCAAAACAGCAGCATCGGCTGGAACAAGCAGCTCAGTGCAGGAGCCAAAACGGATCATGCCGAAACGCTCGCCCTGCTCTAGCTGGTCGCCCGGGTTGACATCGCAGACGATGCGGCGGGCAACGAAACCAGTAATCTGGCTGATGACAATACTGCGGCTGCCTCTGCTGATGCAAATGGTGTTGCTTTCATTAAGCTCAGAGGCATGACTTTTAAAGGCCGGCAGATACTTGCCGGGTCGGTAACGGCGGCAGACCACTTCACCTGACATGGGAGCCCGGTTAATGTGGACATTGAATAAAGATAAAAAGATGGTGATCTTGACAGCCGGCCCAGCCAGATCGTCAACATGATCCAGCTCTGTTACAGCCATTACCTTGCCGTCGGCAGGACTGAGCAATTGATCAGCCTGTTCTGGTCCCTGGCGTCTAGGGTTACGGAAGAAAAAGCAAAAGAACACTGTCAAGACAATGCCAAAAAGAGCGAGCCAGGGAAAGATAAAATAAAGACCTACGCTGATAGCTGCGCCAATTATAATATGCGGCCAGCCATCCGGGGCAATCGGAAACTGCTTCAAAAAAGACCAGCCTCTCTTTCTGTCAGGAATTCTGTTGTAATCTTAGCACAAGTACCAGCTGATAGCAAAGCTATCAGTGTAAGGAAGAGGTGGGCTAGGCAGGATCTGAGGCTGGCTTTGCTGCTGGCCTGGACTTTTTTTACAGCTTTTAACATTTTTGCCATATTCGGCTCAAGATTCTTAATATTTACTCCCTTTTGCTTTCAAGGAAAAAGAGTATAAACTATAGATGTAGAGAAGATTAACCGGCCTAGTGGCCGGCTCCATAAAGAGAGGGAGTACCAAGATGGAAAATGGTAACAACTGGACTTATGTCCACCCAGATGCAGGGCCGCCAGGCCAAGGGCAGCCACCGCCTAAACGCAGCCGAGCTACCCGAGTGATCGGGATTGTGGCCCTGGTTCTTACAGCCGCAGTTTTGCTTTCAGCCTTAAGCGGAGCAGCGGTATACTATTTGCTGCGGGGCCAGACTGCTCAAACAGAGCCGAATCAAAGCCAGCAGATGCAGCAGGAGCAAACGCTGGAAACAAGCCAGGAAAGTAAGAAGACAGAAGCTGCCCAGCCGGAGCAGAACAAAGCTGATCTGCTGACACCTCATTTTTCCCTGGCTGACGCCGCAGCCAAGCATGACAGCAGCAAAAAGACCTTAAGTGTGATTGAGATAGCAGAACAGGGCAAGCCGGCCGTCGTGGCCATCACTACAGAGATGAGCATGACAGATATATTTGGTCAGGTTTACCGGCCTACAGCAGCAGGTTCTGGATTTATTATTACTCAAGACGGCTATATCGCAACCAACAACCATGTGATTGAAAATGCTGAGACGATCACGGTTGTGCTCAATAATGATGATGTTTATCCTGCCAGCCTGGTTGGAGCCGATCCCAGCAATGATATAGCTGTGATCAAAATCGATGCAGCTAATCTGCCTACAGTGGTGTTGGGTGAATCTGATCTTTTACAGGTCGGTGAACTGGCGGTTGCGATTGGCAATCCTCTTGGTGAATTAAGCGGTACTGTCACTGCTGGAATTATCAGCGCCCTGGACCGGGAAATAACCTTAAGTGGCAGCAGCGGCATGCAAAAACTGCACTTGTTGCAGACAGATGCCGCCATTAACTCCGGTAATTCCGGCGGAGCCCTGTTTAATTCCTTCGGTGAAGTGATTGGGATCAACACTGCCAAGCGTTCAGCCACAGGGGTTGAAGGAATCGGCTTTGCTATCCCAATCGATCATGCCAAGCCGATCATTGAAAGCCTGATCCAGTACGGCTATGTTAAGGGTAGGCCTAAAATCGGCTTGTCTGGCCGTAATGTCAGCGCCCAGATGGCTGAGTATTATAAACTCACAGAAGGTGTTTACATCATAGAAGTCGAAAAGAACAGTGCAGCTGACAAAGCTGGCCTCTTGCCCAAGGACATCATAGTTGGAGCCAATGGTGAAAAAACTCTGACAGTTGAAGAGCTGAACGAAGTGAAAAACAAGCTTGCACCTGGCGATAAGATGGTGCTGGATGTGGTCAGAGACAATAAGGAATTTAAAGTGGAACTCACCTTGGGAGAAGAGCTGCCGGATATTTTCGCGCCAGCCATCCAACCCTAGGATTGCAAAATAGACCTAGCTGATATTTGTTTAACAAAAGCCCCTCACCAAAGGGAGTCAGGCTTAGGAATTTGCGAAAATAAGTAAATTTTTGACCGACTCTCTTCCAGCGGAGACGAGAAAGAAAAAGACTGCACCGAAAGATAAACCTTTAGTGTAGTCTTTTTTTATGCGCTAATGCTCACTTAAAATGCTATTGATTCAGCCTAGCCTTAAGCCGGCAAAACAATCACATTTGAGTCTATTTATACGTGAGCGGTGGAACACCTAGCAGCTTAAAAAAAGGGCTCGGGTTCCTAACGAATAAAA
>CAZZGG010000114.1:0-7972 GCA_964654125.1 uncultured Oscillospiraceae bacterium
CCTAAAGCAGAGGAAGCCCCGTCTAAGCTATTAGCTTAGGCGGGGAGGGTTCACGTATTGCCCCTATAAGACTCATTAAAGATGTAGTTGACAGCTTTTTGCGGATTGATCGCAATGACAGCACTTTTATAGATCAGGTGCTGATTACCACCTGAATCTATAACTATGGAATTGGTGTCAAAGCCGGCGATCTGGCCTTTTATCTTGGTCATGCCGGCCAGCTGCACTGCTACTGTCACCCGTTCCCTGCGGCAATGATTCAAAAAGGCATCTTGAATTCTCATATCCTGACTTGAAGTTCTCTCAATTCTTGGCGATTTCAACATTAGCTGTTCCTCCTGCCATACATAAATGAAAATAAAACACATCTAGCATGATAGGATAGTTAAAAAAGCAAAACTATTGCCTAAAAGCGAAAATTTCCTGCTTTTTAAAGGATTTTTGCTTTAATCTGGCTGGCAGCCTCTGCTGCAGTCTGGTTATTCAACCAGATTCCACTAGATATCTTGCGCATCCAGGTCAGCTGCCGTTTGGCCAGATTACGACTGGCCTGCTGAATTTTAGCCACTGCCTGGTCCAGACTGCTTTCCCCTTTTAAATGAGCCAGCAGTTCCTTATAGCCAATCGCCTGCAAGCAGGTGCTGCTGGGTGGTAAATCCAGACTGGCCAGCCACACTAACTCATCTAGCAGGCCGGCCTGCATCATCTCTAAAACACGACGATTAATCCTGTCATAAAGGACAGGCCGATCAAAATTCAGGATAAAAGTACTATATTGATAGGCTGGAGCTTTTTTTCTGGATTGCTGGTCATGCCAGGACTTGGTCTGGCCGGTGCTGGCATAGATCTCCAAGGCCCTAATTAGACGCTTTTGATCAGCCGGACCAATCTTTGCGGCAGCTTCTGGATCTATCTGGCTGAGTTCATGATACAGCTGAGCCAGATCCTTTTGGGATAGCTGCTCCCGCAGTTTATAATCAGCCCGGGCCGGTGAAAAGACCAGTCCATCCAGCAAGGTACTGATATACTGGCCGGTACCACCACAGATGATCGGCAGTTTACCACGCTCTTGCACGTCTTTTATTTTGGCCTGGGCCAGCTCCTGATAGGCAGTCACACTGAACAGTTCACCCGGATCTAAAATATCCAGCAGATGATGTTTAATTCTAGTCTGGTCAGCCTGGCTGACCTTGGCTGTGCCAATATCCAAACCACGGTAAACCTGCATGGAATCGGCTGAGATGATCTCCCCGTCCAGCTGCTCAGCCAGCAGTAGAGCCACCTCACTTTTACCACTGGCAGTCGGTCCGGTGATGATAAGAGGATTTTTAGTTTCCATTAGACAATGCGCCTGAAACGCTTCTCCAGTTCATATTTTGTCTGCCTGATGATAACCGGCCGGCCGTGCGGACAGTGATAGGGATCATCCAGCCGGGCCAGGTCGGCCAGCAAATGATTGATCTGGTCTTCATCAAGCAGATCATTTGCCTTGATAGCCGCCTTGCAGGCCATCTGATAAAAGAATTCTTCGATAGCATCATCAGCCTTTAGCACATCTTGCTGCAAGGCTGCCAGGGCCTGGCGCAGGGCAGCTTCCGGAGCTAGCCGCCGGTCGCCTGTGTCAGGAATGCTGCGAATAGCGATTGAGTTTTCACCCATGGCCGTGATGACAAATCCAAGCCGGGCCAGCTGGGCCTCTTCCGCCAGGGCTGTTTGCATCTCGCGCCGGCCCAGATCAATCACAGCCGGAACTAATAGATCCTGGACCAGCAGCTCCCCTTCTGCCAGATGGCGCCGGTGCCGCTCCACCAGCCGCTCAAAGATTATTTTTTCATGGGCGGCATGCTGGTCAACCAGCAGCAAAGACTGGTCCAGCTCCAGCAGGATATAAGTGGCAAAGAGGCTACCGATCAGCCTGGCTTCTGCCAGGCGATCAACTTTCAATGGCTCAGGCGGACTGGGCACTGGCAGCTCTTCTGCCAGTGGCATTTGTGCAATCGGCGGCAGATCCTCTTTGAGTATCAGCTCCGGCTGCTGGTAGACAACCGGCAAGGCAGCTGGCTGGTCCGCTTGTTTCTCTTCTGGCCCTGTTACTGGCGGAGCTTCAATGATCTCTTCTGCCTGGGCAATGGCAGCCCCATCTCCCAGAGCTGTTCTCACAGCATGATAGACCAGGCGGAAAATCTCGCTGTCATTCCAAAAGCGCACTTCCAGTTTTTGCGGGTGGACATTGATGTCGACCAGCTGGGTCGGCACTTCTAAAAAAAGTACAGCCACCGCCTGGCGGCCCTTCATCAGCCTGGTTTTATAAGCTTCATCCAAGGCAGCTGTGATCACCCGAGAACGGATCGGTCGACCATTAACATAAAAAAACTGCTGGTCACGACTGGCCCGGCTAGTGGCCGGGTCAGCAACATAACCATGAATAGCCAGCGACTCTTCCCTGGCGGCCAGGTCCAGGCAGGCTTTGGCTGTCTGGCCGCCAAAGACAGCATAGACAGCACTGAGCAGATCATTGTTGCCTGGTGTGTGTAAAAGTTCCTGGCCATTGCTGATCAGGCGCAAAGACACATCCGGCCGGGCCAGGGCGATTCTTTCACAGATCTGGGCAATATGGCCTGCCTCAGTTGTGTCTTTACGCAAAAATTTGTATCTGGCAGGAACATTATAGAATAGATTCTCCACACTGATGCTGGTGCCGGCCGGGCAGCCTGCAGCCTGGTTTTCTAAAAGCTGGCCACCCTCCATGACTATCCTGGTCCCCTGGCTGTCAGATGCCTGACGAGTTTCCAAAGTGACCTTGGCCACCGAAGCGATACTGGCCAGAGCTTCACCCCGAAAACCAAAAGTGAGCAGGTCATCCAGATCGTTGATATTGGTCAGTTTGCTGGTGGCATGGCGGGAAAAGGCCAGTAGGGCGTCCTCCGCAGCCATGCCATGGCCATTATCAGTCAGGCGGATCAAGCCGACCCCTCCCCGGCTGATTTCTAAGGATACGACAGATGCATTGGCGTCAAGCGAATTTTCTAAAAGCTCCTTAACAACGGAAGCCGGCCTTTCGACCACCTCTCCGGCAGCTATACTATTGGCAGTCTGTTGATCCAGCAGATGGATTTTACTCATAGTTCGCTCCTTTGCGACCCGCTCTGGCCTGGAGGCGGGAAAGCACATTCAGCGCATCAAGCGGGGTCAGCTGACTGATATCGAGCTGCTCCAGCTCAGCTATTATCTGATCAGATCTTTTCAGGGCCTGGCTGGCGGAAAACAAATCAATCTGGCCATCCATGGGCCTGGCGCTGCGCTTGATCTTGGCCTGCTGGCTGAAACCGTCATCAGTTTCCAGTTGAAGCAGGATCTCCTTGGCCCGGCTGACAACTTCATCCGGTACACCGGCCAGCCGGGCTACCTCAATCCCATAGCTGTCATCACAGCTGCCCGGCCTGATCTGATGCAAGAAGACGATCTCGCCGCCCTTTTCGCTGACCGCAACATGGTTGTTGAAGGTGCCGGCAGTTTTACCGGCCAGATCGGTCAATTCATGATAATGGGTGGCAAAAAGGGTGCGGCAGCCCAGGTTTTCTTTTTCCACTACATATTCAATCACTGCCCAGGCAATGCTGAGGCCATCATAAGTGCTGGTGCCGCGCCCGATTTCATCCAGGATGAGCAGTGAGCGGTCTCTGGCATGTTCCAGGATATGCGCCACTTCATTCATCTCCACCATAAAGGTGGACTGGCCGCCAGCCAGGTCATCACTGGCCCCGATCCGGGTAAAAATCCTGTCGACCAGGCCGATGTGGGCTTTTTGGGCTGGTACAAAGCTGCCAGTCTGGGCCAAAAGCACAATTAAGGCTGCCTGGCGCATATAAGTGGATTTTCCTGCCATATTGGGGCCGGTTAAAAGCATCAGGCGCTGATCATGCATGTCCATTTCCAGATCATTGGCCACAAATGTTCCTGCGGGCATAACTTTTTCCACCACCGGGTGGCGGCCCTTTTCAATATAAAGCCGGTCAGACAAATCAACCAGGGGCCGGCAGTAATTTTCCCGATCAGCCAGCTCAGCCAGCCCGGCCAGGACATCCACTGTGGCCAGAGCCTGGGCTGTCTGCTGGAGGCTGCTGATTTTTTCAGCAGCCGCCGCCCGCACTTGGCAAAAAACCTCATATTCTAGTAAAAGCAGCTTCTGTTCGGCACCAATGATGGTATCTTCCATCTCTTTTAGTTCATCGGTGATATAACGCTCACTGTTGGCCAAGGTCTGCTTGCGCCGGTAATGTTCAGGCACCAGGGCCAGATTAGCTTTTGTCACATCGATGTAGTAGCCAAAAACATTATTGTAGCTGACTTTAAGACTCCTGATCCCAGTTTTTTCTCTTTCTCTTTTTTCCAGATCAATAATCCACTGCTTGCCTTCAGTGGCGGCCAGCCGCAGCTGGTCCACCTCAGTATGATAGCCCGGCTTGATCAGATTGCCTTCCTTTAGACCAACAGCCGGCTCATCCTGGATGGCCTGGTCAAGCAGCTGGCCCAAATCGGGCAAGGCATCAATCTGGCTTTGCAGCTCCAGGAGCCATTGATCTTTCAGGCCAACCAACTGCTTTTGCACAGCCGGCAACTTGGCCAGGCTGAGTTTTAATGAGACTAGGTCGCGTGCACCGGCCTGGCCCAGGGCCAGACGGCTGGCCAGTCTTTCCAGGTCATAAAGTCCATCCAAAGACTCACGCAGCTCCTGCCGGCGCATGAATTGCTCCTTCAGTTCTGCTATTGCTGCCTGGCGCCGGTTGATATCACGCGTATTCAAGAGGGGCTGTTCCAGATAACGGCGCAAGAGCCGGCTGCCGGCTGCTGTAACAGTACGGTCCACTGCCCAGAGCAGGCTGCCGCGCCTTTTTTTCTCTCTTAAGGATTCAGTTATTTCCAGATTGCGCCTGGCTACAGGATCCAGATTCATGAAAAGATCCAGGGAATATGGTTCTATCTCTTTTAAGTGCTCCGGCCTGATCCGCTGGGTCTTTTCCAGATAGACCAAAATAGCCGCAGCAGCCTGGCTCCAGAGGGGCTGCTGGCCGGAAAAAGGCGGCAGCAGCCTGCTCACACTAGCTAAGGAAAAATCTTCATCAGGACGTAATGTCATCATTATATTACTATCATTAAGCAATCTTTTATGGAGTGGATCTTCGGAAAAAGCCTCATTAATCAGGATCTCAGAAGGTGCATAACGGGCAATCTCATCCTGCAGCTTGGCAGCCGTGGCTCCAGTGATCAGGGCTGTAGCGGCAAAAGACCCGGTGGTCAGGTCACAGGCGGCCAGGCCATAGCAAAGATTTAGCTTATAAACAGCCAGGATATAGTTATTCTTCTTCTCATCCAGGATAGCTGCGTCAGTTATGGTGCCGGGTGTGATAACCCGGACAACCTCCCGGCGCACAATGCCCTTGGCCTGGGCCGGATCTTCCACCTGGTCACAGATGGCCACCTTATAACCCCGGTTGATCAGGCGGTTGATATAGTTATCGGCAGCATGGTGGGGCACGCCACACATAGGCGCTTTTTCAGCCAGGCCACATTCGCGTCCAGTCAGGGTCAGTTCAAGTTCTTTGGCTGCTGTGAGGGCATCTTCAAAAAAGAGTTCATAAAAATCCCCCAGGCGAAAGAACAAAATGGAATCAGGCCACTGTTCTTTCTGGGCCAGATACTGCTGCATCATGGGGGTCAGCTGATCCCGGTCTAGGTCTTTAGTTAAAAGGCTCATGCCAGGCCTCCAAAACTCCGCCTAAGGAGAATGTCTTGGCTTCCTTGATCAGGACCCGGGCTATCCTGCCCTCTAGCTGATCTGGCCGGTCGTGATCCTCGATGGTGAAGTTGACCAGCTGATTCTGGCCGGTTCGGCCGCTGTAGACATCCTTTTGCTTAAGCGACGGGCCTTCCACTAGGACTTCCAGCACCCGGCCCAGAGTTTTTTGGTTGGATGTTAGGGAATGCTCATACTGCAGGGCCAGTAAACGTTCAAAACGCTCCCGCATCACAGCCGGATCGACCTGCTCAGGCAGCTGGGCAGCTGGTGTGCCGCTGCGCTTTGAATACAAAAAGGTGAAGGCACTGTCAAAGCGCACTTGCTGCATCAGGTCCAGGGTGTCAGCAAAGTCAGCTTCCGTCTCACCCGGGAAACCGACAATGATATCCGTTGTGATGGAAATGTCTGGCATCAAGGTGCGGGCTTTACTGATAATTTGTAAATACTGCTCCCTGTTGTACTTGCGGTTCATCTGCTTTAAGATCCGGTTACTGCCACTTTGCACAGGCAGGTGCAGATGGGGCTCAATAACTGGATTTTCAGCCATGACCCGGAGCAGCTTGTCTGAGATATCCTTGGGGTGGGAGGTCATGAAACGGATCCGGTAAAAGCCCAGCTTGGCTGCAGCAGCTAAGAGGTCGGCAAAATCTTTGTGCTGGCTAAACTCCTGGTCCTGGCCGTAAGAGTTGACATTCTGGCCCAGCAGCATGACTTCACGATAGCCACTTTCTACCAATTGGCCGAGCTCACCCAGGACATCATCCGGTGTGCGGCTTCTTTCCCGGCCCCTGGTGTAGGGTACAATGCAGTAGGTGCAAAAGTTATCACACCCGTACATGATCGTGCACAAAGCTCGGAAATGCCGGGCTCTTTTGACAGGCAAGCCTTCCACAACTGTATCCTCATCACCGACCAGATACTGTTTTTTGCCTTCAACCAGGCGTTGGTAGAGCAGCTGGGGCAGGCGATGGATATCTTGCGGCCCGAAAACCAGATCAACAAAAGAAAAGCTGCGCCCGATTTTCTCGACATTTTCTTCCTGCTTAGTCATGCAGCCGCAGATGGCCACAATCAGGTCAGGCTTGGCCCGGCGCAGGTGGCTGAGCCCGCCCAGATTACCAAAAAGGCGGTCTGTGGCATTTTCCCTGACACTGCAGGTATTGAGCAATATGAGGTCAGCCTCAGGCGCTGAGCTGGTCGGCTGATAGCCCATTTCTTCTAAGAGTCCAGCGATTTTTTCACTGTCATTTTCATTGAGCTGGCACCCATAGGTGTGCAGCCAATAAAGCTTGGGGGCGCCTGTTGCCAGGGCCATATCATTTATCATCTGGCTGACCTGGTCCACAAAACGCTGCTGGGTCTCAAGTTCAGCCTGATCAATTCTGATCACTTATCTGTTCACCTCGAAATTTTCTTTTAGAATCACTTTATCATGATAACATATTCTGTTTAGGCCAGTTCCGCTATGCGTAAAATCAACTCTTGTGTTTGGGGCCAGCCCAGGCAGGCATCTGTGATCGACTGGCCATAGGTGTGACCTCCAACCGGCTGGCTGCCGGGCACCAGATAGCTCTCAATCATCAAACCCTTGACCAGCTGCCTGATCCCGGCGGACAAGCGCCGGCTGTGCAGGACCTCCAGGGCAATGCGGGGCTGCTGGTCATATTGTTTGCTGGAGTTGGCATGGTTGGTGTCGATCAGGCAGGCCGGGTTGGCCAGTTCGCGCTCGGCATAAAGCCGGACCAGCATCTCCAGGTCCTCGAAATGATAGTTGGGCAGGCTGCGCCCATACTGGTTGACCGCTCCGCGCAGGACACAGTGGGCCAGCGGGTTGCCCGCTGTCTTGACACTTTGGCCCTGGTAGGCAAAAACATGGCCTTGCTGGGCGGCAAAGACACTGTTGAGCATGACTGTCATGTCGCCGCTGGTTGGGTTTTTCATACCGACAGGCTGGGTTACAGCACTGGCCGTCAGGCGATGCTGCTGGTTTTCGACTGAACGGGCGCCCACTGCGACATAGCTTAAAATATCATCCAGGTAGGTATGATTTTCCGGATAGAGCATTTCATCGGCTGCTGTCAGGCCAGACTCCTGCATAGAGCGGATATGCATGCGGCGCAGGGCTAAAAGTCCCGCCGTCATGTCCGGCTCTTTTTCTGGGTCAGGCTGATGAAA
>CAZZGG010000115.1:0-7922 GCA_964654125.1 uncultured Oscillospiraceae bacterium
GCTGCTGTTCACCGATAGCAAGCACCGCAGACTCCTCTGCCAGCTGCTCCATCACAGCCGGGGCAATCATCACAGCGTTGGAATAGGTATTGATATGCTGGTACCAGTACAAATCCTGATTATCAGCTGCTGAGTAAAGACCAACAATTTTCAGCTTGAAAAGCTTATCTTCGCCTTGCTTTTGCTTATAGCTGTAGATCTCATATTCATGGTCAAGCAGCAAGTTAAGTTTTTGAAAAGCCGCATCTGTTGCCACTGCCTCAACAACGCCATCTTCTATCTGCTCACTGTAAAGCCTGCCTTTTTCCAGTTTGATCCGATTGGCGAAATCCGTCAGTGAATAGGAATAAAAGCTTTGCCGCTGCGTGCTTTGCGGTCCCTCATATGTGTAAAAAAGATTGGGAATCTGTAAGGACTCCATCTGCACCTGGGCCGGGACCGGCATGTCCTCAACCATTTGGGCATGGCTGCGGCGCATCTCATTGGCCGTCACCGCTGATGACTGGCCACTGACATAGTTATAGTTACTGGTCAGGACCAGGTAGCCAGGGTAGCGCATGTTGCTAGTCTGGGCCTGCTCAAGATCCTTAGTTAATAAGCGTTGCAAGATCCCATTTGTGTAGATTGGTGTACTGCAGACCATACCGACAACTAAAATGGAGCCTAGTAACAAACATAATACTTTCCAGGTGCTGCTGAGTATTTTTCGAAAGACAAGCTGAAGCACTAAAAGGCCTCCTTAATTGACAATTACCATGTCGCCTTCGTCCAGGCCTTTGACTATTTCGGCTTCAGTGTCAGTCATCAGGCCGATTTCAACATCCTGCTCTGTCCTGATCCCATCCACCAGTACATTGACATAGCGCCGCCCACTCATCAGGTTGATTTGCTTGCGTGGTAAAATAATCACATCTTCCCTGCTGTCCTGGACATAGGTGATACGAAAATCACTACCCATGGTGGCCTTGTCCGGCAGGCCATCCGGCAGTTCAATGATAGCTGCCTTGCGCAGCCTTTCATCAGGGTCATTAAAGAGGGAGGAAGGGTTGGCGACAATTTCGCCGCGGTATTCATTTTTTTGGAATTCCAGGCTGACTTCTGCACCAATCGGCAGCTCAGAAGACTTGTCACTGGTAGTGACCAGCACCAACTGGGATACATCAGCCACTTTAGCAATTATCTGAAGGGCTGGAATATACTCACCAATGGAAGTACTGATTATATAGGTGATTTCACCGTCAAAAGGCGCCAGCACCTGGGCTGCTGCCAGCTGCTTTTGCAGCCTGGTCAGACGCATTTCCTGCTGCTGCAGCTCTAACTGGGCCCTTTTTACAGCATAACGGTCCGCACCGGCTGCCCTGATCTGGCTCAGGCTGAGCTGGGTTTTTTCCAACTCAATCTCCTGCATGGCTATTTCGTAATCCAGATCACCAGTCTCAAGCTCAGCGATCAGGTCACCTTCTTTCACCAGCTGGCCCATCCTGACATATTTTTCCTTGAGTCTGCCGCCCTGTCCCGCAAAAGACAACGATTCCTGGGCTTCCGGCACCAATGTGCCGGAAAGGCGCAGCTGTTGGACCAGGTCGCCCCGTGCTGCCGGCTCGGTCTTGTATTCAATCTTGGCCGGCTGCATCAAGGGGGGCGCCAGTTCTTCTTCTTCAACCGGTAACAAGCTGCAGCTTGTTGCTATGGCCACCATAATAATCACCAGTAAAATTGGCATCAGAAAGTCAAAACGGTGTCGAGTTTCAAGCATAAGTCAACCTCCAGTGTCACGCTGCCTCATTGCCAGGCGGCAGCTATCTGACAGGACTAAAAGTAATATTACACCATATTGACTCTTCGAACCAGCAAAGGTGACTATTTCCAATTATTGTTGTGCAGTTCGCTTATTATTAAAATGATATTGTTATGCAGTATTACAGCAAAATGATCTATTAGAAACGCAAACTGATCGCCGGCTGCCAGATAGCCAACCTGGTTGCCAGTTCTTGCAGGCACTTATGTTCAATCGGAGCGGCTTGTACCAAATCCTTGTCTTCCTCCTGAAAAACAAGCGGTACATTGTAGCGCTGCCAGTACCAGGCTGGCAGGCTGGCTGTCTCCCGGGCCATAACTGCCAGATCAGCAGCTGTCAGCAGAGGTGCGATTGTGGTTCGCGCCTCCCAGTTCACTGCGCTCTCCTGGAGCAGGGCAAAACTCTCCTGCACCTTGTGCCTGTCTGCAGCCCGGCAGCGGCTCATCTTATCATATTTTAGCCAGGGTGCCTTGTAATCAATAGCCAGATAATCGATCAGGCCAGCCCTGATCAGCTCAGCCATTTTTCCGGGCCGACTGCCATTTGTATCAAGCTTGATCTGGTAGCCCAGCTGCCTGATCCGGCTTAAAAAATCTGGTAAGCCGGCCTGCAGCAAAGGCTCACCGCCGCTGATGACAACGCCTTCTAGTAGACCTCGCCTTTTTTGCAAGAACTCAAGCAGATCATCCAGGCCATATGAGCTGTCAGCCTCCAGCAGGGGTCTGTTGTGGCAATAAAAGCAGTCAAAGTTACAGCCAGGAGTAAAAACTACAGCTGCCAGCAGGCCCGGATAGTCTATTGTGGATGTTTTGATCAGGCCAGCTATTTTCATGATCCTGTGCCAAGCCCGGGCATAACATACTTGGTGCGCTGGCGGTACTCTTCCTGCTTACCCTTGTGAAAATGCTGGACAGGCCGCAAATAACCAACCACCCGGCTCCAGACCTCAGCCGGCTGACCGCAGGCAGGGCAGTCAAAATGCTCACCAGCCTGGTAGCCATGGTCAGGACAGATCGAAAATGTCGGGGTCAGGCTGATGTAAGGCAGTTTATATTTGGTAAAAATATTCTTGATCAAGCGCTTGGCCACAGCCTGATCTATTATTCTTTCACCCATGTAAAGATGCAAAACAGTACCGCCAGTGTAAAGCGACTGCAGTTCATCTTGTAAATCCAGGGTTGTGAAGATATCATCGGTGAATTCAACCGGCAGCTGGCTGGAGTTTGTATAATAGGGCACATCTTCCCCGGAGCTGATGATCCCCTGATACTGCTCACTGTCCAGTTTGGCCAGGCGATAGCTGGTGCCTTCTGCAGGAGTGGCTTCCAGATTGTAAAGGTGGCCTGTTTCCTCCTGGACTTCCTGCAGTTTGGCGCGGATGTGGCGCAGGGTCCTGTCAGCAAATTCTTGGCCGGCAGCTGTGGTCAGGCCCTGGTCTAGACCGAGAAAATTAAGGCAGGCTTCATGCATGCCCACCACCCCAACCGTGTTGAAGTGATTGGACCAGAAAGAGCCTGAGCGCAGCTTGATATCACGCAGATAGTGGGCCGAATAGGGATAAAGGCCTAATTCGGTCTGCTTTTCAATGGTCTTGCGTTTGATTTCCAGGCTATTTTTCGCCAGGTCAACCAGCTGGTCCAAACGGGCAAAAAAGTCGGCTTCTGAATCTGCCAAATAACCCAGGCGGGGCAGATTGATCGTCACCACTCCAATAGAACCGGTCATGGGATTGGAACCGAACAGGCCGCCACCACGCTTGCGCAGTTCACTGGTGTCCAGACGCAGGCGGCAGCACATGGAGACTGCATCCTCCGGCGACAGGTCACTGTTGACATAATTAGAAAAATAAGGGATGCCGTATTTGCAGGTTATCTCCATAAAACTGTTGACCACCGGATTATCCCAATCAAAGTCTTTGGTCACATTGATGGTTGGGATGGGAAAGGTAAAAACACGGCCCTTGGCATCGCCTTCCAGCATGACCTCACAAAAGGCCTGGTTGAAAACATCCATTTCTAGCTGATAATCAGCATAAACCGAATCCAGATACTGACCGCCAACAATTACTGGCTGCTGGCTTAAAGTGGCCGGGACCGTGATATCAAAGGTCAGATTGGAAAAAGGGCACTGGAAGCCAACCCGGGTCGGTACATTGATATTGAAAATAAATTCCTGTAAGGCCTGCTTGACCTGCTTGTAGGTCATCTTATCCTGGCGGATAAAAGGGGCACAGTAAGTGTCAATCGAAGACCAGGCCTGGGCACCAGCTGATTCACCCTGAGTTGTAAAAGTCGAATTGACAATCTGGCCCAAAAAAGAGCGTAGATGACGGGCCGGGCTTGATTCAACCTTGCCGGGCACACCGCCAAAACCGTCAGTGAGCAGTTGGCGCAGATCCCAGCCGGCGCAATAGGGCCCAAAAAATCCCAGGTCATGGATATGCATGTCACCTGAAAGATGGGCCTTGCGGATTGAATCAGGATAAACCTCATGCAGCCAATACTGCTTGGTGAAGGTCTCGCGCACATAATTGTTCATGCCATTGATTGAGCGCTGGGTGTTGGCATTTTCTTTGACCTGCCAGTCCCTGTCGTCAAGGTAGTCGGAGAACATATTGATGGTTGCCCCGATCAGGGCATTGGCTTCGCGGGCAGAACGCCTTTTTTCCCGGTAAAGGATAAAGGCCTTGGCTGTCCTGGCATGACCATTTTCGATCAGGACCTTTTCAACCAGATCCTGGATCTGTTCGACATCAATCACCTGCTGACCATACTTTTCAGATGCCAGTTGAATTACTTCAGCCGTCAATCTTTCTGATCTTTGCCAGTCATCGCCCCCGACAGCCCGGGCCGCCTGGAAAATCGCCCTGGTAATCTTTTCACTTGCAAACTGAACAATCCGGCCGTCTCTTTTTCTGATCTTTTCAAGCATAGTGGCTGCCCTTTCTTGTCCCCGTCATTTTTAAATCATTTTATGAGCAGGTTTTACCATATATAGTAGCATCGTCACACTCATGATACTATATCTTGTAGGCAATTATAAGTTAAGCCAAGCAGCTTTTCATTGTATTTTTATGTCTTTTTTGTCGTTTTTTTACTGGCCGCCCCCCAGCCACGGCCAGGCCTGGGCCCGGCTGAAGGGGTCATACAGTGAGCTGTTAAAGGGACGCAGGCAGAAAACTAGCCGGCGGGGCTGGGGCAGGAGCCTGTACTCCAGCAGTGGTTCCGGCCCACAGCTGTTACTGCCCAAGCCACCCTGGCCAGCATCCAGGGTCAGCCAGATCCTGTCCGGGTCGCGTTGCAGTTTGTAGTCATGACTGGCTGCAGTCAGGGCTGCAGTCGTGTAATCATGGGCTGTAAAGCTAAACTGGTCTGCTGCCGCAAAAATCAGGCCGCGTCCATACTGGTCTGTCAAAGTCAGCCAGCGGCTGTCGCTGCGGGCGCCGTTTTCCTGTGGCCTCAGGTAAGCTTCATGCAGGTCTGCCACCTTTTTTTGATAAAATCCGATCAAAGCAGCTGACTTTTTGTCAGGATAACTTTCCTGGGGGCCTCTGCCATACCAGCTAGCCTGATCCAAGGCAGCTGGCAGAGCCATTGTCAGGCCCAGGCGTGGTAAATAGGGCAGATCAGTCTGGGGCGTGAAATCTGTTTCAATGACTAACGAGCCGTCTGCACTTATTGTATAAGCTGTTGTTGTAGTACAGACTGGCGGCAGGGCGACAGCAGATTGGGTATGGCTGGCTGTGATGCGAATATAGTCCTTTCCGCCTTGCCAGCTACAGGAGACCAGCCTGTCCTGGAGGCGGTCAAGGCCCGCCTGGCGCCACTGAGCGGCAATATTGGCCCAGCCTAGATCATTATCGGTCGGCGCCCGCCACAAGCTCGGCACTGGGCCTGCTAAAATCAAATCCTGGCCCTGCTCCTGGTAGCGATGCAGGCGGCCGCGCTGCAGGTCAAACACCAGGGTAAAGCTCTCTGCACTGACCAGTAGATACCTGCCCTCTGCCCGGGCAGTCAGACCATTTTGCCAGGCTGGCTCCAGGCGGGGCCTGTATTTTTGCAGGACAAACTGTTCCTGGGCAAGAAGCAGGCCTGCTTTTCCCCAGGCGTTCGCATGAGCCAGGCTAAACTCAAAGTCAAGCAGATATTCGTCCGCTTCCTGCAAGTGGGGCAGGTCCAACTTTATTGTTCTACTCTGATCCGGAAAAAGACCGGTCAGATCAAGCCAGCCTGCTGCTATTTCCCTGCCACGGCACTTGACGGACCAACGGCCCTGTAGATCGGTCAGGTCTGTGAACAAACGTTTATTTTTCAATTCAAGCAAGCCCTGGCTTAAGTCTAGAGCACTGACCTGCACTGGCTGGAGAATTTTTTTCAATTCCATAAGGCCGGTGTGGGCTGTCCTATCCGGATAATTAAGGCCATCCAGGCAAAAAGCCCCGTCATGGGGAAAGTCGCCAAAATCACCACCATAGGCATAAAATTCCTGGCCACTGGCATCTTTTGTCAAAATACCATGGTCGACCCACTCCCAGACGCAACCGCCCAGGAGGGCTGGCTGGCTTTCAATCAGCTGCCAGTATTCTTTGAGATTACCCGGTCCGTTACCCATGGCGTGGGCATATTCACACATCAGGTAAGGCCGGTCAGCTGCCTGGGCGTATTCAGCCAGCGAGTAGTCCCTGTCCAGGTCATAGGCTGGACTCAGGTCAGCCCTGGCTTGGCCAGGCAGCTTGTGCGCGACTGGGTACATGCTGCTGATGATATCTACATCCTGGCTCCAGCCAGCTTCACAATAATGGATCAGGCGGGTCGGATCCAGCTGGCGGGTCTGCTTGATCATCTGGCGGATATTGGGCCCGTAGCCTGATTCATTGCCCATCGACCAGATGATAATGCTAGGATGGTTACGGTCACGCCTGACCATTCTGCTTGCCCGCTCCAGATAGGCACTGGCCCAAAGCGGGTCGGATGAGAGGGCAAAGCCGGTCATCTGGTCGCCATGAGTTTCCAGGTCAGCCTCATCAATTACAAAAAGGCCATATTCATCACACAGGTCCAGCCAGCGCGGGTCGTTGGGATAATGGCTGGAGCGGACAGTGTTGATATTGTTTTGTTTCATCAGGCTAATATCCTGCTTGAGAAGCTCCAGTGGTGTCACATAGCCTAACCGGCAGTGCGTGTCATGCCGGTTGACGCCACGCAGCTTGATCGGCCTGCCATTGACGTAAACTTCCTGACCACGACGCTCCAGACTGCGAAAACCAATCCGGAAAGGATAAAACTCACTGCTGCCATCCGGTAAAAGCAGCTCAATAATCAGCCGGTAAAGGCTGGGCTGCTCGGGGTTCCAGAGCTGGATACCGTTGATCTGCCAGCTGTTTGCTAAAAAATTTACGCCCTTTTTCAGTTCAAGTGGCAGCTGGTAAATTTCCTGTCTGCCGCCATCAGGCCAGCTCTCAAAATGGATCCGGGCCAGGGTCGGACCGGCCGGTCCGCCATTATAGATTTCCAGATTCAGTTGCAAAGCACCCTGGCCTTCTCCCAAGGCGGGCTGCGCCTCAATCTGGCAGTCTTGCAGATAGACTGGGCCATAGGCCAAAAGACAGACATCACGGAAGATTCCGTGCAGGCGCCAAAAATCCTGATCTTCCAGGTAACTGGCATCAGACCAACGAAAAACCAGGACAGCCAGAGTATTTTCACCGGCTTCAAGCTGGTCACTTATGTCAAACTCGGCCGGCAGGTGAGCTATCTTGCTCAGTCCAATAAAGCTGCCATTTAGGTATACTGCAAAGCAGGAGCGCACACCGCCAAAATGTAGAACCACCCGGCGGCCGGCCCAGTCCTCCGGCAGTTGAAATTTGCGGCGGTAGCAGCCAACCGGATTCTCGTCTGGGACAAAGGGCGGATCGTAAGGGATAGGATAATTGATGTTGGTGTACTGGAGCTGGCCAAAGCCCAACATTTCCCAGTTGGAAGGCACAGGTATCTCCTGCCAGCCTTCCGCCAGATAAGACGGACTGGCAAAATCCTCAACCACCAAGTCTGGTGAAGCTGCCAGCTGGAAGGACCAGTTACCGCTGAGGGAGCGGTAATAAGCTGATTCGCCTCTTTGTCCCGCC
>CAZZGG010000116.1:0-7304 GCA_964654125.1 uncultured Oscillospiraceae bacterium
GCCGACCACATTGGCAGATTTAGTCCGGGCTCCTTGTAAAAGCCCCATTTTATACATAGTGTAGAGCAGTTTGCGATGGGAGGGTTTAAAACCATCTATCTCAGGAATGGCCCGGGAGACGATTACACTCATGGCATAAGGCATGAAGTTTTTTTCCAGTGTGTCTGTGATCAATTGCTGCTGGGGCAGGTTTTCTTGTGTTGTCATTTATTCATTTCCTCCTGTCAACCTATATCCAGCATATCAAGATAGCGGTGACCATTGTTTTCAATGTGGGCCTTGCGCCCGGCCAGGTCGTCACCCAGCAGGCGGTCGAAGGTGGCTGCTGTCAGGTCAGCCGCTGCCGGCATGACCTGGATCAGGCGACGTGAGGCAGGATTCATGGTGGTCAGCCACATCATGTCCGGCTCATTTTCACCCAAGCCTTTAGAGCGCTGCAGAAAAGTGTTCTCGGGACCGATCTGGGCCAGCAGCTCACTTTTTTCCCTTTCTGAATAGGCATAATAGCTGGTATCACCCTTGCGGGAGCGCTTGGTTATTTCAAAAAGCGGTGATTCAGCGATAAAAATCTTACCCGCCTCAATCAGTGTTGGCATCAGGCGGTAGAACATGGCCAGGATCAGGGTCCTGATCTGAAAGCCGTCCACATCGGCGTCAGTGCAGATGATCACCTTGTTCCAGCGCAGGCTGGCCAGGTCAAAGGAAGACTGGTCCAGCTTGTTGCGTGTCTTGATTTCCACTCCACAGCCCAGGACCTTGATCAGGTCAGTGATGATATCGTTTTTAAAGATCTGGTTCAGATCCGCCTTGAGACAGTTAAGGATCTTGCCACGGACTGGTATAATGGCCTGAAATTCCGCATCGCGACCCATTTTACATGAGCCCAGGGCAGAATCACCTTCCACTATATAAAGCTCACGTAACTTGCTGTCGCGGCTGCGGCAGTCGACAAATTTCTTGACCCGGTTGACCATGTCAACGGAACCCATCAGCTTCTTGCGGATATTGAGCCTTTGCTTTTCTGCCGCCTCCCGGCTGCGTTTGTTAGCCAGGATCTGTTCAATCGCCCTTTCACCGGCCGCCCTGTTTTCGATAAACCAGACTTCCAGCTGGCTGCGTAAAAGATCATAGAGGAACTCATAGATAAATTTATTGTTGATCGCCTTTTTAGTCTGGTTTTCATAGCTGGTCTGGGTGGAAAATGAGCTAATCACCAAAAGCAGGCTGTCTTGAATATCAGCAAAAGTAATCTTGCTTTCATTGGCCTTGTATTTATCCTGTTGTTTAAGCAGCTTATCCATTTCTGCAACAAAGGCATTGCGCACAGCCCGGTCCGGTGAACCGCCATATTCCAGATAGCTGGAGTTATGATAGTATTCCAGCCGGTTGACCTCATTATTAAAGCAAAAAGCAAGCGCAGCCTTAACCTTGTAGGCTGGCTTGTCTGCCCTATCCTGACCTGAACCGCTGTTCTCCCACAGGACCGGCTCAGACAGACACTTGTCTTCACCCAGCTCCTCGACATAGCCTAAAATACCGGCCGGGTAATAAAAGGTGTAACTGGATTTGCTTTCTTCATCATTGAGCACAAAAGTTATGCCATCATTGACCACTGCCTGACGTTTTAAGATTTCCTGGAAATCATCAAGGGGGATAATGATCTCGGTAAAGACATCCGGATCCGGCCGCCATTTTTGCACAGTCCCAGTTTTTTTGCGTCGACTTTCCAGCTTTTGCAGACCACCAATATTGACACCTTTTTCAAAGTGCAGCGAGTATTCATAACCGTCCCTGACCACAGTGACATCAAAATATTCCGAGGCATACTGGGTGGCACAGGCACCCAGACCGTTCAGTCCCAGGCTGAATTCATAAAAGCGTCCTTCAATATTATTGTACTTGCCGCCAGCATAGAGCTCACAAAAGACCAGTTCCCAATTATAGCGATTTTCCTTCTGATTAAAATCGAGTGGGATACCCCGGCCGAAGTCACGCACTTCGATTGAGCCGTCTTTAAAGCGACTGACTTCAATCCTGTCACCATACCCTTCCCTGGCTTCATCGATCGAATTGGATAAGATCTCAAAAAAAGACTGGCGGCAGCCGGCCAGGTTGTCTGAGCCGAATATGACTGCCGGGCGTAACCGCACCCGGTCTGCGCCCTTAAGTGCAGAAATACTTTCATTGTTGTAACTGTTATTGGTCATCTTTTCTCCTGTCCAAATATAAAAAACCGCTCTCAGTTGAACGGTTTTTTGGCGAGCCTAGGAGGACTCGAACCTCCGACCCACAGCTTAGAAGGCTGTTGCTCTATCCAACTGAGCTATAGACCCAGGATACCATGCTATTATACCTTGCCCGGCCTGTTTTGGCAATGAAAAGGCGGCTTTGCACCGCCTTGGTGTTATGGAGCGGGTGATGGGAATCGAACCCACACAGTCAGCTTGGAAGGCTGATGTTCTGCCACTGAACTACACCCGCAAGGTTTTTCCTGGCCACCTGATAGCTGATTTTACAGCAAGGAGTCCTGTTTGGCAAGAGCTATAATTTTGACAGAGTTAGAATTTTGACAATTAGCCCAGCGGTGCTAATATTGAGTAGATCAGCTGATCTGTCAGAATATATTGATAGGAGCCTAGTATGAGACCTGGAATTGAACTACTTGAGCAAAAACTTGTTCTGGCCGACGGAGCCATGGGTACTTATTACGTCCAGTCAGGCGCTCAAACCGGCCTGGCCTGCGAAGAGGCCAATCTGACTAATCCCGGCCTGATCAAGCGCATTCATCAGGAATATCTGGCTGCAGGTGCCAGATTTCTCAGGACTAACACTTTCGGAGCAATCGGTCTTTACGGACCGGATCAGCCCGGCCAGCTGGCCCAGCTGATCCGCCAGGGTTTTTTGCTGGCTGCTGAACTTGCCGATAGAGATGTTTTTGTTGCAGCTGATTTTGGTCCAGCCTACAATCTCGACCAGGCCGCCTATCTGGAGGCCGGCTGGCTGGCTGCCCAGGAATTTGCCGCTTGTGGCGCGGATATCTTTTTATTTGAAACCTTTGCCGATCCAGCTGAATTCCTGCCTCTTTGCCAAAAGATCAAGCAGCTCTTGCCCCGTGCCCTGATCATGGCCTCTTTCGCCCTCAGCCCTGATGGCCTGACCAGAAAAGGCCTGCCCCTGGCCAGCATCGCCGAGCAAATGGAAACTGCGCCTGAGATCGATATCTGGGGCTTTAATTGTGGTATAGGACCCACTCACCTGGCCCGCCAGGCTGCCAGTTTACCCAAGTCAGGCAAGCCACTTTTATTTTTACCCAACAGTGGTTATCCACGCCTGGAAAACCAGCGTCTCGTCTATGGTACTGAGCCTGCCTACTTTGCCTCTGTCCTGGCAGGTCTAGCCGGAGGCCGGACCAGGCTGCTGGGCGGCTGCTGTGGCACCACCCCGCAACATATTGCCGCCTTGGCCAAAGCCCTGGCCCAGGATCAGCAAAGACCTACTATCCCGGCACCACAACCGGAGCAGGCAAAACTGCAAACTAAAAAGCCTGAGACCAGGCTGGCCCAAAAACTGGCTCGCAATGAATTTTGCCTGATCGCCGAGCTGAGCCCGCCGGCTGACAGCCAGATCAGCCGCTTTATGGCGGCAGCTGGCCAGCTGAAGTCGGCCAACGTTGATCTAGTCACTGTAGCTGATTCGCCCATGGCCCGGCCCAAGCTGGATTCCCTGATGGCGGCTGCCCGCATCCAGCGTGAACTGGCCATCCCCGCCCTGCCCCACCTGACCTGCCGCGACCGCAATGTCAATTCGTTGCGGGCAGGGCTTTTGGCCCTGCACAGCGAAGGTGTGCGCCAGGTCCTGGCGGTGACAGGGGATGCCATTCCTGAGTCAGAGCGTGGCTTTGTCAAGCCAGTTTTTAATTTGAGCAGCTTTGGCCTTTTAGAGCTGATCAGCCAGATGAACAAGCAGGAGTTTGCCCACGAACCCCTGCTGGCAGCAGCCGCAGCCGATCCGGGCAGCCGCAACCAGGAAGCTGAGTTTGTCAGGCTGCAGCGTAAGCAGGCAGCAGGTGCCCAGCTTTTTTTAACCCAGCCGGTCTTTTCTGCAAAAGCCCTGCCCCTGATCCGGCGTATGCGCCAGGCTGGCATGAAGGTTTTTGCCGGCCTGATGCCCCTGGTTAGCTACCGCAATGCCAGCTTTCTCAGCCAGGAAGTGCCGGGGATCAGGATCCCGCCAGAAATCCTGGCCCAATTCCAGCCCGACCAGACCAAGGAGGCAGCCCTGGAGATCGGCCTGGCTTTGACAGCCGGGCTGGCCCGCCTGCTCAGGCCGGAAATTGACGGTTTTTACCTGATCACACCATTTAATCGCGGCCAGTTAATCGCCCGCCTGCTAGCTGAAAATCCGGCCTTGTTTTCTTGAAAAAGGCCAAAGGAGTTACCATGTTATTCATCGCAGAAAATCTTAACAGTTCCATCCCAGCAGTCCAGCGGGCCCTGGCAGAAAAGGACGAAAAATACTTGGTTGATCTGATCTTGCGTTTAGACCAGAGCCCAGCCGATTATCTAGATCTCAATGCCGGCTTGTTTCACGAGCGGGAAGCTGAAGTCCTGACCTATCTGGTCCAGCTGGTGCGCCGGCACAGTCTAAAGCCACTGATGCTGGACTCGCCTGATCCGGATGTCCTGGCTGCTGTCTGCCTCCTGGCCGGTCAGGGCTTTATCCTCAACTCAATCAGCCTGGAAAAAGCACGTTTTTTGGCAATCAGCCAGCTGGCTGTGCAATATAAAGCGGGCCTGGTCGCCCTCTTGATGAATGAAGACAAATTTCCACAAGATGTTGCAGAAAGGCTGGCTGCTGCAGATGAACTGTTAGCCCGTTTAACTGGGTTGGGCCTGCCTTTAAGTTCCATCTACCTTGATCCCCTGGTTGGCCCCCTGGCCACCGATGACCAGGCCGGTGCCACCGCAACAAAGACTATCCGGGCCCTGCGCCAGAAGTATCCTGAATGTCATATCCTGGTCGGTCTGAGTAATATTTCCTATGGTCTGCCACAAAGAAAATATCTCAACCGGGCTTTTCTAGTCCGTGCCATGGCAAGTGGACTGGACAGCGCCATCTTGAACGTACTGGATGATGAGCTGCTGGGCCTGGCCCGGGCCGAAACTGCCTTAAGCGGCCAGGATGAATATTGTCTGGCTTATTTGGATAATTACCGGGCCAGCTCATCTTCCACATAATCGTAGAAGACATAGCCAACCAGGCCTGATTCAGTTCTGATCTTGACCCAGCCATCGGCTGGATCTTCTTCCTGGATCAGGCGATCGCCCTTTTCCAGGACACTTAGCAGCTGGCCGGTGCGGTCCGGTATATCGCGTAAATTAAGGCGGTTAGCTGCAACAACAAGCATGTGGTCAGCCTTGGTCGGCACAGGTGTAATGGTAGGTTTTTTAGTTGGTGCGGCAGTTGGTGCAAGACTGGTGCTTGTTGTCAGGACAGGTTCTGTTTCACTAGGCTCAGGCTCCGGCTGATTCTTAGTCGCCAGCATCAAGATGACGGACAGGAGTAAGGCCAGTCCGGCCGCCAGTGCGACCAGGGCCAGGCCCAGTTTTTTCTTATCCTGCCGCAGCAAAGCCAACCAGCTGGCAGCATTTTTTTCCTGGTCTGATTCTTCTTCATGCAGGGCTTCTGAACCCGATTCCAGCTCTGCTTGATCCTCATCTGTTCTTTTCGCGGCCAGCCAGCTGCCTGAACGCCTTTGTCTGATCTGGTCCGGATATTCATCCGTCTCTTTCAGCTGAACTTCGATCGCCAGCCAGCTGGACAGATCGCTGTAACCCTTGTTGCGGGCAGTTCTGATTATTTCACTCATCTTGGCTGGCAACTGGCGGATATCCAGCAGTTTTTCCGCTATCTCCCCGGCCGGAAAATAAGTCAATAGCTGTGGTTCCAGCAGCAGATAATGGTCCTCGGCCTGGATCTGCAAAGAATAATAGGCATGGTCTTCCCTGTAACTTTCGCTGAAGTGCTCATCAGGCGATCCAGCTGGCTTGACCCGGCGTAACTCACCATTACGCAGCAAATAAAAGCCAAAAGCCACAGGTAGCCAGGCCTGGAGACGGTTCTCGTCATAACACAAAAGCAGGTCGGGCAGGAGCTTGTATTCACGCAAAAGATCATTCAGGTCACCTGGACCGCGCTGGCTCAGGATGCCGGTTACTGTCAAATAGCGGCTGAGCAGCTGCCTTTGCCGGACCAGGCCTGTAGCCTGGTCAGCCGGATCAGCCTTAATTCCAATGATATACTGGAAGGGCCGATGGCTGGCCTGGATGTGAATGCTCTGGCTGGCTGTGGACAAAAGACCCAGCTGGGTGCCGTTGACGAGATAACTATAGTTTTGCATGTCGTGACTGCTGATATTTAGGGTTGAAGCTGTCCTGATCACAAGGCGCCTCCTTTTGTGTTGTCTTAGGGTTATTGTACCCCAAACAATCCCTTTAAAACAGGGGCCGCTTCAGTCCAGCCCTGCATATGTTAAAATATATGAAGAGGTGATTATTCTATGTTAGTCGACTCTATCTTGGCCAAACTAAAAAGCAACATTGCCCGTATCCTGATTGGCAATGAAATGGCTGTTGAGTATCTTTTGATTGCTCTTCTTTGCAGCGGCCATGTCTTGATTGAGGATGTGCCTGGAGTAGGTAAAACCACGCTGGCCCAGGCCTTTGCCCGTTCACTTGACCTGACTTTTCGCCGCATCCAGTTCACTCCGGACGTCTTGCCGGCTGATATAACTGGTTACAATGCTTTCCGGCTGGAAGAAAATAAAATGGTTTTCGTCCCCGGTGCAGTAATGGGCCAGGTCATTTTAGCTGATGAGATTAACCGGGGCAGTCCCAAGACCCAGGCCAGTCTTTTGGAAGTTATGCAAGAAAACCAGGTCACAGTCGATGGTGTGACCCGCCAGCTGCCCCAACCCTTCATTGTCCTAGCCACGCAAAACCCGATTGAATTTTCTGGCACTTTTCCCCTGCCCGAAGCCCAACTGGACCGCTTTTTACTGCGCCTGAGCCTGGGTTACCCCAGCCAGGCAGCTGAAATTTCCATCCTGGAGCGCCATTTGGCACCTCCCCGTTGGCAGGATCTAACAGCGGTTTTGAGCCAGACAGACATAATCAACCAGCAAAAAGAGGCTGCTTCGGTGCATGTGGCCTCTGCTGTCCAGACCTATCTGGTAAATATAGTGGCCAAGACACGCCAGCATGAAGCAATCAGCCTGGGCTGCAGCCCGCGCGGCAGCATCGCCC